>JAEULQ010000116.1 GCA_016792685.1 Tabrizicola sp. | reverse complement strand
GTGGCGGTGATGGTCTCGGTGGGCTGGTCCGGGGTGTTCCTGGCCCTTGTCCTCATGGCCAGCCGGCTTGCCGACGGGCTAGACGGGGCCGTCGCGCGGGCGCGGGGCAAGACCGACTTTGGCGGCTATCTCGACATCGTCTGCGATTTTGCCTTTTACGGTGCGATCCCCTTGGCTTTCGTCCTGCGCGATCCGGACTTGAACGGCACCGCGGGCGCCTTTTTGCTTGCCAGCTTTTATCTGAATGGGGCGACTTTCCTGGCCTATTCCGTCTTCGCCGCGAAGCGAGGACTTGAAACCCGCAGCCGGGGCGAGAAGTCCCTCTACTTCACCGCCGGGCTGATGGAGGGGACCGAGACGATCCTCTGCTTCCTTCTGATGGTGCTGTGGCCCGCCTGGTTCGTGCCGCTGGCTTGGGTCTTCGGCGCCTTGTGCTGCATCACCGCTTTGGCGCGGATCCTGCTGGCGCGGCGGGTCTTCGGTTAGGCAAGCTGGGCAGAAGTCACGACTTGCCAACCCCCGCGTGTCCGCTGGAGCGCAACTTGTGAGAGGTTGCGGTGGACGGCTGACCTGCCCTTGCAGCCCCCGTCGCGCGCTACTAAGACTCTGGCAATACTTCAGGCGATATTCCTCGTCAGAGACACAGAGGCAGGAACCGATGCGCGATCCCGTTGACCATTACATGAACACTCTTGTCCCGATGGTGGTCGAGCAGACCAGCCGGGGCGAGCGGGCCTATGACATCTTCAGCCGCATGCTGAAGGAACGGATCATCTTCCTTGGCGGCCCGGTCCATGACGGCATGTCCAGCCTGATCTGCGCCCAGCTGCTGTTCCTTGAATCGGAAAACCCGACCAAGGAAATCAGCATGTACATCAACAGCCCTGGCGGCGTGGTGACGGCCGGGCTCTCGATCTATGACACGATGCAGTACATCCGGCCGAAGGTCTCGACCCTGGTGATCGGGCAGGCGGCCTCGATGGGGTCGCTGCTGCTGACCGCCGGCGAAAAGGGCATGCGCTTCAGCCTGCCGAACAGCCGAGTGATGGTCCATCAGCCTTCGGGCGGCTATCAGGGCCAGGCGACGGATATCATGATCCATGCTCGGGAAACCGAAAAGCTGAAGCGGCGGCTGAACGAAATCTACGTCAAGCACACCGGCAACGACTATGAGACGGTGGAAGCCGCACTGGAGCGGGACAATTTCATGTCGGCCGAGGATGCAAAGACCTGGGGTCTGATCGACCAGATTCTGGAAAGCCGCGGAAAGGCCGACGATACGTCGAAATGACGCCCACTTTCCGCCGGATGGTCCGGCAGGTTTTTCGGATTGTGGTGCCATGGGGCTTGGCCTAGACTTATCCCCAAGGCACCAACCCTGCGAAGCAGGGCGGTTTGGTGGCAAAGCGTAGAGGACTGCGGATGGCGAACAACAGCGGCGGCGACAGCAAGAACACCCTCTATTGTTCGTTCTGCGGCAAGAGCCAGCATGAAGTACGCAAGCTGATTGCCGGGCCGACGGTCTTCATCTGCGACGAATGCGTCGAACTGTGCATGGACATCATCCGCGAGGAGACTAAGACCACCGGACTTAAATCCTCGGATGGCGTGCCGACCCCGCGGGAAATCTGCAAGGTACTGGACGATTACGTCATCGGCCAGATCCATGCCAAGCGGGTGCTCTCGGTCGCGGTGCACAACCACTACAAGCGGCTGAACCATTCCTCGAAGACCGATATCGAGCTGTCGAAATCGAACATCCTGCTGATCGGCCCCACGGGCTGCGGCAAGACGCTTCTGGCGCAAACGCTCGCCCGCATCCTGGACGTGCCCTTCACCATGGCCGATGCGACGACGCTGACCGAAGCCGGTTATGTGGGCGAGGATGTGGAGAACATCATCCTGAAGCTCTTGCAGGCCTCGGAATACAACGTCGAACGCGCGCAGCGCGGGATCGTCTATATCGACGAGGTCGACAAGATCACGCGGAAGTCGGACAACCCCTCGATCACCCGGGACGTCTCGGGCGAGGGCGTGCAGCAGGCGCTGCTGAAGATCATGGAAGGCACTGTGGCCAGCGTTCCGCCGCAGGGTGGCCGCAAGCACCCGCAGCAGGAATTCCTGCAGGTGGACACGACCAATATCCTTTTCATCTGCGGCGGTGCCTTTGCGGGTCTGGAAAAGATCATCGCACAGCGCAACAAGGGCAGCGCCATCGGCTTTGGCGCCGAGGTGCGGGGGCCGGAAGAACGCAGCGTGGGTGAGCTTTTCAAGGAGCTGGAACCCGAGGATCTGCTCAAGTTCGGTCTCATCCCGGAATTCGTCGGGCGTCTGCCCGTGATCGCGACGCTGACCGATCTGGACGAGGCTGCTCTGGTCACGATTCTGACCGAGCCGAAGAACGCCTTGGTCAAGCAGTACCAGCGGCTGTTCGAGATCGAGGGCGTCAAGCTGACCTTCACTTCGGACGCTCTGACGGCGATCGCCAAGCGCGCGATCAAGCGCAAGACCGGGGCGCGGGGCCTGCGGTCGATCATGGAGGATATCCTCCTCGACACGATGTTCGAACTGCCCGGCATGGACGGGGTCGAAGAGGTCGTCGTCAAGGAAGAAGCCGTGAACAACGGTGCGAAACCCATGCTCGTCTATACCGAGAGCAAGAAAAAAGAGCCGGTGAAGGCCTGAAAAGGGACGGATCCCGGGCGTAGGGCGGGCTTTCAGCCCGCCTTTTTTCTTTGGGCAGATTGGCAAGGAACCCGCGGATTTTTCCGGCTGCAACGCTTGACCCTAGACCTTGGCGGGGCTTTCGGCCATATGGGGGGAAACGGAAGCGGAGGCCCTGATGTACTTCCTCAAACGCCTGCTCACCTGGTGGAACAGCCAGACGCTGGGAACCCAGCTTTTCACCGCCCGCAAGGGTGTGAAGGTGGGCGAGGATGAGGCGGGGAACATCTTTTACCAGACCCGTGACGGCAAGCGGCGCTGGGTGATCTTCAATGGCGAGATGGAAGCCTCGCGCGTGTCGCCCGACTGGCATGGCTGGCTGCATTACACCTGGGACGAGCCGCCGACCAAGGCGCCCTTGAAGCACAAGGCCTGGGAAAAGCCGCATCAGGAGAACCTGACCGGCACGGAAGCGGCCTATGCGCCCCCGGGTTCGATCCGTCGCGCGACACCGGTCGCCCGGCGCGACTACGAGGCTTGGCAGCCCGAGTGATGGCCTACGAGCGCGCAGAGATCCTGGCGGGACTGGCCGTCCTGGCCGTTGCCGCGGGTTTCGCCCTTTATGCTGCCCAGGGCTCTGGCTTTGCACGCGCGCCGGACAGCTATCCGCTGGTCGCAAGCTTCCGTTCGGTCGAGGGCGTGAATGTCGGAACCGATGTGCGGCTTGCGGGGGTCAAGGTCGGGACGGTGACCGAACTGAAGCTCAACCCCGAGACCTTCTTCGCCGATGCGACGATCTCGATGCGCAAGGACGTGGCGCTGCCGGTCGATTCGACGATCCTCGTCTCGTCCGAAGGGCTCTTGGGCGGCAATTTTGTCGAGGTTCTGCCCGGTGGCGCGCTGGAGAATCTGGAGCCAGGGGCAGAGATCGAGGATACCCAGGGCGCAGTCAGCCTGATCACGCTCTTGATGAAGTTCGTGGGCGGCGATCAGGCCGCTGAGGAGGCGGCGGCACCATGAGGGCGCTGGCCGTGGCACTGCTGCTGGCCTGGCCGGTTGCGGCCCAGGAAAGCGATCCGAATGCAGCTACCGGGGCGGCCGACTTCACCGACTCGGAGGGTGCCTCGCTTCGGTTTCTGGACAAGCTGACCAGCGAGACCGGCGACGTGACCCTGAGCCGCGGGCAAAGTGCCAAGTTCGGGCGGCTGGTTGTGCGGCTGGACAGCTGCCGCTATCCGACCGGAAACCCCGCGTCGGATGCCGAGGCACATCTGACCATTCTGGAAGAAACGACCGAATCCCAGCTGTTCGCGGGCTGGATGCTGGCCTCTTCGCCCGCCCTTTCGGCGCTGGATCACCCGCGCTACGACGTCTGGGTCCTGAACTGCGTGCTGCCCGAGGCGGCAGCGGACGCAGCGACCTCCGAGGACGAAGGCGAATAGCCTTTCGGTTGGAACTCCGCCCTGACGTCTAGCGCGGCCGCCAGCCGTCGATGGTACTCATCCCGCGTGATCTCTTGCCCGCCGAGGCTTGCCAAGTGCGGGGTCAGGAACTGGGTGTCGAACAGGCAAAACCCACCCGCGTTCAGGCGATGCACCGTATGGGCCAGCGCGATCTTCGAGGCGTCCCGGACGCGGGAGAACATGCTTTCCCCAAAGAAGGCCCCGCCCAGCGTCACCCCATAGACGCCGCCGACCAGTCGGCCTTGGTCCCAGACTTCGATGCTGTGCGCGTGGCCCAGCTGGAAAAGCCGCTCGTAAAGCGCGGCGATGCGCTGGCTGATCCAGGTCTCGGGTCGGTCGGCACAGGCATCGACCACAGCAGGAAAGGCCTGATCGACTGTCACGCGCAGATCCTCTCGCCGCAGGCGTCGCGCGAGGGAGCGGGAGAGGTGGAAGCCGTCGAGCGGCATGATGCCCCGGCGGCGGGGATCGACCCAGTGGATCTCGGGGTCGTCGCGGCCATCCGACATGGGAAAGATGCCCATGGCATAGGCGCGCAGGAGGATTTCGGGGGTAATTTCGTCGGGAGGGGCGGGATCGGGCACCGACAAAATCCTTCGAAGGATTTTGCAAAAGTCTTCCAAGACTTTTGCGGTGGGGCGCCCGTTAAGGACGCCCCGATCTTGCGGTCAGCTGAACTTCTGCGCCAGCCACTTTTCCAGCCAGTGGATGTTGTACTCACCGTTCTGGATGTCGGGCTCGGCCAGAAGCATGTGGAAAAGCGGGATCGACGTATCGATGCCATCGATGATCAGTTCTGACAGCGCCCGCTTCAGCCGTGCCAGCGCTTCGGGCCGGTCGCGGCCATGGACGATCAGCTTGCCGATCAGGCTGTCGTAATAGGGCGGGATCCGGTAGCCGTCGTAGATCGCGCTGTCCATCCGCACGCCAAGGCCTCCCGGCGCGTGAAACTGGGTGATCCGGCCGGGGCAGGGTGAGAAGTTCGGGATCTTCTCGGCATTGATCCGGACCTCGATGCAGTGGCCGTTGATCTCAAGCTCGTCCTGCGTGAACGACAGGTCCATGCCCGAGGCCACGCGGATCTGTTCGCGCACGAGGTCGACGCCGAAGATGCCCTCGGTGACCGGATGTTCGACCTGCAGGCGGGTATTCATCTCGATGAAGTAGAAATGCCCGTCCTCATAGAGGAACTCGATCGTGCCCGCGCCGATATACTTCAGCTTCTTCATCGCATTGGCACAGACCATGCCGATTTCAGCGCGAAGTTTCGGGGTGATCACCGGGCCGGGGGCCTCTTCGAAGACCTTCTGGTGGCGGCGCTGGAGCGAGCAGTCGCGTTCGCCCAGATGCACTGCGCCGCCCCGACCGTCGCCGAAGACCTGGATCTCGATATGGCGGGGGCGCTGGAGGTATTTCTCCATATAGACTTCGTCGTTGCCGAACGCGTTCTTCGCCTCGGAGCGGGCCGTGCGGAAGGCGACCTCCAGCTCGGTCGCATTGGTCGCGACTTTCATCCCGCGCCCGCCGCCGCCGGCGGTGGCCTTGATGATCACCGGATAGCCGATCTCTTCCGCGACCGACTTCGCGGTCTCGAAATCGGGAACCCCGCCGTCCGAGCCGGGAACGACCGGGATGCCAAGCTCCTTGGCGGTGACCTTGGCGGTGATCTTGTCGCCCATGATGCGGATATGTTCCGCATTCGGGCCTATGAAGGTGATGCCGTGGTCTTCCAGTGCCTGGGCGAAGGCGGCATTTTCGGAGAGGAAGCCATAGCCGGGGTGCACGGCCTGCGCCCCGGTGATCTCGCAGGCCGAAATGATCGCGGCCTTGGACAGGTAGCTTTCCGACGAGGGTGCGGGGCCGATGCAGACGGATTCGTCTGCCATGCGCACATGCATGGCATCGGCATCTGCGGTGGAATGAACGGCGACGGAGGTGATCCCCATTTCCCGGCAGGCCCGGATCACCCGCAGCGCGATCTCCCCCCGGTTGGCGATCAGGATTTTATCGAACATGGGGATCAGGCCTTATTCGATGATCATCAGGGGGGCGCCGTATTCGACCGGATGGCCATCCTCGACCAGGATGCGCTTCACCGTGCCCGCGCGAGGGGCGGGGATGTGGTTCATCGTCTTCATCGCCTCGATGATGAGGACGGTCTGGCCTTCGGTCACCTGGGCGCCGACGGTGGCAAAGGGCGTGGCCCCCGGCTCGGCCGCAAGATAGACGGTGCCGACCATGGGCGAGGTCACGGCGCCGGGATGCTGGGCAGGGTCCTCATGCGCCACAGCGGCCGCCGGGGCCGCCGCAACGGGCGCTGCTGCAGCCGGAGCGTGATGCACGACAGGGGCCGGAGCGGCAGCGACGGTCACGACATTGGCCTGCTTCACGACGCGGACTTCCAGGCTGTCATCTTCGCCAAATTCCCGCTTCACCGAAAGCTCGGTCAGGTCGTTCTTGTTCAGAAGCTCGGCCAAGGCCGAGATGAAGGCCACATCGGTGTCGGTCGTCTGCTTGCTCATGCGATCCTCGGTTGGTTTGTGCTGCCCTGCTTGCGTCCAGTGGGCAGGGCCCCCGGCGTCTTGTGTCTGGCGCTTATACGCGACCGGGCGAGGGCTGAAAAGCCGCGAAAGCGCGTGTCCCTGGATCGGCGCAGCTTCGGGCCGACGGCGCGAAAAAAAATCACCCACAGAAAATTTACCGTTTGATAAAAAAATGGACCTGTGCCAGCCTTGCGATCAAGCATAACAGGGAGGACACGAGTCCGATGACGAACAGCCCGCTGACGCCCGGCATCGTTCCGGGGCGCTTGCCAGCCGCAGCCTACGCCCGCAACTTCGACGACCACGAGCCCGCGTTCGACATGCATGAGGCGCGGGTGGCGGCCGACCGTTGCTACTTCTGCCATGATGCCCCCTGCATCACGGCTTGCCCGACCTCGATCGACATTCCGCTCTTCATCCGGCAGATCGCGACGGGCACGCCCGAGGCGGCGGCGAAGACGATCTGGAACCAGAACATCCTGGGCGGCATGTGCGCGCGCGTCTGCCCGACCGAGACGCTGTGCGAAGAAGCCTGCGTCCGCGAAACGGCAGAGGGCAAGCCGGTCGAGATCGGCCGGTTGCAGCGCTATTCCACCGATGTCGCGATGGCCAAGGGCGTGCAGCCCTTTACCCGCGCGGCCCGGACCGGCAAGCGCGTCGCGGTTGTGGGGGCAGGACCTGCGGGTCTTGCCTGTGCACACCGGCTGGCGGTGCATGGCCATGACGTGGTCGTGCTGGAGCGCCGCCCGAAAGCTGGGGGCCTGAACGAATACGGGATCGCAAGCTACAAGGCGACCAACAACTTTGCCGCGCGCGAAGTGGAATGGCTGCTGCAGATCGGCGGGATCGAGATCCGCACTGGGGTTGAATTGGGCCGCGACGTCACGCTCGACCAGTTGAAGGCCGACTATGATGCGGTGTTCCTGGGCATCGGTCTGGCAGGGGTGAATGCCCTGCGGGCTGCGGGCGAGGACCTGCAGGGGGTCCGCGACGCCGTCGAATTCATCGCGGAACTCCGCCAGACGAAGGACCTCGCAAAGCTTCCGGTCGGACGCGATGTCGTGGTGATCGGCGGCGGTATGACGGCAGTCGATGCGGCGGTGCAGTCCAAACTCCTGGGCGCAGAGAACGTCACCATCGTCTATCGCAGGGGGCAGGAGAAGATGTCGGCCTCGGGCTACGAGCAGGACCATGCGGTCCAGGCCGGGGTCCGGATCATCCACAATGCGGCCCCGGTTCGGGTTCTGGGCGGGGCCAAGGCCGAGGCAGTGGAATTTGCCTATACCGAAGACGGGCCCGGCGGGCTGAAGCTTTCGTCAGAGACCTTCACGCTGAAGGCCGATCAGGTGTTCAAGGCCATTGGGCAGACCCTTGCGGGCGCGCCCGGCGGTCTGGCGGTCGAGGGCGGCAAGCTTAAGGGACATGCGGCCAAGGTCTGGGTCGGTGGCGACTGTGCGCTTGGCGGAGAGGATCTGACGGTGACCGCCGTGGCCGAAGGCCGGGATGCCGCCGAGGCGATCCATGCAGCGCTGACGGGCGGCTGATGCGACCGCATTTCCCTTGCCAACAGCACCCGGCCGCGCCAGAAGGGGCGCGGTCAGGGGGTCGTCTTGCACGCATTCGCCGAAAACATCATCGCCTTCATCGAGCAGAACCAGACCTGGTTTCCGCTGATCATGGTGCTTTTTGCGACAGCCGAGACCACCGCGTTCCTGTCGATCCTCATTCCCTCGACGCCGGTTCTGGCGGCCGTGGGGGCGCTAGCCGCGACCGGGGCGCTGTCGTTCTGGTCACTCTGGATCGGCGCGACGATCGGGGCCCTGATCGGCTCGACCTTCAGCTACTGGCTGGGCTGGCGCTACGGGACCTCCGTCCTGAAGATGCGGCCGCTGCGCGACCATCCCGAGATGGTGGAAAAGACGCAGGCCGCCTTCACGAAGTACGGGCCAGCGACGATCCTGATCGGGCATTTCACCACGATCTTCCGGCCAGTGGTCTTTCTCATGGCCGGGATGAGCGGGATGACCTTTCCCCGCTTCATGTTCTGGAACGGTCTTGGCTGCGTGGCCTGGGCCTTCATCATCCCGAAGCTCGGCCAGTTCGGCGGCGATCTCATCGGCTGGATCTGGTCGCTGTTCTGAAACGCCTTGGGCAGATTGCCCACCATACACCCCCCGTATCTCTCCCAGCAGCACGCAAGGAGGCTTCCCATGGCTAATCTCGCGGCCAATTTCATTGGCATCAAATCCCCGAACCCGTTCTGGCTGGCCTCGGCGCCGCCCACGGACAAGAAATACAACGTCGAGCGCGCTTTCGAGGCCGGCTGGGGCGGCGTCGTCTGGAAGACGCTCGGCTCCGAGGGGCCGCCGGTCGTCAACGTGAACGGCCCGCGCTATGGCGCGATCTGGGGCGCGGACCGGCGGCTTCTGGGCCTCAACAACATCGAGCTGATCACCGACCGGCCGCTTGAGGTGAACCTGCAGGAGATCAAGGAGGTCAAGCGCAAGTGGAAGGACCGCGCGCTGATCATCTCGCTGATGGTGCCCTGCGACGAGGACAGCTGGAAGGATATCCTGAAGCGGATCGAGGATACCGAGGCCGATGGGGTAGAGCTGAACTTCGGCTGCCCGCATGGCATGGCGGAACGCGGCATGGGTTCGGCCGTGGGCCAGGTGCCGGAATACATCGAAATGGTGACCCGCTGGGTGAAGCAGTACAGCCGCATGCCCTGCATCGTGAAGCTGACGCCGAACATCACCGATATCCGCCGCCCGGCCGAAGCGGCCAAGCGTGGCGGGGCGGATGCGGTCAGCCTTATCAACACGATCAATTCGATCACTTCGGTCAACCTCGACAGCTTCAGCCCCGAGCCGATGATCGACGGCAAGGGCACCCATGGCGGCTATTGCGGCCCGGCGGTGAAGCCCATCGCGATGAACATGGTGGCCGAGATTGCGCGCTCGGCCGAAACCCGTGGCCTGCCGATCAGCGGCATCGGCGGGGTCACGACCTGGCGCGATGCGGCAGAGTTCATGGCGCTTGGCGCGGGCAATGTGCAGGTCTGCACGGCGGCGATGACCTATGGCTTCAAGATCGTGCAGGAGATGATCTCGGGGCTCTCGCAATACCTGGATGAAAAGCAGATCGGGTTGAATGACCTGATCGGCCGCGCAGTGCCGAACGTCACCGACTGGCAGTTCCTGAACCTGAACTATGTGACAAAGGCCCATATCAACCAGGATGACTGCATCAAGTGCGGCCGTTGCTATGCGGCGTGCGAGGACACCAGCCACCAGGCGATCTCGATGAGCGCGGATCGCGTCTTCGAGGTGATGGATGACGAATGCGTGGCCTGCAACCTTTGCGTCAACGTTTGCCCGGTCGACAACTGCATCACCATGGTGCCGATGGCGAAAGGCACAGTTGATCCCCGCACGGGACGCAAGGTCGGCGACTACGCCAACTGGACCACGCATCCGAACAACCCGGCAAGCCGCGCGGCAGAGTGAGGCGGCCCAGCATCTTGCAGTCGCGGGAGAGGTGATCACCGTACTTTCCCGCGCCTCTGCGGTCACGAGCAATGGCTGCGCTATGATCTGGCGCAGCCAAACGCGTTTGCTTCGGTCTGCCAACGGAACGAAGGCCTGGTCGCCGGCTGCTTGGCGCGGCAGGATTCTGGGAGGCCAAGGCCATTTCGCCCGAGGCTTCGTCCTGGGAGGGCAATCTGATCCCGCGCGCCCAGGCTTGATCAGGGAAGGGGCAGGGGGCTGATTCCTGCAGCGATGCTGGCCTTGATGTAGGCAGCACGAGCGGCCTCGGCGGCAGCGGCGGCTGAGGTTTCGTTCGTTGGATTGGCGGCCATCAGGCCGGGAATCGCGGCGCCTGATTTGGCGGCAAGTTGTTGCGGCGCATCGCTTAGGAGTGTTTCGGCCACCGGTTGGGCAGCGTTTGGCCGCGCAACGGCGGGATTGCGCAGGTCGGATGCTGAGGCCGGGGGCGGTGCCTCGCCGACCGGAATAGGTGCCCTTATGCTGGTGATCATGCCCATGACTCGCGCCCTTTTGCCACGACGCCTCCGGGCACAAGTCTTAACCCGATTTCAATAACTTCTCATCAGAGGAATGCGTAAAATCCTAGGCACCCTGCGCGAGAAGCCGGGTGAAGAGCGTCTCGAGGAAACGACCCGCTTCGGCAAAAGGATCGTGACCGGGACCAAGTACGGCGCGGACCTGGACATCGAAATCGGCATAATGCTGGGTCAGGGCCCAGATCGAGAAGATGAGATGCACCGGATCGACCCGGGCAATGCGGCCCTGGTCCATCCACTGGGTCAGAACGGCGGCCTTGTCGGCCACCAGCCCGCGCAGGTCACCCTCGATCGCATCGCGCATCCGGGGCGCGCCCTGCAGGATCTCGTTGGCGAAAAGCCGGCTTTCCCGGGGGAAATCGCGCGCCAGATCAAGCTTGCGGCGCACATAGCCCAGGATTTCGTGCAGCGGTTCCCCCTTCGGATCCATGGCACGCAACGGGTCAAGCCAGGTGTCGAGCAGGCCGGTCAGAAGTGCGGTGTGAACCTCTTCCTTCGAGGGGAAATAATAGAGCAGGTTCGGCTTCGAAAGCCCGGCAACTTCGGCAATTTGGTCCAGCGTCGCGCCACGGAAGCCATGCAGCGAGAAAACCTCGAGCGCGGCGTCGAGGATCAGTTCGCGGTTCTTCTGCTGGATGCGGGAACGGGGGCGGGCGCTGGGGGACATGGAACCGATTGCACTGTCTGGACCCCTTGGATAGCGCGGCCCGCAAGGTCAGGTCAAATCATTCGCCGCCATCCGGCGCGCGCCTGGCCGTCCTGGCGCAGGCCTACTGCACGGCCTGCATCATGCCCCAGGGCAGGACGGTCAGCATGACCGCAATGATGAACAGCGAACGCTTGAGGCCGTGAAACATCTGTGATCTCCATTCGATGTGAGGGCTGCCAGATAGACCGGCCCTTCCGGCAATCAAGGTGCTGCGTTGAAACGACACAGATGCGATGCGACGGTCCTGATCGACGATGCGCGGGTGCTTGTCACCCGGTTCGACTTTGCCCCGGGCGCCGAGACCGGCTGGCATCGGCACGGTCATGACTATGTCATCACCGCGGTGACCGATTGCCACATGCTTCTGGAAGAGCCGGGGGGTGGCGAGCGACGCGTCCTGGTTCCCGCCGGGACCGCCTATCGCCGCAGCGAGGGGGTCGAGCACAACGTGGTCAATGACGGGCCGGACCGCATGAGCTTTGTCGAAGTGGAGTTGAAGGAACCTGCCGCCCGGGGCTGAGGGTCAAAATCCTTAAGCAAGGATTTTGGCAAATTTCTTTCGCAAGAAATTTGGCCCTCACGCCGCCATCAGCGCCTTGAGGCCTCGCACGACGAGCTTGTGATCCTCGACTTGCGGTAGGCCCGAGACGGTTGCCGCTGCCACGACCCCCACACCCTTGACCCAGATCGGCACTGCTCCCCCGTGATCGGCGTAGTCGGCAGTGTCGAGCCCGTGCTTGGCCAGGCTTTCGCCCTTGGCACGGTGTCGGGCGCCGACCAGCAGCGATGCCTCGTGGAACCGAAGCGCGGTGTTTGACTTGCGCAGCGCCCAGAGGTCGTTCAGCGGGGCAGAACCGGGCAGGGCGGCGTGAAACAGTGTACGGTTCGCGGTCCGGATGTCGATCACCACCGGCAAATTCCCGGCCAACGCCAGATCGACAAGCACACGGCCAAGCCGCAAGGCCGTGGTTTCGTCGAAGGCGTCAAGCACCAGCGCTGCGGCTTCGGCTTCAAGCTCGGCTATGTCCAATTCCACCCCCGGATTTCACGCATGCGCCTGCCGGGCACCCTAGCCGGGCAGCATGGGAAATGGAACCGTCCTCAGCCGTCCTCAGCCGTCCGCGCGCCGCAGGTAGCGTCCATTCGCATCGACCCACAGGGTCCGGTGCCCGCCGGTCGGGTGCCAGACCTGTCCGGTTCCAAAGAAAGCGTCAGAGAACCCGACCGACCTCCAGGCACTGACCCGTCCGCCCGCGCCCTTCAGCCAGAAGGCGGCTGCCCCTTCCATGAACCCCCAACCCTCCTGGCCTTCTCCGACATTGCAGCCCGAGAAATGGACGACGCCACCCGGCACGCAGAGACCCGTCTGTATTCTTGCCGCTGACCGCAACCAGAACCCGATGTCGATGTCGTCCCGACCAAAACCGATCAGCCCCGGCGCTCCGTGCGTGCGGATCTCAACATGCTGGAATCGCTGTTGTGTCGCCAGCTGGTGGTTGAGTACCGATACGAACTGTGCGGCGGACCGACAGCCCCAGCGAACAACTTCGCCGAACGTCGATTTTGGCCAGCGGTCACGTCCCGGACGTTCGGCAACCGTGTCTCCGTCACTGTAGATGTAAAGTATGGTCAAGTGGGACCTCCGGAAAAAAGCATGTTGAGAAATGATTCCGCCGAAACGAATAGCCGACCGCGCCATTTTAGCCGCGGTCTGTCACGCTGTCATGGAGCTTTCTGGCGGAGGCTAGCTGATCGCCCCGATCCCGCGCAGGACCATGTCCTTGACGCTCGCCTTGGCTTCGGCCCATTGCCGGTCACTCAGCGCCTTGCCGCCGTTCAGTGTCTGGATCTGGTGCCCGAAGTCGGCGTAGTGCTGGGTCGTGGCCCACAATAGGTACAGAAGGTGCCGGGGGTTGATCGGCTTCATCTTGCCCTCGTCGATCCAGCGTTGGATCACCGCGATCCGGCCGTTGGTCCAGTCGCGCAGCGTTGTCTCCAGATAGTCCTGGATCACGGGTGCCCCATGCATCACTTCGCTGGCCCAGACCTTGGAGCCATGCGGATGGGTGCGGCTGATGTCCATCTTGGCGTCGATATAGGCCCCGATCCCCTCGATGGGGCCGGGGGCGTCGTCGAAGCTTGAGGCTGCATCGAGCCAGATCTCGAAAATCTGCTGCACCACGCGGCGGTAAAGGTCTTCCTTGGTCGCGAAGTAGTAATGCAGGTTTGCCTTGGGCAGCCCGGCCATATCGGCGATCAGCTGCATGGTCGCGCCGCCGAAGCCGGCCTCGGCAAAGACCTTCTCTGCCGCCTCCAGGATCGCCCGTTCATTTTCGCGCCGGATATCTGTGCGCCGACCGGGTTTGAGGCGTGAAATCTGGGCGTCGGAGGGCATTCGTCCCGTCACATTTATGTTGACCGATTGGTCAGGTTGTGGTGCGCTTGACCTTGACCATACGGTCAGGAAGTGAGTCGCGGCAAGGGGCAGGATGGCCCCGCAGCGAACAGGGAGCCAAGCGATGCCAGCCAACTCAACCAAGGCGGGGGACAACCTGCGGATCAATCCCGCGCGTCTGTGGGACAGCCTTGAGGACATGGCCAAGATCGGCCCCGGCATTGCGGGTGGCTGCAACCGGCAGACCCTGACCGATGCCGATGGCGAGGGCCGCCATCTGTTCAAGCGCTGGTGCGAAGCGGCGGGAATGTCGATGGGCGTCGACACGATGGGCAACATGTTTGCCACCCGGGCGGGGACGGACCCATCTGCGCTTCCCGTGTACATGGGCTCGCATCTCGATACCCAGCCGACGGGCGGGAAGTATGACGGTGTCCTCGGCGTCCTTGGCGCACTGGAGGTAGTGCGGACGCTGAACGACATGGGCGTGAAGACCAGGCACCCGATCGTGGTGACGAACTGGACCAACGAGGAGGGCGCGCGGTTCGCCCCCGCCATGCTGGCCTCGGGCGTCTTCGCAGGCATCCATACCGAGGAATACGCGAAATCGCGCAAGGACCTGGACGGCAAGGTCTTTGGCGAGGAACTGGCCCGCATCGGCTGGGTCGGGGATGAGAAGGTCGGCGCCCGCAAGATGCACGCGATGCTGGAGCTGCACATCGAACAGGGCCCGATCCTTGAGGCCGAGGGCAAGGATATCGGTGTGGTGACCCATGGCCAGGGTCTCTGGTGGCTGGAGATCACGCTGACGGGGAAGGACGCCCATACCGGATCGACCCCCATGCACATGCGGGTGAATGCGGGCCTTGGCATGGCGCGGATCACCGAACGCGTCCACCAGATCGCAATGAGCCATCAGCCGAATGCCGTGGGCGCGGTTGGACAGGTGAAGGTTTTTCCCAACAGTCGCAATGTGATACCGGGCAAAGTTGTATTCACGGTCGACATCCGGTCGCCCGAACAGGCCAAGCTCGACGCGATGAAGGCCGAGGTCATCCGCGCCGCACACGCGGTGGCGAAGGAACTGGGGCTGGGGTGCAGCATCGAGGATGTGGGCCACTTCGACCCCGTCACCTTCGACCCCGGCCTTGTGAAGATCGTCCGTCAATCCGCTGAAAAGCTGGGCTATTCCCACATGGACATCGTCTCGGGCGCCGGCCACGACGCCTGCTGGATCAACCGCGTCGCGCCGACAGTGATGGTGATGTGCCCCTGCGTGGATGGCCTTTCCCACAACGAGGCCGAGAAGATCAGCCCGGAATGGGCGGCGGCGGGGACGGATGTGCTCCTCCACGCCTGCCTTGAGGTGGCGGAGGTGGTGGGGTGAGTAACGCTGCAAGCCAGTGCGTTCAGAAGACTGCTGCGGTGTTTGGCCTAGCAATTGGCGCCGTCATTTCTGCTACCAGCTCGACCCTGGCATTTGAACTTGGGACGCCTCCCCACTGCAAAGCTTTATCAGCCGCTGGTTCTGCATTCTTCGCCAAGGGCAGTGGAATGAGCCGTTCCGCCAAGTTTGAGAAAGACACAAAGTTCTTTAAGAGCTTCTATGTTGCGTCCGTTGATCCCGTCCCTAGCATGCTTCTGCAGATCGAAGAGCTTGGCGCGGCGCTACTGAGAGTGGATAGGTCCAGCGCTTTGGATCGTGGAGACCCGGAGAGCGCTGCCGTTTGTGCTCTGTACCGTCAAATCTCCGACCATCTAGAATGTCCAAACTTCGTTTGCGGTCAGGACCGCATCATCCTGAACATTCCGGGCATCGTGAATTAGAATCGAAGAGGAGCCGCATATGACCACCATCATCAAGAACGGCACCGTCGTCACCGCCGACCTCACCTACAAGGCGGATGTGCGGGTGGAGAACGGGGTGATCACCGACATCGGGCAGGGCCTCAGGGGCGGGACCGAGCTTGACGCGACCGGCTGCTATGTCATGCCCGGCGGGATCGACCCGCATACGCATCTGGAGATGCCCTTCATGGGCACCTATTCGGCGGACGATTTCGAAAGCGGCACCCGGGCGGCGCTTTCGGGCGGGACCACGATGGTCGTCGACTTCATCCTGCCGGGGCAGGGTCAGGACCTGATGGACGCGGCCAAGATGTGGTCGAACAAGTCCACCCGGGCGACCTGCGATTACTCCTACCACATGGCCGTCACCTGGTGGGGCGAGAAGGTCTGGACCGGGATCGAGGACTCGGTGAAGGCCGGGATCACCAGCTTCAAGCACTTCATGGCCTACAAGGGCGCGCTCATGGTCAATGACGATGAGCTCTTCAACAGCTTCCGCCGGGTGGGCGACCTGGGCGGTCTGGCGATGGTTCATGCCGAGAACGGCGATGTGGTGGCAGAACTGACGGCGAAGCTTCTGGCCGAAGGAAACACGGGGCCGGAGGGCCACGCCTATTCCCGCCCGCCGCAGGTGGAGGGCGAAGCCACCAATCGTGCGATCATGATTGCGGATATGGCGGGAGTGCCGCTTTATGTCGTCCACGTCTCTTGCGAGGACGCGCATGAGGCGATCCGGCGCGCCCGCCAGCAGGGCAAGCGGGTCTGGGGCGAGCCGTTGATCCAGCACCTGACGCTGGACGAAAGCGAATACTTCCACCCCGACTGGGACCATGCGGCGCGGCGGGTGATGTCTCCGCCCTTCCGCAACAAGCAACATCAGGACAGCCTTTGGGCCGGGCTGATGTCGGGTTCGCTGTCGGTGGTCGCGACCGACCATTGCAGCTTCACCACGGAACAAAAGCGGTTCGGCGTCGGCAACTTCTCGAAAATCCCGAACGGGACCGGGGGACTTGAGGACCGGATGCCGATGCTCTGGACCCATGGGGTGGGGACGGGGCGGCTTACGCCGAATGAATTTGTCGCCGTAACATCAACCAATATCGCGAAAATCCTGAACTGCTACCCGAAGAAGGGTGCGGTTCTGGTGGGCGCGGATGCCGACCTTGTGGTCTGGGATCCGGAGAAGACCAAGACCATCGGTGCAGCGAAGCAGCAGTCGAAGATCGACTACAACGTCTTTGAGGGCCAGAAGGTGAAGGGCCTGCCGCGTTTCACACTGACTCGCGGGCATGTCGCGATCCACGATGGCGAGGTGCGGACGCAGGAAGGGCATGGCAAGTTCGTCGCCCGGGAGGCACGGCCTGCCGTCAACCGGGCGCTGAGCCAGTGGAAGGATCTTACCGCACCTCGGCCGGTGGCGCGGACGGGGGTTCCGGCAACGGGGGTATAACCTCCGGGTCGGACCAGGCGAGGATCGGGACGCCGAAGAAGTCGTCGTCCATATCTTCGGGGCTGGGGAAAAAGGCGAGGGTCGTCAGCATGGCGGGCCTCATCTCTGGAGGGAAAGTCCAAGAATGCCAGAGCCTTGCAACAGAAAGATGAAGGGGCGCGGGGAGTGAAGGATACGCAAGCGGGCGCGCCGGTGATCGAGGCGAAGGGGTTGAACCTGGTCTTCCAGACGGCTGACGGGCCGGTTCAGGCGTTGAAGGACGTCAACCTGACGGTGAACCGGGGAGACTTTGTCAGTTTCATTGGGCCAAGTGGCTGCGGGAAAACGACTTTCCTGCGTTGCATCGCGGCCTTGGAGCATCCGACCGGGGGGACATTGACGGTTAACGGGATGTCACCGGATGAGGCGCGGCGGAAGCGGGCCTATGGGTATGTCTTCCAGGCGGCGGGGTTGTATCCCTGGCGGACGATTGCCGGGAACATCAAATTACCGTTGGAAATCATGGGCTTCGACAAGGCGGAGCAGGATCGGCGGGTCAGCCAAGTGCTGGAGTTGGTGGAGCTGAAGGGCTTTGGCAAGAAGTTCCCCTGGCAGCTGTCGGGCGGGATGCAGCAGCGGGCCTCGATCGCGCGGGCTTTGGCCTTTGACGCTGATATCCTCCTCATGGACGAACCCTTCGGCGCGCTGGATGAGATCGTGCGGGACCGGCTGAACGAAGAGACGCTGAAGCTTTGGGCCCGGACCGAGAAAACCATTGGTTTCGTTACACATTCCATCCCGGAGGCGGTCTATCTTTCGACCAAGATCGTGGTCATGTCGCCTCGTCCGGGCCGGATCACCGACATCATCGACAGCCCTTTGCCGAAAGAACGCCCGCTCGACATCCGCGACAGCCGCGAGTTCATCGAGATCGCGCATCGGGTGCGGGAGGGGCTCCGGGCCGGTCATCATGAAGACTAGGTTAAGCGTCTGGCATCTGTCTGGCATGCGTCTGGCTTCTGTACCGACGGGAGTCTGTCCATGAGTGGGGTTACTTTCCTCTGGCTCGGACTGGCTACGGCGGTCTTTGTGGCGGCCAATGCGGTGCTCAAGGTCTATGCGACGAAGGGCGCGATCCCGGTGCTGATCGGGGCGTTGGCGCTATTCTGTCTGGGCAACTTTCTGATGGTCCAGGTGATGAAGGCGAACGGTCTTGGCCTTGCCGTCGCGCTTTCGGCGATCTTCCAGCTGGTGGCGATTTCGGTGATGGCGATCTTTGTCTTCGGCGAGCGCCCGACCGGGTTGCAGCTTGCCGGGATGGCCCTGGGCTGCGTGGCGGTCGCGATGATCGCCTGGCCGCAGGGGGCGAAGGGATGAAGCGCGCGCTTCCCGTCCTTACCGTCCTCGCTGGCCTCGTGGTCCTATGGTACCTCGCGGCGGTCTGGATGAATTCGACCTGGGTCTATGATCAGGCAGAGCGCTCGGGAACCGAGGTTCCGTTCGGCGAGATGGTCGCGCAGACGATGAACCAGGACCGGCCGCTTCTGCCGCCGCCGCATCAGGTGGGGGCGGAGCTTTGGAAGGGGCTGTTCGGGCAGGCGGTGACCTCGAAGCGGAGCCTTGTCTATCATGGGCTGGTCACGCTCAAGGGCACGATGATGGGCTTTGGCCTTGGGATCGCATTCGGTGTTCTGTTGGCGATGGCGATTGTCCGGTTCCGGGTGATGGACATGTCTGTGATGCCTTGGGCGATCATCAGCCAGACCGTGCCCATCGTGGCGCTGGCACCGATGATCATCACGGTGGCAAGCCAGGTGGGGATCGAGGGGCGCGATCTGCCGAAGGCGATCATTGCGGCCTACCTCAGTTTCTTTCCAGTGCTGGTGAGTATGGTGAAGGGCTTGCGAAGCCCTGATCAGATGCAGTTGGACCTGCTGCGGACCTATGGCGCGGGGGAGGGGGCGACGTTCTTGAAGCTGCGCCTGCCCGCCTCGATGCCCTATTTCTTCGCCTCGCTGAAAGTGGCGATTGCGGCCTCGTTGGTGGGCACAATCGTTGGGGAACTTCCGACCGGGGCCATTGAGGGGCTGGGCGCACGGATGCTGATCGGGTCGCAGTTCGGCGAGCCCCTGATCATGTGGGCGAGCCTTTTTGCGGCGGCGATCCTTGCGGGGCTCTTGATCGTGGCAGTGGGCTTTGTCGAGCGCGCGGCGCGGAAGCGGATGGGGGTTCCGGCATGAGCGCACTCTGGATCGCTGTAGCCGTCTGGCTGGCCGCCTGGGCGCTGAACGTCTGGCTGGCCGGGAGAGCCGCATCCCGGTCAAGGCTTGGCAAGATGCTGGTGCCGATCATCTTTGGCGCGACGGTGCTCGTCTTGTGGGAGGGGCTGGTGCGGGGGCTGAATGTGGCGCCGGTGATCCTGCCGCCGCCGTCTGCCATCGCGGCGAAGATCGCGACCTCGCTTCCCGTCCTCTGGCAGGATTTTGCGCAGACGATCCTGAAGGGCGCCATCCCCGGCTTCCTGATCGGGGCAGGGGCGGCCTTTGTGGTGGCGATTGCCATTGACCGATCGCCCTTTCTGCAAAAGGGGCTGCTGCCCGTCGGCAACTTCGTGGCGGCCCTGCCGATTGTCGGCCTCGCGCCGATCCTCGTGATGTGGTTCGGCTTTGACTGGCAGTCGAAGGCGGCGGTCGTGGTGGTGATGGTGTTCTTCCCGATCCTGGTGAACATGGTCGCGGGGTTGCAGGCCAGCGAGCGGATGCAGCGCGATCTGATGGCGACCTGGGGGGCGTCCTACTGGCAGACGCTGGTCAAGTTGCGGCTGCCCGCGGCGATGCCCTTCATCTTCAACGGGCTGAAAATTGCATCGACTCTGGCCCTGATCGGGGCGATTGTTGCCGAGTTTTTCGGCAGTCCGGTCTATGGCATGGGGTTCCGCATCTCGACCGAGGTGGGACGGCTTGGCCTTGATATGGTCTGGGCCGAGATTGCGGTGGCGGCATTGGCGGGGTCGGCCCTGTATGGGCTCGTCTCGCTGATCGAACGGTGGGTGACCTTCTGGCACCCGTCGCAAAGGCATTAACAGGCCCGGGAGCGGGTCCAACACGGGAGAAAGACGATGAAGAGACTGATCACGGCAGCGTTCCTGGCGGCCTTGGGCACGGGCGCTCAGGCCGAGGATGTGAAGCTGCAGCTGAAATGGGTGACCCAGGCGCAGTTCGCGGGCTACTACGTCGCCCAGGCCAAGGGCTTCTATGAGGAAGAAGGGCTGAACGTCACCATTCTTCCGGGCGGCCCGGACATTGCGCCGACCCAGGTGATCGCGGGCGGTGGCGCGGATGTGGTCATCGACTGGATGCCCTCGGCCCTGGCGGCGCGCGAAAAGGGCCTGCCGCTGGTGAACATCGCCCAGCCGTTCGCCTCCTCGGGCATGATGCTGACCTGCCTGGCCGAGACCGGGATCAAGGAGCCGAAGGATTTTGCCGACAAGACGCTGGGCGTCTGGTTCTTCGGCAACGAATATCCGTTCCTGAGCTGGATGTCGCAGCTTGGGCTGGCCACCGATGGATCGCCCGGCGGGGTGACGGTGCTGAAGCAGGGCTTCAACGTCGATCCGCTGCTGCAGAAGCAGGCGGCCTGCATCTCGACCATGACCTACAACGAATACTGGCAGGTGATCGATGCGGGCATCAAGCCCGAGGAGCTGGTGACCTTCAAGTACCAGGACATGGGTGTCGCGACGCTGGAAGACGGGCTTTACGTGCTTGAAGACCGGCTGGCCGACCCGGCCTTCCAGGAGACGATGGTCAAGTTCGTCCGCGCCTCGATGAAGGGCTGGAAGTATGCGGAAGAGAACACCGATGAAGCGGCGATGATCGTGCTGGAGAACGACCAGACCGGCGCGCAGACCGAGACCCACCAGAAGCGTATGATGGGCGAGATCGCCAAGCTGACCGCAGGGTCGAACGGCGCGCTGGACGTCGCGGCGGCCGAGAAGACCGTGGCCACGCTGATGGCGGGCGGCTCGGACCCGGTGATCACCAAGGCGCCGGAAGGGGCCTGGACTTCGATGATCACCGACAAGGCCCTGGCGAACTGAGGCTTTGAAAGCTTGATGGAAGCGCCGTCCCTAGGGGCGGCGCTTTTTCTTTGCGGCGTTGTAAATCTTCACAGCCACTGTAAATCTGGCGGCAGGAGGAGCCGATGCCGCTTTCAGCCCTGACCGGTCTCAAACTGCGCGAACGGCGGATGGCGGCGGGGCTGCGCCAGGCAGATGTGGCTGCGAAGGCAGGGATTTCGGCCTCATACCTCAACCTCATCGAACATGACCGGCGCAAGGTCACTGCTGCGGTTCTGGACCGGCTGGCCGATGTGCTGGGCATCGACCGGACGGCGCTGGCCGAGGGCAAGGACGCGGCGCTTGTCGAGGATTTGCGGGCCGCAGCGGCGCGGGGGGAAGGGGCGGGGGTGGAGCTGGAACGGGTGGAAGAGCTTGTCGACCGGCTGCCGGGCTGGGCGGGGCTTCTGGCCGCGCTGGACGCGCGCAACCGGGGGCTCGAGCGGGCGGTCGAGGCGTTGAACGACCGGATGACCCACGACCCGCATCTGTCGCAGTCGTTGCATGAGCTTCTGTCCTCGCTGTCGGCCGTGCGGGCGACGGCCGCGATCCTGGCCGAGACGCCGGATCTGGAGGCCGACTGGGCCGCTCGGTTTCACCGCAACCTGCATCAGGACAGCGAACGCCTGGCCGCAGGGGCCGAAGCGCTGGTCGGATTTCTGGACGCGGGACGCGGGATCGAGGAGCAGGGCATCGCCGCGCCGCAGGAGGAAGTCGAGGACTGGCTGCGCAGTCGCGGCTGGGCGTTGAGCGATGCCGAGCTGGCCACGGGACTGGAGGTCGAGATCGGGCAACTGGCCTCGAACGCGGCGCGGAGCCTGGCCCGGGCCTTCGTGCAGCGCGCGGCGGCGGATGCAGCCCTGCTGCCGGAACCGCTCTTCGCTTCGGCGCTGGCCGAGATTGGCCCCGAACCGATTGCACTGGCCGAGCATTTCGGCGTTTCGGCCCTGGCGGTGATGCGGCGGCTGGCAGGAGTGTCAGGAGTGCAGGCGGGTCTGGTGCTTTGCGACGGATCGGGCACGCTGACATTCCGCAAGCCTGCGACGGGCTTTCCCCTGCCGCGCTTTGGTTCGGCCTGTCCGCTCTGGCCGCTTTATGCCGCACTGGGCCGGCCGATGCAGCCCTTTGAGGCCCGCGTGCAGATGGCCGGGCAGAGCGAGCGGCGGCACCGGGTGATCGCCTGGGCCGAGACGCGGCATCCGCAGGGGTTGCGCGGACCGGAACTGCGCGAGGCCGCGATGCTGATCCTTGCCGACGAGGGCACGGCGCCCGTTTTGCGGGTGGGGTCAAGCTGCCGGGTCTGCCCGCGCGGCGACTGCCCGGCCCGGCGCGAGCCGTCGATCCTGGCGGCCGAAGGTCTGGGCTGACCGTCCGCTTTCCCTTCTGGCGGCAGAGGTCGGGGTTGGGGCGGTTTGGGTTGCCACAAGCTTTGACAGCGGCCCTGCTTCTGCCGATAGTGGTTCCGGGTGGGTAGCGGCTGCCCCGGGGGGAACCAGTGGAAAAGCATGTGCTCCTCATCGAGGATGAGCCGAACATCGCCGAGGCGATCCGGTTCCTTCTGACGCGGGACGGCCACCGGGTGAGCCATGCCATCGAGGGCGTGGCGGCGCTGGCGGTGTTGCGCGATGACTGTCCGGACCTGGTGATCCTGGACCATATGCTCCCCGGGATGTCGGGACTGGAGATCCTGACCGCGATCCGGGCTGACGGGACCACCCGGAACCTGCCGGTGATGATGCTGACCGCGCGTGGTCGCGACCGGGAGATGGCGGAAAGGGCAGGCGCGGACCGCTTCATGACGAAGCCCTTTTCGAATGCAGAAATTCTGGCCGAAGTCCGGGCGATGCTGGGCCAGTCTGGGCAGACGGCGGGATGAGGCGGCCGCGACGCCCGCTTTTTCTGGCGCGCGCGCCCTATCGCCGCCGCCGCTTGCGGGATGCGGCACGGCTTTTGCCGGTGCTGGGCGCCTTCCTTCTGATCCTGCCGCTACTTTGGACGCCGGATTCGCACATGTCCCTTTCGTCAGGGGATGTCGTGTATTTCTTCGGCGTGTGGCTGTTCCTGATCGGGCTGGCCGCAGCCTTTGCGCCGGGCCTGCGGGGCGGCGACGGGACGGACGAAGAGGAAGACTGACGTGCCTTTCAACCTTCTTGTCCTGGCCTGTTTCCTTTATGTCGCTTGCCTGTTCGCTGTGGCTTTCCTGGTCGAGGGGCGCGCGGCGCGGGGGCGGCTTGGCTGGCTGCGCTCGCCCTTGGTCTACACGCTTTCCCTGTCGATCTATTGTACGGCCTGGACCTTCTACGGCGCGGTCGGCTATGCGGCGCGGTCGGGGCTGGAGTTCCTGACGATCTATTTCGGGCCGACGCTGGTCTTCGTCGGCTGGTGGTGGCTTCTGCGCAAGCTGGTGCGGATCGGGCGGCAACATCATGTCACCTCGATCGCCGACCTGATCTCGTCGCGCTACGGCAAGTCGAACACGCTGGGGGTCATCGTCACGGTGCTGGCCGTCGTGGCGGCGACGCCCTACATCGCGCTGCAATTGCAGTCCGTGGTCCTGTCGTTCGGCGTCTTTGCCAGTGCGGCACCCGAGGGGTCGAACCCGCCCGAGCCCGGCCTGATTGCGATCTGGGTTGCGGTGGGGCTTGCGCTATTCACGGTGCTTTTCGGGACCCGCAACCTTGATGCGCGCGAGCAGCACCATGGCATCGTCATCGCGATTGCGGTCGAGGCGGTGGTCAAGCTGGTGGCGCTTCTTGCGGTGGGCAGTTTCGTGGTCTGGGGCATCGCCGGGGGTGTGGCTGATGTGATCGCACGGATCGATGCGGCCGATCTTGCGGCCTGGCAAGTGCAGCCGGGGCGGTGGACGGGGCTTATCTTCCTGTCGGCCGCCGCCGTCATCTGTCTGCCGCGCATGTTCCAGGTCATGGTGGTCGAGAACCAGGACGAAGGCCATCTGGCCCGCGCGAGCTGGGCTTTTCCGCTATACCTCATGGCGATGAGCCTTTTCATCGTGCCGATTGCCGTCGTGGGGCTGGAACGGCTGCCGGTGGGGTCGAACCCGGACATGTTCGTGCTGACGCTACCCCTGGCCGAGGGGCAGGGCGCGCTGGCGATGCTGGCGTTCCTGGGTGGGTTCTCGTCGGCCACCTCGATGGTGATCGTGGAATCGATCGCGCTGGCCACGATGATTTCGAACCATGTGATGATCCCCCTGTGGCTGCGGTTGCGGCCAGGGGCGGCGGCGGCGGACGATCTGCGCCAGGTTGTCCTGATGGCGCGGCGGCTGGCGATCGGGGCGGTGCTTGCCCTTGGGTATGGGTACTACCAGGTCTCGGGCGGGTCGGCGGCGCTGGCCGCGATCGGGCTGATCGCCTTCCTGGGCGTGGCCCAGGTGCTTCCGGCATTGATCGGCGGGATCTTCTGGCGGGGGGCGACGCGGACGGGCGCGATCATGGGGCTGATGACGGGGCTGGTGGTCTGGGCCTACACGTCGTTCCTGCCCTCGTTCGGGCCCGGTGCGGCGCTGCCCGAGGCGGTCTTCACGCAGGGTCTTTTCGGGCTGTCCTGGCTGCGGCCGCAGGCGCTTTTCGGGACGGAGGCGATGGATCCGATGATCCATGCGCTGTTCTGGTCGATGGCGCTGAACGGGATGGCATTCTGCCTAGGTTCGCTCTTGACCTTCCCGGGGCCGGTAGAGCGGCTGCAGGGGGCGGCTTTCGTGAATGTCTTCGAGGGCAGCATCGGGCCGCAACGCTGGGCGCGCGGTCAGGCCGAGCCGGAGGCGCTTCTGGGCATGGCGCAGCGCATTCTGGGTGAGGACGAGGCGCTGGCGCTGTTCCAGGCGGCAGCGCGGGCGGAGGGCAAGGAAGGGTTCCTGCCCGACCCGACACCCGCATTCCTGGACAGTCTGGAAGCGCGGCTCTCGGGCTCGGTCGGGGCGGCGACGGCGCATGCGATGATCAGCCAGCTAGTGGGTCGGGCGACGGTGACCGTCGAGGACCTGATGGCGGTGGCCAGTGAATCGGCCCAGATCCTGGAGTATTCGGCGCGGCTTGAGGCGCGAGAGGCGGAACTGACGCGGACGGCGGGGGCGCTGAGAGAGGCGAACGAGAAGCTTACCCAGCTTTCGCTGCAGAAGGATGCCTTCCTGAGCCAGATCAGTCATGAGCTGCGCACGCCCATGACCTCGATCCGCGCCTTTTCCGAGATCCTGACCGAGGGCGACCTGCCGCCCGATACGGTCGCACGTTATGGCCAGATCATCCACGACGAGGCGAAGCGCCTGACACGGCTGCTGGACGATCTGCTGGATCTGTCCGTGCTGGAGAACGGAGCGGTCCAGCTGACTGTCGGTCTGGGCAGCCTGCAGGGCATGATCGACACGGCCTTGACCGCCGCGCGGCAGACCCGGCCGGACCGCGAGTTCCAGGTGATCCGCGACCTGCCCTCCGAGACGATCTACCTCAAGACCGATGCCGACCGTCTGACCCAGGTCTTCATCAACCTGATCTCGAACGCGCGGAAATACTGCGATGCGGCCCGGCCCGAGCTGCGCATCGCGGTCCGCCAGCGCGCGGGGCGGGTCACGGTGGATTTCATCGACAACGGCAAGGGGATCCCGAAGGACAGCCAGGCCCTGATCTTCGAGAAGTTTGCCCGTCTCAGCGATGCCAACCGAGCGGGCGGCGCGGGCCTTGGCCTTGCGATCTGCCGCGAGATCATGGCGAACCTCGGCGGCTCGGTTGCCTATCTGCCCGGACAGGGTGGTGCTGCCTTCCGGGTCACCGTGCCTCTGCGGCTCGAGACGCTGGCCGCTTAACCCTTTGTCAACCGGGAGCGCGCTAGGTTCCTGCGGGAAGGATTGGCCCGCATGACTGACGTGATCCGCCGCAAGATCGACCGTGCCCGCCCCGCGCAGGCCGAAGGCGCCCCGGGCGCGGATCGGGGCTGGCGGCTGGCGCTGGCACGGGCAGCGCGAAACGCGATGGGGCTGGACCTGCAGTTCCGCAGCCTGACCATCGCCCGGCAAAGCCTGGCGGAAATCCTTGAGCTTGCACCCGAACGGTCGCTTCTGGCGCTTCTGGACGGGCCGCAGGGGGGACTTGGCGTGATCATGCTGGACCCGACCGTCACGGCCACGCTGATCGAGAAGCAGACCCTCGGCCGTCTTTCCAGCCAGCCGCCGATCCTGCGCAAGGCCAGCCGGATCGATGCGGCCATGGTTGCGGGCGTGATCGACCGCGCGCTTGCTGGTTTGGATGAGGCTCTGGCCGAAGAGGCAGACCTGATCTGGGCGGGCGGGTTCCGCTATGCCTCGTATCTTGAAGACGCGCGCCCGCTTGGCCTCATGCTGGAAGAGGAGGTCTATCGCGTCCTGTCGGCCGAGATATCGCTTGGCGGTACTGGGCGCGAAGGCCAGGTGATCCTGGTGCTGCCCGCCAATGGCCGGGGCGAACGGCCGGACTTGCAGGCCGAGGCGGTGGAAGCCGAAGCGCCGCAGTTCACTTCGGCCCTGAACGCCATGGTCCTGCAGACCGACTGCCGTCTGGACGCGGTGATCGGGCGGCTGACCTTGCCGCTGCACCAGATCATGTCGATGCGCCCCGAGGACGTGCTGACCCTGCCCTCGGCGGCGGTGGATGCGGTATCGCTGGAGACGATCGAAGGTCGTCGCGTGGCCGGGGCGCGGCTTGGCCAGTTCCGCGGCATGCGGGCGATCAAGCTGAGCGAGGCATTGGCCGTCAAGGCTGCAAGCCCGGCTGCGCCGGTACCAAGGCCCGCAGCGCCTCAGGTATCAGAGGAGCCTCCGCCCGATCTTCGCGCGGCGGGGTAGTGCGGGATGTGCCCGTGTTAAGACGCGCTTTGGCGTGAGCGGCAAAAGGCGACGCAACTCGACTTGTCCCCGCTTGGACAAGCCCGAAGCGACGGGGCCTGCACTGGTCCGGGAACCAAGGGGCGGCGTCTGGTCCGGTGGGCGGGGAGCGTCGCCTGGTCTTGGGACGGCGTTACCCGTGTGCTTTGCGCACTCGGTCAGGCAAGCCAGCGAGGGTCGTAACGGCAGGCTCCGTCAAAGTCCTTCTGAGAGGACGCGCCGGGTCTGATCAGGCCCTGGATTGCAGGATCAGCCTCTGGACCGGGCAAGCGCCTCGATCTGGGGACGGAGGTGTTCAAGCTGGTAGCCGAACCGCGCGGGCAGGCCCACAAGCTCGTCAGTCGGGCGTTTTCCGGCATTGGCCAGCGCCCAGACGATCGAGCACCGGTTGCCCGAGGCGCAGTAGGCGAAGACCGGTCCGGTGGCGGCGGCGATTGCGGCCTCCTGGGCGGTCACATTGTCCATCGTCAGCGCGCCGCCGATCACCGGGTTTGCCACGAACACCAGGCCTAGCGCCTCAGCAGCGCTGCGCATGGCTGCAGTGTGGAGACGCGGCGGAATCTCGCCATCAGGGCGGTTGTCGATCACGGTCGTAAAACCCGCCGCCTTGATGGCGGGCAGGTCCGAAAGGTCGATCTGGGGCGAGACGGCATAGTCGGGCGTAAGCGCGCGGATGTCCATGTGATGCTCCGTTGGCGCAGGGTGCGCAGGCTGAAGTTGCGCGACCATAGCCAGCTTGTCCCGAAAGCGGAAGCGCCGTTGACATGGGTCAAGGCAGGGGCGGCGGATGTCCCCTATTCTTGCTGACATAAGTAGGAGGAGCTGATGCAGGCCAATCTGAAGTCGTCGTTGTCTGTCCGCAAGACTGCGCTGGAGCAACGGCTTGTCGAGCTGGGTGCCCGTCTGGAGGCCATCGAGGAAGAGCTTGATTCGCATCACAATCCGGACTGGGAAGACCTGGCCACGGAACGCGAGGGGGATGAGGTTCTGGAAGCCACCGGAACAGCGGGGCTGAACGAGATCGCCCAGATTCGGGCCGCCCTTGCCCGGATCGAGGATGGCACCTACGGCGAATGCATGCGCTGTGGAGCAGCGATCGCGGAGGCGCGGCTGGATGCTCTTCCCTGGACGCCCCTCTGCCGGAGTTGTGCGCGATGACGGCCCGCAAACCTTCCGACCTGATCCGGGAAGAGGTTGATCTTGTGGCAGCCGGGATCGAGTTGCAGCACCAGGGGCTGGAACTGCTTCTGGCCGAGATGCGGGCGCTTGCCGCGCTGATGCCCGGCGAGGATTCCAGCCTGCCTACCGATGCCGAGATCGAAGCAGGTTTTGACAACATGCCGGTGTGAACCAGCCATTGGCTTGCCAACTTCGCCGGGTTGTTTCTAACTGGGCGTGAGTTCGGTCAAGGTGGGGTCAATGCCAGCGGATGGGATGACAATCGAGGCCAGGGACGATGTACTGGTGCTGACGCTTGCCAATCCGCCCGGCAATTCCCTGACGCCCGGGTTGCGGCTGGCGCTCATGAAGGTGATCCGTGACCGTGTGCCGCGTGCCTCGGCTTTGGTCCTGGCCGCCGAAGGGCGGAATTTCTCGTCCGTGCTGCCCCAGAGCAGCGATCTGGCGCGCCCGGGTCTGGGCGAGCTTTGCCAGGCCGTGGCGGATTGCCCGGTGCCGGTCGTGGCAGTGTTGCATGGCACGGTGATGGGTCCGGGGGCCGAGCTTGCGCTGGCCGCGCAGGCACGCATCGCCGCGCCCGACCTGCGGCTGGCTTTTGCCGATGTGGTGCTGGGTCTTTGTCCGGCGGGTGGCAGCACCCAGCGCCTGCCGCGGCTCATCGGAGCCGAGGCGGCCTTGCGGCTTCTTTTGTCGGGCCGGGCGGTGGCGTCCAGCGAGGCGGTGGACCTTGGACTTGTGGACGGGGTGACGGCGGGCAATGCGGTTTCGGCCGCGGTGCGGCTGGCGCAGGCCATTGCGGGAGGGCAACGGCTGCGCCGGGCCGAGCCGGACCCGATTGCCTGGCAAGGCGCGGTCGCCCGGGCCCGGCGGGATGCGACGGCGCGGAGTCCGGCAGGACAAAGGATCATCGATTGCGTCGAGGCGGCGCTTCTTCTGCCACCGGAGAACGGCCTCGCCTTCGAGGCGGTGGCCCGTGAGGATCTGGAGGCAAGCCCGGAGGCCGCTGCGCTGCGGGCGGCGGCGCGGGCAGACCGGTTGGCGGCCAGCTTGCCGCCCAAGATCAGCGCGGTCGCGCCACGGCAAGTATCGCGGATCGGCCTGACGGGGACTGGCCCGGATCTGGTCCGCCTGGCGGTCTTGGCCCTGATGCAACGGTTGGCGGTGAATTGGATCTGTCCAGATCCGGCCCAGCGGCGGGACAATCTGCGCGCGACAGAAGCGGCGCTGCGCGAGACGGCCCGGCAATCGGGCTTGCCCGAGACGTCAGCGGCGATGCTGGCCGACTTGACGCTGACGGAAGACCCGGCCGCGCTGCGGGAGGCTGAACTGACCATCGGAGGTGCGGCCGGGGCAGGGGCGCTGAAGCTGGCCGTGACCGGATCGGACGCCAGGATGGAGCTGAGGCTTGCCCCGGCGGGCAAGGCGGTGGAACTGGCCCTGCCCCCCGGTCCGTCGGCCGAGGCCGCGGGGACCGCCATCGCCACCCTGCGGCGGATCGGCCTTGCGCCCGTGCTGGTTCAGGGCCGTGCCGAGGCGGGTGAGCGTCTTCGTCGGGCAGGGGCGGCGGCGCTTTCCTGGATCATCGCGCAGGGTGTGCCGGGCCGCGCGGTGCTGGCGGCGCTGGATGCCTTCGGGATCGCCGCCGACTTGCCGCCCATGCGGTCGGCCGGCCTGCCGCTGCGCGAGATGACCGCGGAAGAGATACTGTCGCGCTGGCTTGGCGCGCTGGCCAATGAGGGTTTGCGACTGGTGGCGGATGGCACGGTCCGCCGCGCCTCTGACGTCGATCATCTGCTGGTCGCGGGCTACGGCTTTCCCAGATGGCGCGGCGGGCCGATGCATTGGGCCGAAGAGCGCGGGCTGATGCTGCTTCGCCGTGACCTGCGGCTGTGGTCCGGGGATGATGCGATCTGGGCGCCAGTGCCGCTGATCGATGACCTGATCCGCGATGGCCGCAGGCTGGCGGGGCAGGGTGCGGATTGATCCGCGATCCTGCCGGGACCGTCAGCCTAAAAGGATGCCCGCAACGACCGCAGCAAGGCCCAGGGCCGAGACACCGAGGGCGGCCATGTTGATCACGACCACCCGCTGCAGTTCGGCGCGCATGGCGCTGTCCTCGAGCCCGGACTTCCGCACCTTGAGCGCGCGCAGGATGCAGTAGACAAGGCCGGCAAGCCCCAAGAGCGTGAAGCCCGCGCCGATCCAGATCAATGCCTGCATGTCATGTCCCCTTCCACAAGCCCGCCGCTTGGCTAGCCTGTCGCAGAGCGGCTGACAAGCGACCCTGCGCGATCCGGGCGATCGCGGCTTGAACCCCGGCCCCCGGGCAGGGTAGGTAGCTGCAACCGCAGATGCATCCAGAGGACTTCGAATGGCCGACGCGACCGATCCCTATGCCGTGACCGCCGACGAGCTGCGTCAGTTCATCGAACGCTACGAGCAGCTGGAGTCTGAAAAGAAGGATGTCACCGAGCAGCAGAAAGAGCTGATGGCCGAAGCCAAGGGCCGCGGCTATGACACCAAGGTAATGCGCAAGGTGATTGCGCTGCGCAAGCGCAAGCCGGACGAGCTGGCCGAGGAAGAGGCCGTGCTGGAAGTCTACAAGGCCGCCCTTGGCATGAGCTGATCAGGAGTCGATGAACCGGACCCAGGGCATGCCCCGGATCTCGGCAATGTCGGCCTCATAGTTTTGCTGCAGCTGGGCGATCAGGGCCTCGTCCCAGCCCGGCATGTCGACCTCGATCTCGATCTGTTCGGGGCGGGCGAATTTCTCCAGAAAGGCCGACACGACGCGGCGGCGCTGTGCGACACTGCGCGGCGGATGCTGGGCCAGGTAGTCGCGCATCCGGTTCATGCCGATTTCGGTCATGATCTGGGACAGGATCTCGTCCGTGTCTTGCAGGACCAAAGCGTCGGAATGGCCCGACACGGCCTGGAGCACTTCGGGCCAGACCAGTGGCACATCCTCGTCGCACCAGACCGTGACCGGGATCCCGGGATTGATGCGGATGATCTGCCGCACGACCCCGGCCCAGCTGAGTTGCAGCGGGTCGGATTCGACCATGCTTTCGTTCTGCCCCTTGGCCATGATCTTTGCCTTGAGGCCCGGCAGGAGGGTTGCGGGGTTGCGGATGGCCAGATGGAACTCGGCCTCGATTTCGGGGAAGATCTGGGCAAAGGCGTGCAGACGTTCCCCGGCATATTCGTAAAGCTGGTTGGTCACGGCCCAGACCGGAAAGCTCATGAAGTTTTCCCAGGACAGGATCAGCCGTTCGGCCTGGGTCTCTTCCATGATCTGGTCAAGAATGACCGCCTGGGTCTCCTCGGGTGCGGCGGCGCCACGCAACTGGACGGCCGTATCGCGCAAAAGCTTGCGGTAGCGGGTGGGCGAGGGGACGATGATGCCTTCCTCGGCAAGGAGGGCGCGGTTCTTCAGGAGGCAGCGGATCAGCCGGTCCTCGTCGGTGCAATGGGCGCCCAGGTGATAGACGATACGCATCGGCTCTTGCTTTTCGGATCGGGCGCCTTGGGCCCGGCGGCGCGACTATACGGGCTTTTCTGGACAGTTAAACCGCTTTCCTGTAGCCCGATTCCAGCATGACCAACCGTTTCACTCAACTTGGCCTGACGCGGCGCCTGAGACCCGATCTCTGGACGCTGGGGGCGATGGTGATTGCCCTGGTGGTTCTGGCGCCGATCCTTTCGATCCTCTGGATCGCGCTGAACCCGACCGAGAACATCTGGCCCCATCTGATGGCGACCGTCCTGCCGCGCTATCTGGCCACGACGCTGGCGCTGATGCTGGGCGTCGCCCTTCTGACGGCAGCGATGGGCACGGGCGCGGCCTGGCTGGTCAGCCAGTACCGCTTTCCCGGACGTGACTGGCTGGCCCATGCGCTGCTGTTCCCCCTGGCGATCCCGGCCTATGTCGGGGCCTATGCGCTGGTCGATGTGCTGGACTATGCGGGGCCGGTGCAAACGGGCCTGCGGGCCGCCTTTGGCTGGGCCTCGGCGCGGGACTACTGGTTTCCCGAGACGCGCTCGCTGCCAGTGGCGATCCTGGTCTTGTCCTTTGCGCTTTACCCCTACGTCTATCTTCTTGCCCGCGCCGCCTATCGCGAGCAATCGGGCCGGGCCTATGAGGTGGCACGCGCGCTTGGCTGCGGACCCTGGGGCATGTTCCTGCGGATCGGCTGGCCGCTGGCCCGGCCGGCAATCGCCGCGGGCGTGGCGCTGGCCTTGATGGAGACAGTGGCCGACTACGGCACGGTGCTGCATTTCGGGGTGCAGACCCTGACGACGGGGATCTTCTCGACCTGGCTGAACGGTGGCAATGCGGGCGGTGCGGCGCAGATTGCCGGGGTGATTCTGGTCCTGATCCTGGTGCTGGTGGGCCTGGAACGGGCCGGGCGGGGCGGGGCGCGGTTCCACCGCCTGGGGCGGGCGGCGCAACCGGTCGAGCCGCAGCCGATCCTGGGGCCACGGCGCTGGCTGGCCACGGCGCTTTGCCTTTTGCCCTTTGCCGGGGGCTTCCTGTTGCCGGTCGTGGTGATGCTGGTCCATTCGGCCGCCGCGCCGCAGGGCTGGCTGGCGCCGGGGTTGCTGGAAGCCTTGCGAAACACGTTGATCGTCGGCGGTCTGGCAGCTGCGGCAACCGTCGGGGCGGCGCTTTTCCTGGTCTATGCCCTGCGCATGGCGGGATCGCGGATGGCCGAATGGCTCATGCCGCTGACGCTGATCGGCTATGCCGCGCCGGGGGCGGTGCTGGCGCTGGGGCTTCTGATGCCGTTGGCCGCGCTGGACCATTGGCTGGCCGACAGCGTCCTTGCCGTGACCGGATGGGATCCGGGGCTGATGATCACCGGCACCGCCTTTGCGCTGGGGCTGGCCTATCTGGTGCGGTTCTTCGGGATCGCGCAGGGGGCGATCGACGCGGCCTATGGCCGGGTGTCGCCCTCGCTGGCCCTTGCGGCGCGCTCGCTTGGCCGCACGGCGGGCGGTACGCTGGAGAGCGTCTATCTGCCCCTGATGCGCGGATCGATCCTGACGGCGCTTCTTGTGGTTTTCGTCGACTGCGTGAAGGAATTGCCGGCGACCCTGCTTCTGCGGCCCTTCGACTACAACACCTTGTCGACCCGTGTCTTCGAACTGGCGAGCCTTGAGCGGCTGTCCGAGGCTGCTCCAGCCGCCCTTCTGGTCATGGCGGTGGGGCTTTCAGCCGTCATCGTGCTGGCCCGGGGCCAACGGGGCTGAGGCCCGCCACGCAGCCCTTGCGCGGGCCGGGCGGTGAGAGTATCTGACGGGCGTGGCCCCTATAGCTCAGCTGGTAGAGCATCTGATTTGTAATCAGAGGGTCGGGGGTTCGAGTCCCTCTGGGGGCACCACATCCGGTATCTGAGCGCCTGAGGTCGCGTGGGTAGCTTGCCCGCGCTAAGGGCGTTCGATCACGCCAAGGAAGCTGAGCGTCGCTTCCAGATCGGCCCGGAGTTTCGCATCCGACCGGTTGAACCCGGCGCAGAGCGTGTCGAAACGCTTGCGCAGCGTCTTCTTTTCTTCGCCCTTGCAGTCGTTCCAGGGTCGGCCCTGCAGGCCCATCACCAGGACGTAGTAGCCGATGAAATGCGGACGCGACCCGCTGGCGAGCAATCGGGAATAGGCCGCATCAGCGCCCATTTCGCGGATTTCCTCGGCTGTGGTGATGCCCGCGCGGGCGAAGGCCGCCTCGGAGGCAGGGCCAAGATTCGGGATCGAGGAGACGGGACTGGACATCATCGGGCCTGGAACAAAACAGGGCCAGCCTCGCGGCTGGCCCGTGTGTTGTCAACCGGTCCAAAGGGGTCAGATCGACGCCCAGTCCTTGAAGATCGGCTGGCTACCCTGCTGAGTCGAGCCGCCGGATTGCTGGCCCTGCTGCTGTTGGGTCTGGCCGCTGCTGCCACCTTGTTGGGGCTGGGCGGGTTTCGATGCCATGTGACTGCTCCGTCGTGGTTTTTTATTCAACTTTTCCGCATATTGCGCGGTGAGAAGGCTTGAACAAGCCCGGTTCGTGACGTTTTTGCGACGCCTTGCCCGATATGTGCGACATCGGCAACAGGTTCCAGCCCTGGCTATGGTTTTCCCGACCATGCTGACGCAAGGGAATTCGCGGCGCGGCGGGACTTGCCGATTCAGCGCGACAGGTTCAACCTGCGTGCAAAGGAGTACAGCCATGCCCGTCAAGAACCGTTTCGCCGAGCTTTTGCCCGAAATCACCGCCTGGCGCCGGGATTTCCATGAACATCCGGAGCTGCTGTTTGACGTCCATCGCACGGCGGCCAAGGTCGCCGAGCTGTGCCGCGCCTTTGGCTGCGACGAGGTGGTCGAGGGGATTGGGCGCACGGGCGTCGTGGCGGTGATCAAGGGGCGCTCGGACAGCCGGGGCCGGGTCGTGGGCCTGCGCGCCGACATGGACGCGCTGCCGATCAACGAACAGACCGGGGTGCCCTATGCCTCGAAGACCCCGGGCAAGATGCATGCCTGCGGTCATGACGGACACACGGCGATGTTGCTGGGGGCGGCCAAGTACCTGGCCGAGACGCGGAACTTTGACGGGACGGTGGTCTGCATCTTCCAGCCGGCCGAAGAAGGCGGCGGGGGCGGCCGCGAGATGGTGAAGGACGGGATGCTGAGCCGGTGGAACGTGCAGGAAGTCTACGGCATGCACAACATGCCGGGCATTCCCGTCGGGCATTTCGCGATCCGGCCCGGCGCGATGATGGCGGCGGCCGACCAGTTCGAGATCGTGGTGACGGGGAAGGGCGGCCATGCGGCGAAACCGCATGACTGCGTCGATACGACCGTGGTCAGCGCCCATATCATCGTGGCGCTGCAAACGATCGCCAGCCGCAATGTCGACCCGCTGAAGCAGGTCGTGGTCTCAGTCTGCACGGTCGAGACGGATTCGACCGCGCACAACGTCATTCCGCAGGTGGTCAAGATGAAGGGCACGGTCCGGACGATGGACCCCAAGGTCCAGGACTATGTCGAGGCCCGGATCGGCCAGATCGTCGAGGGCACGGCGCTTGCGCTTGGGGCGCGGGCCGAGGTGCATTACCAGCGCGGCTATCCGGTGACGATCAACACGCCCGAGAATACCAGCTTTGCCGCCGAGGTGGCGCAGAAGGTGTCGGGTCATGTCGACATCGACACGCCGCCGCTGATGGGTGCCGAGGACTTCAGCTTCATGCTGAACGAACGGCCGGGCGCCTATATCTTCCTAGGCAACGGCGATACGGCGATGGTGCATCACCCGGCCTACAATTTCGATGACAGTGCCATTCCCTTCGGCGCGACCTGGTATGCCGAGATGGCCGAAACCCGGATGCCAGCAGCATGATCGGGACAGCCCTGATCGCGCTGGTTGCGGTGATCCATGTCTGGATCCTGGTGATGGAGATGTTCCTGTGGGAAACGCCCCGGGTACGCGCGATTTTCCGGCTGACGCCGGAATTCGCGGCGGCGACGCGCGTGCTGGCGGCCAATCAGGGGCTCTACAACGGCTTTCTGGCCGCGGGGTTGATTCTTGCCCTTTTGCGCGGGGTGCCGGGCGCGGGGCTTGAGCTTGCGCATTTCGTGCTGGCTTGTGTCATCGTCGCCGGGCTTTACGGCGCGGCCACGGCGGGGCGGCGGATCCTTTATGTGCAGGCTGCCCCGGCAGCGCTGGCGCTGCTGGCTGTCCTCCTCGGCGTCTGAGCCTTTCCGGTGGGCCGGTTGGCGGGCTTCCGCTTGGTCTGCAGGGCAGGATTTCTGCCGCCCGCCTGGCATGGCAAGCTCGCTTGAGGGAGGACGGGCCATGATCACACGGCGCATGTTCCATACCCGGTTGCTGGCGGCATTGGCGCTTGGTGGTGTCGGTCTGCCCCGTCTGGCGGGTGCTGCCGCCGCAGATGACGACGCGCTTTGGCTGAACCGGCTGACCTTTGGCGCCACGGCGGCATCGCGCGACGAGATCGCGGCTCTTGGTCGGATAGAGTGGCTTGAACGTCAGCTGGCGCTGCCCGTGACCAATGCGGCGCTGGAGGCCCGGATCGGTGCGGCCCGGCTGCGCATCTCGTACCCGGAGGGCGGCGACGAAAGCTCCAGCTGGCCCGCGATCGACGAGTTTCGCCCGCTTTCGACCCTGTCGGCCGACCCAGCGGGTCAGGTGCATCTGGTCGACTGGTCGCCCGGCAATGGCATGGACTATGCCGAACGCATCCGTCCTGCGAGTGAAGTCATTTCCGTGTCTCTGTTGCGGGCCGTGCATGCCGAAGCGCAACTGCGCGAGGTGATGACGCAATTCTGGCACGACCATTTCAGCGTCAATTCGTTGAAGGACGAATACACCGCCGCCTTCTTCCCCAGCCATGATGCCGTGATGCGGCAGCATGCGCTTGGCAATTTCCGGGACCTTCTGGGCGAGGTCGCACGCTCTCCGGCGATGCTTTACTATCTGAACAACGCGGAAAGCATCGCCAGTCCGGCCAATGAAAACTATGCGCGCGAGTTGCTGGAGCTGCACACGCTGGGGGCGGCGAATTACCTGAACGACCGCTATTCCGACTGGCGGGCCGTGCCCGGGGCCGAGGATGGTATGGCCGAGGGCTATCTTGATCTGGACGTCTATGAGGTGGCCCGCGCCTTCACCGGCTGGACGGTCGGTGACGGTCGCTGGATTTCGGAAGGCGAGAACGCGCCCCGGACGGGCCGCTTCCATTATGTTGCCCGCTGGCATGACCCGTATCAGAAGCGCGTCCTTGGCCGCGAGTTTCTGCCCAATCGGGGGCCGATGGAGGATGGCGATGAGGTGCTGGACATTTTGGCCCGCCATCCCGGGACCGCGCGCTTTGTCTGTGAAAAGATCGCCCGACGTCTGTTGACCGACGACCCGCCACCCAGGCTTGTCGCCGAGATGGCCGAAGCCTTCCTTGCCGCAAGCGACGCGCCGGACCAGATCGCCCAGGTCATCCGGGTTCTGGTGCAGGCCCCGGAATTCGCAAGCCCGCCGGTCAAGTTGCGCCGTCCGTTCGAGTTCATGGTGGCGCTATATCGCGCGGCGGGTGCCGAAGTGACGGCGAGTGAAAACGGATTTCACTGGATGCTTGGACGCGCCGGGTGGCGTCAGCACACCTATGGTCCACCAACGGGACATCCCGACCGGGCCGAGGCCTGGACCGGGGCGAGCACACTGAACCGCTATGTCGATATTGCTCTGAACGCGCTGGAAGGCTGGTTCGATGGCGCCGCGGCCGATCTGTCGCCCCTGCGCGGCGAGGACGAGACCCTTCGCGCCTTTGGCGAGCGACAGGCCGATGCGCTGGTGCCGGGGCAGGGCGAGCCTGTCTTCCAGGCGCTGGCCGAGGCCTTCGGACTGGATGGTGCAACACCGGCCCGCGACGCCTCGGCCGAGGATCGGCAGGGTCTGGCCCGGTCGGCAGTGACCTTCGCGGCACTCACCCCCGAATTCCTGATGCGGTAGGTTGTCATGGCGCGTGATCCGATCCTGGTGGTGATCTTCCTGCGGGGTGGCGCGGACGGGCTGGCGCTGGTCTCGCCCACAAGCGATCCCGACTTCATCGCGGCACGGCCCGAAGCATTGCGGGTCCTGCGGGCGGGTGATGCTGCGGGCCGCTCGATCCGCCAATCTATTGCCGACGTGGATTTCCGGTTTCATCCGGCGGCCGCGCCGCTGTCCGAGCTTTACGACGCGGGTGATCTGTCACTGATCCATGCGGCGGGCCTGCCGGAGGCGACGCGAAGCCATTTCGACGCCGAAGCCCGGATCGAACGCGGCATTTTCGGCACTGGACAGCCTCCGGGCGATCCTTCGGGCTGGATCGGGCGCTGGTTGCAGAGCGCCGCGCCGGGCGGGCCGATGCCGGCGCTTGCCGTTGGGGCGATGCGGCCTGCCAGCCTGATCGGGGCGGATGCCGCGGTGGCGGAAAGCCTGGCCGACCTGGTCTTGGGGCAGGGTCATTGGCTCTCGGACCTGCTGCGCGCCCGATTGGCGGCGGGATTTGGCGATCATGGCCCGCTGGCGGAACCGGTGCAGGCCCTGCTTGGACTTTCCGATCTGGTGCGGAACCGGTTCTGGTCGCCCTCGGACAACGCGATGCGCGCCTATGCGCAAGCGGGGGCCTATCCGGAGGGTAACCCGGTCAGCGGTCCCCTGATGACAGTCGCGCAGTCGATCAAGGAGGACCTTGGCCTGCGCGTCGCGACGGTGGACGTGCCGGGATGGGATACGCATGCGGGACAGGCTGGCCAGTTCGATGGCCTCGTCGGCATTTTGTCGCAGGCGCTGATGGCTTTCTGGCGGGATCTTGGACCCTTGCAGCAGGATGTCTCGGTCGTGGTGATGAGCGAGTTCGGGCGGCGCCTGCGGTCAAACACGGCTGGCGGTACGGATCATGGCCGGGGCAATGTGATGATGGTCCTCGGTCCGCAGGCGCGGGGCGGGCGTATGATCGGGGCCTGGCCCGGCCTTGCCAACGAAGCACTGGAGGAAGGTGCCGACCTCGCCGTCGTGACCGACTTCCGCCAGGTCCTGGCGGAGCTTCTGACCGGCCATATGCGGCTTGGCGATCCGCTTTCCGTCTTCCCCGGCCTTGAGGCCCAGCCACTGGGTCTTTGGGGCTAGGCCGGCAACCCCAAGCTTGCGGACGTGAAGTTTCTGCCCGATACTCAACCCAAGGGGCAGAGCGGATCATGCAAGAGAGACGGGAGCCGGACCCGGAAAACAAAGGGCCGGTGCGAAAGGAATTCCTGGTCGTCGAGCAGATGAACCAGCTCCTCGCTGCCGGTGCAGGCGGGATCGATGCGGCATTCAATGCCACTCTGGCGGCGATCGGGGAGGCTTGCGGGCTTGACCGCACCTTCGTCTTCCGGTTTGACGAAACCATCGGCTATCGCAACACGCATGAGTGGGTTGCGCCGGGTGTGACCCCCATGATCAGCAGGATGCAGTCCGATCCGCCGACACTGCGGCCGGCGTGGCATCGTGCGCTTCTGGCGGGCGAGATCGTCGCGGTCCGCAACCGGGAGGATTTGCCCGAAGGCTCGGCCGAGCGGCAGTTCCTTGAGGAGATCGGGGTCCGCTCTTCGCTGAAAGTGCCGATGCGGGACGGTGATCGGCTGTTTGGCGTGATCGGTTTCGATTGCGGTTCGGACGACCGGATCTGGGCCGAGGAAGATGTCTTCCTGCTGGTTTCGATCAGCCGGGCCATGGCTTCGGTCATGTTGCGGCATGAAGCGGCGGCAGCGGAAAGCGACACCCGTGCGCATCTTGAAGCGACGCTAAGCGCGTTGCCCGATCTGGTGATCGAACTGTCGGCCAAGGGCGAGCTAGTTGCCTGCCGCAGCAGCAAACTGCCCTGGCTGTCAGGACTGGTCCATGCCGGGATCGGCAGCCATTTGCGGGACGTGTTCCCGCCGCCGCTTGCCGAAGTGCTGGAAGCCGCGCTGGCCGACCCTCAGGCAGAGCGCCGGGTGCGGACCCGGCAGGTCGGGGATCATGCCTTGGTTGCGCCGCACAGTTACGAAGTGTCGCTGGCGCCGCTTGTCGGGTGTCCGGGCGATTGTGCGATGAACTTCGTGGCGGTGATCCGCGACCTTTCGGCCGCAGAGCGCACGGGCGAAATGGCATCCTACCGGGAAGGCCAGTTCAACGCCTTCTTCGAGATGTGTCCGCATCCCATCCTGCTGAACGACTTCGACACCGGCGAGATCCTGGATGGAAACCAGGCGTTCAAGGATGTCTTCGGGCTTGACCCGCAAACCGGCCGCCGTCTTCAGGTCTGGGAGATCCTGCCCCCGGATACCTACTGGGTCGTCGACGCGGCCGTGGAAAAGCTGAGAGCGAGGCAGAGTTTCGGCCCCCAGGACGCCATGTTCCGCCGCAAGGACGGAACCCGGTTCCCGGTCACGGTAAGGTGCTTTCTCAGCACCGACCCTGACGGCAGAAGGCTGGTCTGGTCCTTGATCGAGGATATGACCGAAATCCGCATGAAGGAAGCGGCGCTGGTGGCGGAAAGCCAGGCCCTGGACGCCACCCGTTCCAGGTTCGTGTCTGCAATTGAGGCCCTGGACGATGGTTTTGCGGTCTTTGACGCGGAAGATCGTCTGGTGCTGTGGAACAAGCCCTATGTGCGGGTTTTTGCTGCGATTGAGGATCTGATCCGGGTAGGGGCGCTTTATGACGACCTGCTTCGCGCCGCGATCGACCGCGGTATCTTCGGGGTCGAAGGCGAACGGGACGCGGCGAACCTGCAGCGACGGCTGGACCGGCCGCTGGATGAGGTCTGGGACAACGAGGACGAGTTTGCCGATGGCCGCCTGATCTGGGTCCGGGAACGGCTTACACCAGCGCGCGAAACGGTGGGCCTATACGAAGACGTCACGGCCCGTCGTCTGGCGGACAGGCGTCTGCAGGAGATCGTCGACAGCGGTGAAGTGGCGGTCTGGGACTGGGACGATGAGCAGGGGTTCAGCCGCATCAACGCGAAATGGGGCGAAATCCTTGGAATTGAGCATGACCTGAGTTTCGAAGGACTGCTCAGCCACGTGCATCCGGCGGATCAGAAGCTTCTGAGCGAGTTGCAGAACGCGCTTTTTGTAAACCATGCCGAGGACTTCACGGTCCGCTATCGGCGGCGGAACCAGTCCGGACGCTGGGTGTGGCTTCTGTCTCGGGGGCGGGTGGCCTCGCGCCACGCCAATGGCAAGCCGCGCCGCATCTGGGGGCTGACCCTGGACATCTCGGGCCAGACCGATGCCGAACAGCGGCTGAAGCAGGTCATCGAAGGGGCGCGGGTCGGAACCTGGGAGTACGACTACAGCAAGCAGTCATCGACCGTGAATGATGTCTGGGCCGAAATCCTTGGCTATCGCAAGGATGAGCTGAACCCGTTGCGGGTCGAGCGCTGGCTGGACCTTGTGCATCCCGAGGACCGCAAGGCCTTGCTCGCGCGCCAGAAGACAAAGCGCCAGGGCGACTTGACGACCTTTCAGGACGAGCTGAGGCTGCGGCACAAGGATGGCTACTGGGTCTGGGTCCTCTCGCGGGGGCAGGTGACCGAGTGGGACGACGAGAAACGCCCCTTGCGCGAGAGCGGGATCCATCTGGACATTACCGCGGCGAAGGCGCTGGAAATGGCCCTTGCCCGCGAGCGCGACATTCTGGCCCGGATCATGGAGACTTCGGTTTCAGGCATTATCGCGGTCGATGCCGAAGGGGGCGTTGTCTTCACCAACGCGGCGGCCGAACGGATCCTGGGCCGCGACATCAGCCCGGATGACAACCTGGTCGAACTCCTGTCCCGTGCGGATATTGTCGACATGACCGGCCGGCCGGTCAGTGCATCCGAATTGCCCATCGGGCGCGCCCTTGCCCGCAAATCCGGTCTGCACGAGATGCGGCATGTGATCCACTGGCCGGGAGGCGAGCGGCGCGTTGTTTCGGTCTCGGCCGCGCCGCTTTCCGCGCCGGGAACGGGTCTTGCGGCGGTCTGCAGTTTCACCGACATCACTGCCGAGGTGAAGAACGAAGACCGTCTGCGGGCCGCCATCACGACCGCTGAAGCCGCGAGCCGGGCCAAGTCGGATTTCCTGGCCGCGATGAGCCATGAAATCCGGACACCCCTGAACGGGGTTCTTGGGATGGCGACAGTGCTTTCGAACCGGTTGGCCGACCCGGCAGACCTTGAGATGCTGCAGATCATCCGGGATTCGGGCGAACATCTGTTGGGCGTCATCAACGATATTCTGGACCTAGCCAAGATCGAGGCCGGGCGCATGGTGCTGGACCCAAAGCCGCTGCGGCTGCCCGATACCCTGGAACGCGTTGTCGCCTTGCATCGTCACGCGGCCGAGGAAAAGGGCCTGCGACTGGTCACCTTGTGCAAGGGTGGAGAGAGCGACCAGAGACGGTACGGTGACGAACAGCGGATCATCCAGATCCTGCACAACGTGATCGGCAATGCGCTCAAGTTCACGACGGAAGGCGAAGTTCGGGTCGAAATCGACCAAAGCTCGGATCTGCAGGTGGTCATCACCGTCTCGGACACCGGAATCGGGATGTCCGAGGACGAAATCGGGCGGGCCTTCGACGAATTCACCCAAGGTGCCGGCAGCACGGGACGCCGACAGGAGGGAACAGGCCTTGGCTTGCCGATCGTGCGTCGCCTTGTGCGGTTGATGCGGGGCGAGGTTTCGCTTTCCTCGTCTGAGGCCGGGGGTGTGACGGCCCGGGTCGAGGTGCAGTTGCCCCTGCTGGACAAGGAGGCCGGGACGACAGATGACCTCATGGCGCGCCCGTTGCCGCCCTTGCGCGTCCTGGCCGCCGAAGACAATGCGACCAACCGGATCATCCTGCAAAGCATGCTGCGGGCGCTGGGGGTCGAGGCAGAGATCGTTGCCGATGGTGGAGAAGCGGTCAGCCGTTATGTAACGGGTCGCTACGATGCTGTTCTGCTCGATATCGCCATGCCCGGAATGAATGGCCTGGAAACCCTGGACGCCTTGACAATCGCAGCCGAACGGCAAGGGTCCCCCGGTCCACGGGCGATTGCCGTGACCGCGAATGTGATGACCCACCAGGTCGGTGAGTATCTGGCGCGCGGCTTCGCGGCGGTTGTCGCCAAGCCGATCCGGATGGACGTTCTTGCCCGTGCGCTTCTTCATTGCATCGGTGAGGTTGAGCCGGTCCAGCGGCAGGCTGTTGACCATGCTGACCTTTGACAAGTCGGTTTCGGCGCTTCATCTTCCGCCAGGAAAGCTGCGCGATCGGTGCAGTTGCGGCGGGGCAAGGAACCTCGGGCCGCCGTCGGAAGGGGATGTCCAGATGCAATGGCGGCTTGATCCGGCCAGGAAAGGTCGGCCACAGAGAGGGTCGTGGGGTGCGGTGACGTTTGGTTCCCCAAGCCCGGCTGCCTTTCGGCGAGGCTGCCATGACTGAGCGTCGCAAGCCGGTTGAACGGGCGCTTGCCCTGCCGATCTGGCATGGGCAGGCGAAGGCCGAGCCCTTGGGCGGTGGCATCACCAATCTCAATGTGCTGGTCACCGACGCCGTGCGTCGGGCCGTGGTGCGGATCGGTGATGACATTCCGGTCCACCAGATCATGCGGTTCAACGAACTGGCCGCCAGCCATGCCGCCCACGCCGCAGGGGTGTCGCCCGAAGTGATCTACCACGAACCGGGCGCCCTGGTGATCGACTTCGTCGTGGGCAAGACGATGCGGGCGGAAGATCTGCGCCGCCCTGAAAATCTTGATGCGGCGCTGCGCCTTGTCATGCGGGCACATCACGACATCCCCAAGGTGTTGCGTGGACCGGCGCTGACCTTCTGGGTCTTCCAGGTTCTGCGCGACTATGCCGGGACGTTGCGGGAAGGCGCCTCTCGGCATTTGCCGGGGCTTCCGGCCCTTTTGGACGAGGCGGCAGAGCTGGAACGCGCGGTGGGCAGGATCGAGATGGTGTTCGGCCACAATGACCTTTTGCCCGCGAACTTTCTGCATGACGGCAACCGGATGTGGCTGATCGACTGGGACTATGCGGGTTGGGGCTCGCCACTGTTTGATCTGGGCGGTCTTGCTGCAAACAACGGGCTGGATGCAGCGCAAGAGGCCTGGATTCTTGAGACCTATTATGGTCGCGGGCCGGATGCCGATCTGTGGAAGCGCTACCGGTCCATGAAGGCCGCCGCAGCCCTGCGCGAGGCCATGTGGTCGATGGTTCAGGAGATCCATTCCGAACTGGATTTCGACTATGCAGCCTATACCGCCGACTACCTTGCGACCTATCGTGAGGCCTTGGCGGCGGCCCGCGCAAGCTGAGGGCCATGGCCGGGCACTGTCTTGCCCTCTGGGGAGAAGGCAGCAGAGTTGACCCCGACCCGAGCTAGCCCTTGATGGCGCGGGCAAGGGCGCAGAAGGCCTCAAGCCCGATTTCCTCGGCCCTTGCGGTGGGGGGGATGCCCACAGCTTCGAGCCTGGCTTCGATGTCGGGGCCGAGTGCCTTGAGACTTGCGCGCAGCATCTTGCGCCGCTGGTTGAAGGCCATGGCAGTTACGTTCTGCAAGACCTTGAAGTCACAGGGAAAACGGGGTTCTGGCAAAGCTGTCAGATGGACGACCGCCGAATGGACCTTTGGGGCGGGGGTGAAGGCCTCGGGCGGCAGGGTCATCACGATCTTCGCGTCGCAGCGATATTGGGCCAAAAGCGCAAGTCGGCCGTAGTGGTCGGATTTCGGCTTTGCCACGATCCGCTCGGCCACTTCCTTCTGGAACATGAGCGTGAGCGAGGACCAGAGCGGGGGCCAGACCTGAGGGGTCAACCAGCGGATCAGGAGTTCTGTGCCGATGTTGTAGGGGAGGTTGGCGACGATCTTGAAGGGAGGGTTGAGATGCGCGGCCAGATCAAGGTCCAGCGCATCGCCATGCAGGACCTCCAGCCGGCCAGGGTAGGCGGCGGCAATCTCGGCCAGCGCGGGCAGGGCGCGGGCATCCTTCTCGACGGCGACCACCCGGCGCGCGCCTTCGGCCAAGAGGCCACGTGTCAGGCCGCCGGGGCCCGGCCCGACCTCCAGCACATCGCAACCCGACAGGTCCCCCGCAGACCGCGCGATCTTGGCGGTCAGGTTCAGATCCAGAAGGAAGTTCTGACCAAGCTGCTTGCGCGCCACCAACTCATGCGTCCGGATGACGTCGCGCAACGGTGGCAGGCCATCGATCGTACCCAAGTCACCCTCCGGCTGTCATGCGGTTCAAACCATCCGCGCGGACGGCCCGCGCGCTGCTGCCATTTCGCGCGCCAGGCGCAAGGCCGCAATCAGGCTGGAGGGATCGGCCCGGTCCTGGCCTGCGATGTCATAGGCCGTACCGTGATCAGGTGACGTGCGCACGAAGGGAAGTCCCAGGGTCACGTTCACTCCGCCAGCGAAGTCGATGGTCTTGATCGGGATCAGCGCCTGGTCGTGATAGGCGCAGATCGCCACGTCATATCCCGCGCGGGCCTGGGCATGAAACATCGTGTCGGCAGGCAGCGGGCCGCGGATGTGCAGGCCCTCGCCCCGCAGCCGGGCGACAAGCGGCGCCATCCAGTCAAGCTCTTCGCGCCCCATCGCTCCACCTTCTCCGGCATGGGGATTGAGACCCGCCACCGCAATCCGCGGTTCGGCTATACCGAAGTCCCGCACCAGGCCCGCGCGGGTGATGCGGATCGTCGTTTCCAGTACTGTTGGGGTAAGGGCCCGGGGCACTTCGGCCAGCGGAATATGGATCGTTGCCGGGACGACGCGCAGGCCGGGGCAGGCGAGCATCATCACCACGTGTTCCACGCCCGCCAAGTGGGCCAGGAATTCGGTATGGCCCGGGAAGGCAAAGCCAGCCCCGTCCTTCAGAGCCTTCTTGTGGATGGGCGCGGTGCAGAGCGCCGAGGCCTGGCCTGCCTGCACCAGCCGGACGGCGCGTTCGATCACCGCGACCACCCCGGCTGCGTTGGCCGGATCGGGGCTGCCGGGACGGGCGGGGGCGGCAAAGTCATGTGGCAGGACGGCCATGGGGCCGTTGCCGGGCGCTTCGCCCTCGGCAACCGGTCGCCATTGGGTATCTGCGGGCAGATGCCGGGGATCGCCGATCCAGACAAAGCGTTCGCCCCGGGACCAAGCCTTGGCGGCGATTTCCGGACCGATTCCGGATGGGTCGCCCGAGGTCAGTATGACCGGTGCGGTCACGGCTCGCGAATGAAGGCGGCGGCGCGCAGTTCTTCGAGATAGCCTTCCGCCATGCCTTCAAGTTTCTGGTTGATCACCTGTTCGCGGACCTGTTCGCGGGTCGGCTGCGGTTCAAGCACCTGTTCGCGGCCGCAGAGCATCAGAAACCTGCGGAACCCGCCCCGGGTCAGTGCAACCGAGCTTTCGCCGGGGTCAAGCTTGGCAAGCTCAAGCGCAACGTCACCCGGCACCGCTTCAAGCGCCGATTTGGTGATCGTCAGGCGATCTTCGGGCAGGCCCTTCGCCTGGGCATTAAGGTCGTTGCATTCATCCGAGGCAGCACGGATCCGGGCGATCTCGGCCGCGTCGTCGGGAACCAGGAACTCGGCCCATTCGACGGATACGGCAATCGGTTCGGCGGTCTTGTCCTCGGCCACATCGCGCAGCATGAAAAGAACGACCGCACCGGGAACTGAAATCGGGTCGGAAACCTCGCCCGCGTCGAGGGCAAGGATCTTCTGGCCGATGGCAGCGGGAAGGTTGGCGAGGGGAAGCCAATCCAGTCGGCCGCCAGCCCCGGCTGTGGGGGCCGCGGAGTACTGGCGTGCGGCGGACGCAAAGGCACCTTCGCCGCTGATGGAATCTGCCAGTTCCTGCGCCTGGGCCATGGCGGCCTCTTCCTCGCCTTCCGGAGCGGGAATGACGAGTTCGCTGGCCAGAACCTGCAGGGCGCGCGGTCTGGCCGAGGCCTCGAGCGCACGATCGATGTCATTGTCGCTGATCGGAATCTGGCCAAGGAAACGAGCGCGCACGGCCTGCCGCCAGATCAGTCCGGCGGAAACGAAATCACGGAAGGTCTCGGCCGAGACACCTGCCTTGCCGAGCTCCTCGACGAACTGCTCGGGCGTGAGGTTCGCCCGCGCGGCGAATTCGGTCATCCCGGCCATCACATCCTGTTCGGTCAGCTTCAGGCCGAGGCGCTCGGCTTCGGTCTGGCGCAGGCGGTCCTCGATCAGAGCCTTCAGGGCCTCTTCCTCGGGGTTGCCGGGCGCCCGCAGGACACGCAGGAACAAGGCGCGCTGCTCAAGCTCATAGACAGTGATGGCCCGGTCATTGACGTAAAGCCGGGGCGTGAACAGGTCTTGCGCCAGAACCGGTGCCGCGAAGGCCACGCTGCAGGTCAGCGCCACCAACTGCTGTTTCAGGAAGGAAAACCTCATCGCCTCAGCCGCTCTTCCTCAAGCTTGCGGGTCTTGGGCCCGCCCGTTTCGTCGCTCTCATTGCCGACAGGTCCGCGCCGGACCCCCGGTTACGCCACCGCCGAACCCGACAAGGTCCAGCGAAAGGCCGAAATCTGTTGTCGGGGTCACACTAGTCGAGGACGTGAAGCGACGCGAGAGGGAAACATCAAACCGCACGCATTCGTTCAGGAACTCCAGACCCAGACCGGCGACTGTGCCCCGGTCGGCGACAAAGTCATAACGGCCAGAGAGTTTGGCAGTCCAGTTCGGGTTCAGACGGCGGCGAGCATCGAAGGTGAATTCCTGCGTCGGATCGGGCCGGTTTTCGAGCAGGTCGGGCACCGCCCAGATCACCGAGGACGCGATCGAGGTCTTCGGACCGTTCAGCGTGACCCTTGCCTCGCCTTTGGAAATGTTCAGCTCGTCGTCGATCACCAGGCGCCCGGTGACGGCCAGACCGTCAGCCAGGGTGAAATTGACCGCGGCCAGCCAATCGGACTGTTTGCCTGCGAGGCCCGAGCTTGGGCCGAACTGGCCAAGGTCGGCTTCGCGGAAGACCCGCCCGACGGTCAGGCCCATGGACCAGCCTTCAGGGGCATATCGGGTCCAGGTGATACCGACATTTGCCCGAGGTCCACGTTCGACGGCGTCCGAACCCGGGAAGCGGTCAAGCGCGAAGAGGTTGCCCTCGTCGAATTCGACGAGCGCCGAGTCCTCGTTCGGCAGGGTTTCCGCGGCCGACGAGGCATAAAGCAGCTGCACGACAGGTTCGATCACATGGGTCGCCCCGTTCCGGCCGGCCTTTATCCAGGGCCACCGCAGCTCGACCCCGGCATTGGCATGGGTCCGGGTGGTGCTGCCGGCAAACGCCGTATCCTGGGCGATCCGGTAGGCATCTGCCGTGACTTCGCCAAGGACGGTGCCCTCGATGCCCATCGGCAGCAGGAAGCTCCGCCGCCAGTCGATCCGGGCCGAGAACCGTCCGAGATCCCGGCCATCGGCGATCGTGTCACTGTCGAGCCCGTCAAGCGGGTTCGAGGAGCTGCGATAGTGATTGTGGGTCTGGAACCGCAGCCCGCCTTCGCCGCCGAGTGGCCCAAGCGAGAAGCGGCGGTGGAAAGTAATGTCGGCGATGATCGAAGGGATGGTGCTGTCGTCTTCATCCTCGCGCAGGGTCTGGAAGCTGATGATCCGGGCCGAGATATGTTCGTTCCGCCGGGTCCGCTTGACCTCGATCCGGCTGTCCAGACGGTCGATGTTGGCGATGCCATAGTCCAGAAGATAGGCCGGGTCGGTGACCGTCTGGCCCTTGATCGTCAGGCCGAAACGCTCGGGCAGGCTGAAGGTGCCATCCACGAAGAGATAGCCGCGGGTCCTGCCCGGATCCAGCTGGTCACGGGTCAAGGCGCCGGTGACTTCCAGAAGGCCGGTCGCGAAGGCGCGGCGGTACCGCAGGTCAAGCGTGGTGCTGTCGCGCAAGGTGACATAGGGCGTCAGCGTCAGGTCGGAGGATTTTCCGAGAACCAGGAAATACGGGAGCTTGATCCCCGTCCCGAGCTGAGACGTCGTCCTGAGCGAGGGCATGAGGAACCCTGTGGCGCGCTTCAGCGTGGGATCCGGCATGCGCAGGCGCGGGATATAAAGTACCGGGATGCCACCCAGCCGGAACTGGGCGCGGTCGAAGTAGATCTGCCGTTCGACCTCGTCATGCACGACACGGCGGGCCCGGATTTCCCAAAGCGGCGTCGGATCGCCTTCGCAGACCTTGCAGGACGAGGCCGCCACGGTCTGCAGCGCGGTATAACGGCCCGAGACGCGCACCATCTGGTTGGCCGCAAGCTGCAACTGGCGGTTCAGCACAAGCCGCGCGCTGGTCAGGATGCCTTCGGACATGTCGGCCTGCAGGTCTGCTTGCGATGCCAGGATCAGGATGTCGCCGGATTCCTCGGTCAGGACGATCGGTCCGGTGATCTCAAGCCGGTTCGTGGCCTGGTCAAAGACGATCCGGCTCGCCTTTAGGCGACGTCCTTTGAAGAAGACCTCGACATTGCCCTCGGCAATGAGACGGGTGTCACCGGTGATCGACAGGCTGTCCGAGACGAGCGTCGCCCGGTCCTGCGCCGCTGCCGGTAGGGCCAGGGTCAGAAGAAGGCAAATGAGGGCGAGGAGGCGGGTCATCTCAGCCATCCTCAAGGTGCAGAAGAAGGCCAAGCGACAGCATCACGGCGGCGACGGGGGGGCTCCAGGCGGCGAGAAGGACGGGAATCTGGCCGCTGTCGCCAAGCGCCTGCGCAAAGTTGCGCAGGAAGTAGAAGCCGAACCCCGCCAAGAGGGCAAAGAGCACCATCTTGCCCGTGCCGCCGAAACGGGTGTGGCGCATGGTGAAGCCTGCGGCCACCAGGACCATGGCAGCCATCAGAAGCGGCAGGGCCAGTTCCATCTGGTACCAAAGTTTGTAGGCCTGGGCGGAAAAGCCTGCGCGTTCAAGATCACCGATATAGCCGGGCAGATCCCAGAATCCGATCGCCGACGGGGTGCCAAAGCTGTCGCGGATGCGTTCCGGTGTCAGGTCCGACGGCAGGGCAATCGGTCCCGCAGCGGTGACGGCCGCAAGTTCGGGGTTGCCTGCAGTCAGGTCCCAGGTCTTGGTGCCCGTCAATTCCCAGGCGCCGGAGACAAGGCGGGCAGAGTCGGCCTCGATCCGGGTGCGGGGCAGACCAATGCTGTCGAAGCCAAGGAAGGTCACGCCGAAAAGCTCGGTTCCATCAAGGTTCGAGCGTGCCGCCTGGATCACGGTCTGGCCCTCTTCCGACCCTTGCCGCAGCCAAAGGCCGGTGTCGGCCACCGAAAGGACAGACCGGCCGCCCTGGCTCAACTCGGCGCGCTTGTCATCATAGGCCTTTGACGTGGCCGCAACCAGCGGGTTGAAGAACGCAACCGCCAGACAGCCTAGCGCGATTGAGACCAGAAGCGGGGTCATGAGGAAGCGCAGGCCCGAGCGGCCGGCGGCGCGGACCACAACCAGTTCCGAAGAGCGTGCGAGGCCCAGGAACATGGCGATTGCACCCATGATCATGATCAGGGGAAGGATACGGTAAAGCGTCTCGGGCACGCTGAGGAGCGAAAGCTGTGCGGCCCCGGCCAGACCCACTCCGTCCCCAGAAAATCGGCGGAGCTGTTCGATCATGTCGATCAGCAAGAGAATGGCGAAGAAGATCAGGAACACCCGACCTACCGTGCCCAGAAAGCGCCGCGCAATGTAGAGGCTTAGCGTCATGCAGCCACCCTTCGCAGACGCCGGGGCCGTTGTGCCTGCCACAGAAGCCCGACCCCCGCAGCGACACCAAGGAGCGGTGGTGCGTAGACGATTGCCCATCCCGTGGCGGCAGTGATGGCCAGGCTGCCCGCCCAGGTCCAGAGAAGCTGCATGCCGATCAGCAGGATCACCGCCAGGGCCATCTGCCGCCAAAGGCCAAAGCGCGAGAAGCTTCCAAGCATCAGTGCCGCGAACCCGATCAGGGGTGCCGCAACGGCCAGCAGTGGCGCGGCAAGCCGGGAATGACCTTCCTCAAGGATTTGTGCCCGGCTTGCGCCGGTTGCTTCTATCGCTTCGGGCGAAGCCGCAAGCAATGTTTGGGTCGACAGCGCGTTCAGCGCAATCTGGCCGGTCTCGCCGACCGACAGGAGGCCCGCCAGATCAAGCGTGAAGTCCGAGAACCGGGTGACCGAAAGGCGCCCGTCGTGGCGCGTGACATCCTGCGTCGCGCCATCGACCATCACGAGCTTGGGCGCGACCTCTCCGCGCACCAGAAAGGCCTTGCGCGCGGTGTGGATCGCGCGGCTTTCCGCCGAACGCTCGTCGGCAAGGAAGAGATCGAGCAGCTCTCCGTTTGGGCTGATCTCGCGGATGTAGAGGGTGATTCCGGGCGAGGGATGCATGAACTGACCGGCCGTCAGGAACCTGGCGGTCACGTTTCGCGAAATCTCGGCGCTGCGCTCGCTCAGGATGCGCTGGCTGGCGGGGACGAGCACATTTGTCAGCACAAGCTGCATCACCATGACCGTAAGGCCGAAGTAAAGGACGGGCCGCGCCAGACGAAAGGCCGAAAAGCCGGTGGCCTGCATGACCACAAGCTCGGATTCTTGCATCAGGCGGTTCGCGACATAGACGGTTGACGCAAAGGCCGCGACTGGAAGCACAAGGCGGATCGCGTTCGGCAGGGTCAGGATCGAGAACTCAAGAAACACCATCGCCGATTGACCGTCGCCGATCAGCTGGTCGAAGAGCCCGACAGCCCGGTTCACCCAGTAGACCGCAACAAGGACCAGGGCAAAAAAGCCAAACAGCTGCAAGAGTTGCGACAAGAGATATCTGTCGAATCTAGACACGCCTGATCCGGCCCCTACAAGATGTTGCGGCGACCCTAACGGAATTCACCGGCGGCGAAAACTGGTATCTGGCCATTCGCATGGGCCGGTTGTAGCCTTTGGCAAGGCGCCGCCCAAGGTGCGGTAATCCTTCCCGGAAACCATTCTCGACAGCGAGTCCCAGATGCCAAATCCCTTGCCGATCCAGTTTCAGGCTCTTGATCTTGACACCCTTGCCACCGCCAAGGGCCGCATCGCCGTTCTGGCCGAACCCGATCAGGCAACCAGCGCCGGGGTTCGGCGGCTTGACCGGCTGACCAAGGGGGCGCTGTCCCGGGCGATCGGGTCGGAGGCTTTCGCGAAACTGAAGCCGGGCGAGGCGCTGGACCTGACCTACCCGCCGGGAATTGCTGCCGATGCCGTGCAGGTCATCCGTCTGCCGAAGAAGGCCGACCAGGCCCAGGCACGGAAGGCCGGGGCGGCGGTCGGGCGCAGCCACGGGACCGCAGGAACGCTGGTTCTGGCCGAAGCCCATGCACGGGCTGCCGATCTGGCCTTTGGCCTGGCGATGCGCGCCTATGACTTCAACACCCACAAGACCGGCGAGAAGACTGCTCCGGGTCCGGTGACGATGATGGCGGCCAAGCCGGAATCGGTGGCCCGCGCGGCGGCACCGATGGCGGCGGTTGCCGAAGGGGTCTTTTTCACCCGTGACCTGGTCAACGAGCCGGCCAATGTCCTGACCACGCATGACTTTGCCGCGCGCCTTGCGGCGATGCAGGAGCTGGGCCTCGATGTCGAGATCCTGGAAGAAGAAGAGCTGATGAAGCTGGGCATGGGGGCACTTCTTGGCGTGGGCCAGGGGTCCGAGAGCCCGTCCAAGGTCGTTGTGATGCAGTGGAAGGGCGGCAAGAAGGGCGAGGCGCCCTTTGCGCTGATCGGCAAGGGTGTCGTCTTCGACACTGGCGGGATCTCGATCAAGCCGGCGGCTGGCATGGAAGAGATGACGATGGACATGGGCGGCGCGGGCGTCGTTGCGGGCGTCATGCGGACGCTGGCCCTGCGCAAGGCCAAGGCCAATGTCGTCGGCCTTGTCGGTCTGGTCGAGAACATGCCCGATGGCCGCGCGCAGCGCCCGGGCGACGTCGTGAAGTCGATGAAGGGTGACACGATCGAGGTGATCAACACCGACGCCGAGGGCCGTCTGGTTCTGGCAGACGTGCTTTGGTACGCGCAGGAGCGGTTCAAACCGGTGGGCATGATCAACCTTGCCACGCTGACGGGCGCGGTCATCATTGCGCTTGGGCACGAGAATACCGGCGTCTTTTCGAACAACGACGATCTCTGCAACGCCTTCCTGGCTGCGGCCAAGGCCGAGGGCGAGGGCGCCTGGCGGATGCCGATGGGTGAAGCCTATGACGCAAAGCTGAAAAGCCGCATCGCGGACATGATGAATGTCGGCGGTCGCGATGGCGGGGCGATCACGGCGGCGCAGTTCCTGCAGCGTTTCGTCAAGCCTGACGTGCCCTGGTGTCACCTCGACATTGCCGGGACGGCGCTTCTCAAGTCCGACAGCACCCTGGCACCGAAAGGGGCGACGGGCTGGGGGGTCATGTCGCTTGACCGCCTTATCCGCGACCGGTTCGAGAAATGAGCCACCGCCTTCGCTTCGCGTCGGTCCTTGCGGACGGGCGCGCAGTGAAGAGCTGGTCAAGACAGGCGATGCGCGGACCCGAAAGGTCAGATCCATGGGCACGGTGATGTTCTTTCACCTGATGCAGTCGGCCCCGGCCGACACGCTTGCCATCAATGCCCCGCGCGCCTTGAATCAGGGCTGGCGTGTCATGGTGCGCGGCACCGACCCGGCGGCACTGGAACGGCTGGACGGGCACCTCTGGTTGCGCGGCGGGGACGAAAGCTTTCTGCCGCATGGTCTGGCCGGTGGCCCGCATGACGCAGACCAACCGGTGCTTCTGGGCCAGGGGGCGCCGGCCAATGGCGCCAAGGTGCTGGCCCTGGTCGATGGGGCCACTGCAAGTGATGCCGAGATCGCGGCGATGGAGCGCGTCTGGGTGCTGTTTGACGGCAATGACGAGCCCCGCCTGCAAGCCGCCCGGGCGCAATGGAAGGCCATGACAGCCGCAGGGCATGCCGCGCAATACTGGTCCGAGGAAAGCGGGCGGTGGGAAAAGAAGGCCGAGTACCCGGGGAAGTAGTCGCCTACAGCCGGTCAAGCAGCCGGGCGGCTTCGGCCTGAAGGTCGCCCAGCTTGCTGCGGTCCTCGCCCGGGAAGAAACGGGCGCGGGTGGCGGTTGGTAGTGGCGCGGGCGTCTCGATCAGCACCCGGGGTCCGTGTTTGGCCGTCTCGGCCTGCCAGCTTTTCGCAAGGGCGATCTGGGCTGCCTTGCTTGCGCCATAGGCTCCGAAGAAGGGCTGGCCTGCGCGGGGGTCGTCGAGGAAAAGCGCGGTGCCCGCGTGGGCGCGCAAGAGCGGCTCGACCATCGGGATCAGCATGCCGGTCGCACGGGTATTCGTGGCGATCGACTTTTCCCAGTCCTTCTGGTCCAGCGACCCCATCGGCGCCAGCGGCGCGGCGTGCACGGCGGCATGAACCCAGAGCCCAAGTCCGCCCCAGCGGTCGTGGATCTGTCGGCAGAGGTGCCGCATCGCGTCGTCATTGGTCACATCCATCGGCGCCAGCGTCATGCCACCCGCGCCGGGAAGGCCAGCCTTCTTCACCCGGTCATCAAGCTCTTCCAGCCCGCCGACGGTTCGGGCCAGTGCCACGACGTGCCAGCCGCGGAGCGCGAGCTGTTCGGCGAGGGCTGATCCCAAGCCGCGCGAGGCTCCGGTGACAAGGGCGACTTTCTGGGCGGCGGTCTTCTGAGTCATGGGTCGGTCCTTTTGGGGGCGTCGGAGCCTCCGGCGGGGATATTTGGGCAAAGATGAAAGGGCAAGGGGGAGGGCGGTTCAGGCCTTGCGACCATACCCCGCAGCAAGCTCGGCCTGGCGGGTGCGGATGATGGTTTCCAGAAGCGCGTCAGGCAAGGGCCGGTCGGGGGTGAAGAGGACGCCGGACTTCGAGGTCTTGAACGGCGTGCAGTCGATCTGCGGAATAACCGTGCCGGAATGGGGGTAGAGGCCGAGGTGCCGGGCGAAGGCCGCGTAGCCCACGACCATCTTGCCCTTGGGCCCCGGTTGGCGAAGCCCCGGCATGGCATAGGACATGCACTCGATGTGGTCGGGCAGGAGTTCGCCGAGCCGAGTGCGGAGCGTGCTGAGAGCGGTACGCTGATCGGCGGGCAAGGCGGCGAGATAGGCGTCGACGGGAGCGGCGCGCATCTACCGCGACCTCTTTGGCGATGCGACATCCTCTGACATGGCGGCGTCTCGCGGAATCTCATTGGCCTCGGACCAGAGCCGCGTCTGGGTCAGGACCCCCGGTGGATCAACCCAGAAGGGATGTTGTTCCGGCAAGCCAAGCGGCAACAGCACAAGGCTCGCGAAATAGACGCTGCCAGAGTTGATGTATTGCTCTCCAAGTTCCACGTCTCTGCCGTTAAGCCCGATGGTCAGCCATCCGCCAGGGCCGAAACTGCCCTGCGTCAGAAGTGTGCGGCGCGCGATCGACAAGAGCGCCGTGCGGATCTGGGTCGGAGGCAGGCTGGGCGGAAGCTGGTCGTAGAGGGCCAGCCGCGACAGAAGGTGAAACAGGCCGCAGCGATAGGCCAGCGAACGACCCAGGGGAGGAAAACTCCCATCGGGTGCGATCAGGCGTTCCAGTGTCTCGGCATAGCGCCGGGCGCGCGCCAGCACGATCGGCTGATGGTGCTTCAGCGTTCGCATTTCGGGGGACAGGACCCGAAGGACGTCGAGCATCAGTGGATGGATCATGATGCTGTTGTAGTAGTCGGCATGGAATGATGCGCCGTCGCCGTACACGCCATCGCCTTTGTACCAGGCCATATGCTGCTCGACCGCATATTCGACACGCATGGCGTCCCAGTCTTGACCAAGCCGGAACAGCAAGGCCTCGATCATCGCCGCGAAGAGAAGCCAGTTGTTCCGCCAAGGCCGAAGCTTGCGCGAGGCGACAAAGGCCGACAGCATGTGGGTGCGGGTCGTCTCCGGCAGGGTTTTCCACAAGGCATTCGGTGCGGCGATGATTGCTTGGGCCAGAAGTGCCAGTTCAACCAGCGTCTGGTTGGTTTGGGGGCGTACCAGATAGCCGTCCGACGCCGGATCGAATGCGACGGCGAGCATGCGGTGCCAAGGGGTGTAGTCCAGAACCCGGGCTTCGAGCGCGGGGGCAATGCCCGCGATCATCCTGCAAAGCCCTTCAAGGGGCCCAGTGCCCCGCAGCTTGGCCTGGCCGCCCGTGGGCATGTCGATCGGCATGACCGCGCGGATATTGCCCGCGGGGGCAGCAAGAAATGGCTGCATCAGCTTTTCTGCGATGGCCAGGTATTCGGCACGGTCCGGATGCGGAGGAAGTGGTTTGGCGCTTGAGCCGAAGGGGAACGGCCAGCGACTCACTCCGCGGCCTTCATCTGGAAGCCTTCCTCGATCTTGTCGGAAGGGGCCACGGGGTAGTCGCCCGAGAAACAGGCGTCGCAGAACTTGGGTGCCGCAGGGTCGCGGCCTTGCGCCTCGCCTGCGGCGCGGTAGAGGCCGTCGAGCGAGATGAATTTCAGGCTGTCGACGCCGATCCAGTCGCGCATCTCGTCCTCGCTCATTGTCGCGGCGAGGAGTTTCGAGCGTTCCGGGGTGTCGACGCCGTAGAAGCAGGGCCAGGCCGTGGGGGGCGAGGCGATGCGGAAGTGGACCTCGGCGGCGCCTGCTTCAAGGATCATGTCCTTGATCTTGCGGCTGGTGGTGCCGCGCACGACCGAGTCGTCGACCAGGATCACCCGCTTGCCCTTGATGAGCGCGCGGTTGACGTTGAGCTTCAGTCGCACGCCCATGTTGCGGATGTGGTCGGTGGGCTCGATGAAGGTCCGGCCCATGTACTGGTTGCGGATGATGCCCATCGCGTAGGGAATGCCCGATTCCTGGCTGTAGCCGATGGCCGCGGGCGTTCCGCTGTCTGGGACGGGGCAGACGAGGTCGGCATCAACCGGAGCCTCGCGCGCAAGTTCGACGCCGATCTGCCGACGGGTTTCATAGACCGAGCGGCCACCGATGATGCTGTCGGGACGGGAGAAATAGACGTTCTCGAAGATGCAGAAGCGCGACTTGGCGGGGGTGAAGGGGCGGGTCGTCTCGACCTTGTTGCCCTCGATCACCACCATCTCGCCCGGCTCGATCTCGCGGACGAAATCTGCCCCGATGATGTCAAGACCGCAGGTTTCGGAACTGAGCGCCCAGCCGCTGTCGCCGATCCGGCCCAGAACCAGCGGGCGCACGCCCAGGGGGTCGCGAACTCCAATGAGCTTGGTCCGGGTCATGGCCACGACCGAAAAGGCCCCCTCGACCCGGCGCAGCGCGTCCTTGATCCGTTCGGCCAGGGTCTTCTGGATCGAGCGGGCCATCAGGTGGATGATGCATTCGCTGTCCGAGGAGGACTGGAAGATCGAGCCGCGCTCGATCAGTTCGCGGCGAAGGGCGGCGGCGTTGGTCAGGTTGCCGTTGTGCGCGATGGCGCAGCCACCCATCGAGAATTCGCCAAAGAAGGGCTGGACGTCGCGGATGGCGGTTGCGCCCTTCGATCCGGCGGTCGAATAGCGGACATGGCCGATGGCAAGGCTGCCCGGCAGCGTGTCCATCACGTCAGGCTTGGTGAAGTTGTCGCGGACATAGCCAAAGCGGCGGGCCGAGTTGAAGCCCTGGTCGGGGTGATAGGCGACGATACCGCCGGCTTCCTGACCCCGGTGCTGCAAGGCATGCAGGCCAAGCGCCACGAAGTTCGATGCGTCTGCCACACCGACCACGCCGAAAATTCCGCATTCCTCCTTCAGCTTGTCATCATCGAAGGGGTGTGAGCGGAAAGGGGCCATGCGTCCGAATCCTGTACCTGGCGTTGCCGGGTGTTTACGGCAGCGGGCCGGGGCTGTCACGCCCCGAAACGCTATCGGGATCGGATCAGGGGTTTGTGGCCGGAGCCTCGGTCTCCGGTGCGGCCGGTTCGACGGTGGGCGCAGCCCCGGTGGCGCAGACATTGGTCAGATCGTTGTAGCGATCGACGATCCAGCCGGGCGCGTCCGAAGGGATGTTTTCATCGATCTGGGCCTGGAAATTGGCAAAGACCAGCGCCGTGCGGCTTTCGTCGATCATCGCGATCGACTGGTCGGACAGCACACGGTCGTAGACGATGAAGGCGATGGCGATCAAGAGAACCCCGCGCGCCGCCCCGAAGAGGAAGCCGAGCGCCTGGTCGATCCCGCCAAGGGCGGAGCGCTGGACGGCGCCGGAGAAGAGGGGTGTGAAGAGGGCGGCGACGATCAGGCCCACGACGAAGACGCCTGCGAAGGCCGCGACCACCGAAAGCTCGCAGCTGTCGGACAGGAACTCGCCCACGACCGGCAGTTCCTTGACCAGCGGCTGGACGCCTGGGGCGAAGTAGTAGGCGGCGATGGCCGCACCGATCCAGCCGAGGATCGCCATGAGTTCCCGAACCAGACCGCGCGAGAAGGCGAGAATGGCCGAAATGATGATGATGAGCGCCGCACCACCATCGACTGCGGTCAGGTTTTCCATCGGTTACGTCCCCATTCCATTCTTTTGCAAAGGCTTATCCTGCCCCGAACATTTCGCCCACAAACGCCGTCAGGTCGGGCATCTGCCGGACCGTCAGACCTGTCGCCCCCTCGATCTTCGAATGGGAGGGTACAGTTGCCTGTGAGAAACCAAGTTTCGAGGCTTCTTTCAACCTGTTTTCCGTCTGCCCCACCGGGCGCAGGGCGCCCGATAGGCTGATTTCTCCGAAAAGCACCATGTCGGGCGGGATCGCGATGTCCTCGCGGGCCGACAAAAGCGCCCCCGCGACCGCCAGATCGGCGGCCGGTTCGCTGACACGCAGACCGCCGGCGACGTTCAGAAAGACGTCAAGTCCGGCGAAGGGAATGCCGCAACGTGCTTCGAGCACGGCGAGGATGGTCGAGACCCGGCCGGAATCGAGCCCGACGACGGTGCGGCGCGGGCTGGCCAGGGTCGAAGGCGCGACCAAGGCCTGGATTTCGGTCAGGACGGGCCGCGTCCCCTCGATTCCGGCAAAGACCGCCGAGCCCGGAGCAGGCTGGTCGCGGTTGGCAAGGAACAGGGCCGAGGGGTTGGGAACCTGGGCCAACCCGCCGCCGGTCATCTCGAAGACGCCGATTTCGTCGGCTGGACCAAAGCGGTTCTTGACCGCGCGCAGGATGCGGAACTGGTGGCCGCGCTCGCCCTCGAAGTAGAGGACGGTGTCGACCATGTGCTCGACCACGCGGGGACCGGCGATCTGGCCGTCCTTGGTGACGTGGCCGACAAGGATCACCGCCACACCCCGGCGTTTGGCGAAGGTCACCAGCTCATGCGCGGCGGCGCGGACCTGTGAGACCGAGCCGGGTGCCGCCTCGACCTGGTCGAGCCACATGGTCTGGATCGAATCGATGATCGCCAGGGCGGGCCGCTCGGCATCTAGTGTGGTGAGGATGTCGCGCAGGTTCGTTTCGGCCCCAAGGCCGACTGCCGCATCGGTCAGCCCCAGCCGCTGCGCGCGCATGCGGACCTGGGCTGACGCCTCTTCCCCCGAGATATAGAGACATTTCAGACCCTTGCGGGCGAAACTTGCAGCGGCCTGCAACAGAAGTGTGGATTTGCCGATGCCGGGATCGCCGCCCACGAGGATCGCCGAGGCCGGAACCAGCCCGCCGCCGAGGACCCGGTCGAGTTCATCAATGCCGGAAGACGCGCGCGGCGGCGGGGCCTCTTCGGTCGCGAGGTCGGACAGTGGGATGACCCGTCCCTTCGCCCCAAGCGATTTCGGGCCGGTGGAGAGCGGTGCCTCTTCGACAACCGTGTTCCACCCGCCGCATGCGTCACATTTGCCGGTCCACTTGCGATAGGCCGCGCCGCAGACAGTACAGGTGAAAGAGGCAGTCTGTTTCATGGGACGCGACACTGCCCGGAATGTTTGGCAGCATCAAGGCAGCCGATTGGCGGGCGTCGAAGCGCGGGAACCGAGGATAACCCCATGAATCTTGGGATTTGCCGCAACGGCACAAGCTGTGGCAGCATCTGACGCGCCAAGATGCCGAGAACGGAGGTGTAGATGTGTAAGAGCCTGGTGGTGCTTCTGTTTCTTTCCAGTCCTGCCCTGGCACAACAGATGTGTGCCGCGGACGCCCGCGGTGCTGTTCCGTCCTGCATGGTCGGCACTTGGACGGGCGAGAATGACATGGAAGAGCGGATGAACCAGATGTTCGCCCAGCTGCCCGAGAATGTCTGGGCAAGCGGGCGGCCTGGTTCGGGCCAAAACCTGTTCATCCGGATCGGCGCCGATGGCCATTTCATCACGTCGCCGATGGCTGCGGCGGCAGATGCGGCGATCCTTTCCGACAGCGGCTTCATCGCGGAATTCACCGCCAATCTGCAGGCTTCGGGCGGGACAGGGTACTTTTCCACCTCCGGGACCGAGGATTTGGCCTTTTGCAGCCTGTCCGGCGGCTGGGGCGTCATGTCGATAGAGGGTGAGGGTGGCGGGGCTGCCGCCCCGGTGGTGGCTGGCGGTTCGGGGTTCACCCCGGCCATGCGCTATGCCTGTTCCGGTGACAGCCTGCAGATGTTTGTTGATTTGCCGCCGCCCATGGGGACCGTGACCTATGATCTTCGGCGAATCCCGGTTGCGGATATCCCGCCGGAATTCGAGGCGATCTTCGCGGACTGAGCCACGCGCAGGTCTGAAGGACGAAGGTTCGGTTTCGCATTCGGAACCGGCACGCGGCTCAGGCGTGGGGTTTCGACTTCCAGGAAATCAGGATGGACGTGAGGATGCAGGCGCTGAAGAGGTAGAGGCCCCATGCGGTCTCGATCGTGACGTAGCCTGCGCCCTTCACGATCACGATGTAGAGCGCGATCAGGAAGACATCGGCCATGGCAAGCTTGCCGAGCACTTCCAGCGTGGGAAGGGTCTTCGGGCTGAGCAGATTCCAGTGCAGGAGCGCAAGGCCGATTGTCTTGGCATAGGGAGCGAAGATCGCAAGGAAGGTGACGAGAAGGGCCAGGACCGCATCGGATTCCCACAAGGATTGGAGGCCGGTGATGACGCTGATCTCGTCCATCCCGAAGATCGGCAGGAGGGCGGCCCGGAGGAGCGGCGCGAACCAGGCGATGGGAAAGAGGATGAGGAGGGCGAGGTTCAGGTATTTCAACCTAGGGCTTCCTTGCTGGCAGCGGGCAGGAGTGTTTCACGCCCTTGAAGCTTCCCGTGGGATAGTCTGATCTTGAGCAGGCGGCAATTCCGGCAATCCTGACCGGTCATCGCACACTCTCAATCGGTCCATCCGCGCGGCCGTGGATGAACTGTTGGACGTAAGCATCTGACGTTGCGTCCATTTCGCTGACCGGCCCGGTCCAGCGGATCACCCCACCATGCAGCATCGCGACATTGTCGGCGATGGCGCGGACCGAGGACATGTCGTGGGTGATGGTCATGGCGGTGGCACCCATCTCGGTCACGATCTCGCGGATGAGTTCGTTGATCACGCCGGCCATGATCGGGTCAAGGCCAGTGGTGGGTTCGTCGAAGAAGATGATCTCGGGCGAGGCTGCGATGGCGCGGGCGAGGCCGACGCGTTTCTGCATGCCGCCGGAAAGCTCGGCGGGGTAGAGGTCGGCCACTTCGGGTTTGAGGCCCACGCGGCGGAGTTTTTCGATCGCAAGCTCGCGGGCCTCGGGTTTCGGCAGGGCCTTCGGGCCGCGAAGAAGGCGGAAGGCGACGTTTTCCCAGACCCGCAAGGAGTCGAAGAGTGCGCCGCCCTGGAAGAGCATGCCGAAGCGGGCAAGGAAGGCGTCGCGGTCGGTCTTGGTCACGTCCTGGCCGTCAAGCGTGATCGTGCCGCTGTCGGGGCGGACGAGACCGAGGATGCATTTCAAAAGCACCGATTTGCCGGTGCCCGAGCCGCCGATGATCACCATGGAGCTGCCCGACTGAATCGTGAGATTCACCCCCTGCAGCACCCGGTTGGCCCCGAAGGCCTTGTGGACATCGGTAAGCGTGATCATGAGGTGAAAAAGACCTCGGTCAGAAGGTAGTTGGCCGCGAGGATCAGCACGCTTGCGGATACCACGGCAGACTTGGTTGCGGCCCCCACGCCTTGGGCGCCACGGGCCGAGTTCATGCCGTGGTAGCAACCCATGAGCGCCACGATGAAGCCGAAGACCGCGCCTTTGACTAGGCCTGAGCCGACGTCCCAGGCCTCAAGAAAATCGACGGTGTTCTTGAGGTAGGTGGCCGAGTTGAAGTCGAGCCGGGTGATGCCGACAAGCCAGCCGCCCATGATGCCGATGGCGTCGCCGGTGGCCACAAGGACGGGCATCGAGAGGGTGGCGGCGACGACTCGGGGGACGGCAAGGTATTTCAGCGGGTTGGTGGACAGGGTCACAAGCGCGTCGATCTGTTCGGTGACCTTCATCGTGCCGATCTCGGCGGCGATGGAGCTTGCGACCCGGGCCGCGACCATGAGGCCGCCGAGGACGGGGCCAAGCTCACGGGTCATGCCGATGGCGACGATGGAGGGGACGACGGCCTCGGCATTGAACCGGGCTCCGCCGGCGTAGATTTGCAAGGCGAGCGCGCCACCAGTGAAGATCGCGGTCAGGCCCACGACGGGGAGCGAGTACCAGCCGATCTGCAGAAGGCACGCCCCAAGCTCGCGCAGGTAGAAGGGCGGGCGCAGGATATGGCCAAGGATGGCGCCTGCGAAAAGGGTTACTCGGCCCACGGCTGCGATGGCCAGCAGGACCGGGCGGCCAAGGGCAGCCAGCGCCTTGGCGATCATGCGGGTCGCTCCTGATAGCGGCGGGTGTAACGGGGGCCGAGGGAGGTCAGGATTTCGTAGCCGATGGTGCCCGCCTCATCCGCCAGATCATCGACCGACTGGTTCGGCCCGAGGATATCGAGGCTGCGGGGGACTTCGGGCAGATGGGTGACGTCGACGGTGATCAGGTCCATCGAGACGCGGCCGACAAGCGGGCAGGGGGTGTCGCCGTCCCAGAGCCGCGCCTTGTTCGACAAAGTGCGGGGCAACCCATCGGCATAGCCGCCCGCAAGTGTGGCAATGATCGACGGCTTCTCGGCGGTCCAGGAACATCCGTAGCCCACGGTTTCGCCCGGCTCGACCTCGCGGGTCTGGATCACGGGAAGCGACAGGCTGACGGCCGGAATCGCAGCCTCATGCGGGCGGCCGCCATAAAGGCCGACGCCGGGGCGGGTCAGGTCGAAGTGATAGCGGGGGCCAAGGAGGATGCCCCCGGTAGCTGCAAAGCTGCGCGGCAGGCCCGTGCCGTCGGTCATCTCATGGAAGGCCTTGAGCTGCGCCTCGTTTGCCGGATGATCGGGCTCGTCGGCGCAGGCGAGATGGCTCATCAGGAGTTCGGGGCCCGCATCGACGAGAATTGGCGCGACGGCCTGCCATTCCAGCATCTCGACGCCAAGCCGGTTCATGCCGGTATCAAGCTGGACACCGAAGGGATGGCCCGGAAGCGATTCCAGGTGCCGGGTGATCTGCTCGAGGCTGTTCAGCATCGGTGTCAGGTCGAGATCGTGGATCATCTCGGTGTCGCCGGGCATATGGCCGGTCAGGATGGATATCTGCGGTCCCGGTCCCAGTGCCTGGCGAAGCTCGGCGCCTTCTTCCGCGCAGGCGACGAAGAACCTGCGCGCTCCGGCCCGTGCCAGTGCCCGCGCGACCCTGGCGACACCCAGGCCGTAGGCATCCGCCTTGACCACCGCCGCCGTTTGCACGCTTGCCGCCGAAAGCCGGTCAAGGGCGCGCCAGTTGGCCGCAATGGCATCAAGATCAATCGTGAGGGTCGCTGTGGCCATGCGGCTGTTTTGCCGCAGCAGTGGGCAGGGTCAAGCGGAAACATCCGGATGGGCGGCCCTTGCCCCCGGGCGGGTTCCCGCGCAACTGTGGGCGGGTAGGCCCCGGGGGAGAGCATGACCGAGACGGAAGATGACGGCGCCGAGCTTTATCTGACCTTGCTGTGCTGGATCGGGCTTGGGATTGCGACGCTGGATGCCTTCCTTCAGCCTTTACCGGTCGGTCTGGTCTGGGCCGCCCTTGGGGCTGCCTATCTGACCGGCGGCTTGCCGCCCTTGCGGACCGCGCTGGCCGAGCTTTGGCATGACCATCGGCTGGACATCGACCTTTTGATGGTGGTTGCAGCCCTTGCGGCCGCGGCTGTTGGGGCGGCGCTGGAAGGGGCTGTTCTGCTTGCGCTTTTCTCGCTGTCGCAGTCCTTGGAACACCGGGCCATGGGCAAGGCGCGGCGTGCGGTCGAGGCGTTGATGCAGCTTCGGCCGGAAACGGCGCTTCGCGAAGGGCCTGAGGGCGTGATCGAGGTGCCGGTGGCTGATCTGGTCCCCGGTGACCGGGTCATCCTTCGGCCCGGTGCGCGGGTGCCGGTCGATGGACGGGTGGTCCTGGGCAGCGGGCATCTGGACGAAAGCACGGTGACCGGAGAGTCGGCCCCGGTGCGCAAGGAACCTGGTGCCCATGTGCATGAGGCCACCGTCAATCTCGACGGCATCCTGACGGTCGAAGTGGTGCGCGGTCTTGCCACCAGTACCGTGGCCCAGATGATCCGCCTGGTGACCGAGGCCCAGGCGATGAAATCCCCGTCAGAGCGGTTCTCGGACTGGTTTGGCCAGCGCTACACGGTGGCGGTGCTGGTGGGTTCGGTCCTGTCCTGGTTTGGCTTTCGCTATGTGGGTTGGCCCCCGGGCGAGGCGCTTTACCGCTCGGCCACGCTCCTCGTGGCTGCCAGTCCCTGCGCGGTTGTCATCTCGGTTCCCGCTGCGATCCTGTCGGCTTTGTCTGCGGCGGCACGGGGCGGGGTTCTGTTCAAGGGAGGCGCCGCACTGGAAGGGCTGGCAGACGTCAAGGTCTTTGCCTTCGACAAGACCGGCACGCTGACCACCGGTCTGGCCGGGGTAACCGGCATCACGGTGCTTTCCGGCAGTGAAGCGGACTTTCTGGCCCGGGTTGCAGGCCTGGAAGCGCAGTCCGAACACCCGATCGCCGAGGCGATCCGGCGTGAAGCGGCGGAACGGGGTGTGGTTCCCGTCCCGGTGTCGGACATGCGCGCCTATCCCAGCGAGGGCATCACGGGCCGCGATGCTGAGGGGGAAATCTGGGCGGGCAACGCCCGCATGCTTGACCGGATGGGTGCCGCAATGCCCGCAGCCCTGGCCGGCATGGCGGACGGGGCTGAGACGCTGGTGCTTTTGGGTCGGGGGCCTAAGGTGGAAGGCGCAATCACGGTTGCCGACGAGCCCCGCGAGACTGCGCATGCCGCGCTTGCCGAACTTCGCGCCGCAGGCGCAGGCCTGCTGATGATGACCGGGGATCGCCGGGCTGTCGCGGCACGGATCGGTGCAAGGCTTGGCCTGGAACCGGGCGAGATTCACGCGGGGTTGTTGCCCGGCGACAAGGTTACGCTGGTGGACACTGCCGCGCGGCAGGGCCGGGTGGCGTTCATCGGCGACGGCGTGAACGATGCGGCGGCCCTGGCGCGGGCCGATGTCGGGGTGGCGATGGGTGTCGCGGGCAGCGAGGTTGCGCTGCAAGCGGCCGACGTGGCGCTGATGGCCGAGGACCTGCGCAAGCTCGCCGCGGCACGCAGGCTCGCCCGCCGGACCGCAGCCATCATCCGGCAGAACCTGGTCCTGGCCCTGGGGGCCATGGCTTGTCTGGTGGTTGGCAGCATCTTCTTTGCCTTGCCGATGCCCTTGGCTGTGGTCGGCCATGAGGGTGGCACGCTTCTGGTAGTTCTGAACGGCCTTCGGCTTCTGGCCGATCCGATCCGCGCCCGTTAGCGACCCAGCGCCCGGTCAAGATGGACGTAACCGCCATCGACAAAGAGCCACTGGCCGGTGGTGTGGCTGGCGCGGTCGGACAGAAGAAACACCGTCGTCGCGGCGATCTCATCGGCGGTGGTCATGCGCCCGCCAAGCGGTATGCGCGCGGTGATCAGTGCTTCCTGCGCTGCGGGATCGGCGAATGTATCCAGCCAGTTGCGATACATCGGCGTCATGACTTCCGCCGGGATGACGGCGTTGACCCGGACCCCATGCGGCGCGAGGGCCGCCGCCCATTCCCGTGTCAGGCCAAGTTGCGCCGCCTTGGCCGCGACATAGGCCGAGGTCTGGCCCTGTCCGGTCAGCGCGGTCTTGGAGGAGATGTTGACGATGGCCCCCTTTGCCGCCTTGAGGTCGTCAAGCAGCAGATGGGCCAGCGTATAGTAGTGCAGAAGGTTCTGGTCGAGCGATGCACGGAAGGCCTCGGGTCCGGCTTCCAGCCCGACCCCGTCGTTTGTGCCGGCGTTGTTGACCAGGCCATGAATGTGCGGGAAGCGGGCACGGGTCTCGGCAATCGCGCGCCTGCAATCTTCATCGCGGGCCAGATCGGCGAGGATAACCGCTGCCTCCGGCTGAAGGGCGCGGAGGTCGTTCAGGAAACGCGCGTCGGGCATCCGGCGGGCCAGGATGACCGGAATGGCTCCCTCTCCGGCAAGGGCCAGGCTTATCGCCCCGCCGATCCCGGCCCCGCCGCCGGTGACGATGACCACCTCGCCCGCCAGTCCAAGATCCATCGCTTCCCCCGTTTTCGGCAGATTGTCCGGCCGGTACTTGATTTGAAAAATCAGCGTTCAGCAACCGTCTGGTGTCAGAACCCGACGTCGGGCCCGCCCGAACCCTGCCAGGGCTTGGCAAGGTTGCCAAAGCGGGTGAAGCGGCCCTCGAAGCTGAGCTCAACGGTGCCGATGGGCCCGTGGCGCTGCTTGCCGATGATGACCTCGGCCTTGCCATGCACCGATTCCATCAGAGCCTGCCACTGAGCCATCTTTTCCAGTTCGTGGTCTCCGGGCTTTTCGCGTTCGCGGTAGTATTCTTCGCGGAAGACGAACATGACCACGTCGGCGTCCTGCTCGATCGAGCCGGATTCGCGAAGGTCGGAAAGCTGCGGCCGCTTGTCATCGCGGCTTTCCACGGCCCGACTGAGCTGTGAGAGGGCGATGACCGGGATGTTCAGCTCTTTCGCGATGGCCTTCAGACCCTGAGTGATTTCAGACACTTCCTGGACCCGGTTGTCCTTGGACGAGCCCTTGAGGAGCTGCAGGTAGTCGACCATCAGCACGTCAAGCCCATGAGTCCGCTTCAGGCGCCGTGCCCGGGCCGCGACCTGGCTGATCGGAAGGGCGGGCGTGTCGTCGATGTAAAGCGGGCAGGCCTCCAGCGCCTTGGCGGCTTCGACAAAGCGGCGGAACTCGGCTTCGGTCATGTCGCCACGGCGGATCTGTTCGGACGGAACCTCCGAGGCTTCCGACAGGATACGCGCGGCAAGCTGCTCGGCCGACATTTCGAGGCTGAAGAAGCCTACCACACCCCCTTCGATGGCGCCTTCTGTGCCATCCGGCATGCGCCCGCGCTTGTAGGCCTTGGCGATGTTGAAGGCGATATTGGTGGCGAGCGAGGTTTTCCCCATCGACGGTCGGCCGGCAAGGATCAGGAGGTCGGAAGGGTGGAGCCCGCCGAGCTTCTTGTCCATGTCGATGAGGCCGGTCGAGATGCCGGCAAGGCCCCCGTCGCGCTGGTAGGCGGCGTTGGCCACATTAACAGCGTCGGTTACCGCCTTGAGAAAGCTTTGAAAACCGCGTTCTGCGACGCCCTGTTCGCCCAGCTTGTAAAGCCGTTGTTCGGCTTCGATGATCTGGTCCTTTGGCTCGCTTGCCACCTCGACCTTGGCGGCCTGGGCGGCGATGTCGCGGCCAAGCTGGATAAGCTCGCGGCGCACGGCGAGGTCATAGACCATCTGCGCATAGTCCCGCGCGGCATAGGCCGAGATCGCGGCTCCGGCGAGGCGGACGAGATAGGCGGGACCGCCAAGCTCCTTGAGCCCCGCGTCATCTTCGAGGAAGGCCTTGAGCGTCACGGGCGAGGCGAGGGCGTTCTTCTGGATGCGGGCAGCGGCAATCTCGAAGATGCGCTGGTGGACGGGGTCGAAGAAATGCTCGGCCTTCACCACCGATGAAATGCGGTCGTAGATGTCGTTGTTGGTCAGGATCGCGCCGAGAAGCTGTTGTTCAGCCTCGATATTGTGGGGCAGGACCTCGGATTCCGGGGCGGACGCGGCCGGAACGATGGGCCTAAGCGCGGTAATTTCGGTCATGTCTGCCTCCTGCCGCGCCCTCTCTGCACGATCAAGCCGCCTGCCTGCAACCCGGGAACAAGTCTGTGGACAAGCCGGGTATGGGCTGTCGGCGGGCGTGGTTTGTTCTCAGTAGCCTACCACATCTCGGTGGGGCGTCGATGGCAAACACCAGAAGTTACGATTCGCGTGAGGGATTATCCCCAATTCGTCCACAAACCCGCCCCCCGAATTCGCGGGGCGTGCCAGGGAGGTCACGCGGGTTTCCGCGCCTCTTGCCAGGCGCGGGGGGCTTTCAGAAAGCTTTCGACCTCGGCAAGCGTCGCAGCGTCGAACGACCCTTGCGCGCGGGCCTCGGCCAGGACGTCCCACCAGGTACAAAGTGCGTGAAGCTTCACCCCATGCGCGCCAAGTTTGGCTTCGGTGTCGGGGAAGATGCCATAGCAAAAGATCACCGCTGTATGACCGCAGGTGGCGCCGGTCTCGCGGATCGCGTCGACGAAGCTGAGCTTCGAGCCGCCGTCGGTGGTCAGGTCTTCGACCAGAAGGACGCGCTGCCCCTCGCTCATCGCGCCTTCGATCCGGGCGTTGCGGCCGTAACCTTTGGGCTTTTTGCGGACATAGGTCATCGGCAGGGCCAGGCGTTCTGCCACCAGCGCCGCAAAGGGGATGCCGGCCGTCTCGCCGCCCGCGATGTTGTCAAAGGCCTCGAAGCCCGCCTCGCGCATCACGGTGACGGCGAGAAAGTCCATCAGGGTGGAGCGGATGCGGGGGTAGGAGATCAGCTTGCGGCAGTCGATATAGGTGGGCGAGGGTAGGCCAGACGCGAGGGTGAAGGGGGTCTCGGCGTTGAAATGGACGGCCTTGATCTCAAGCAGCGCACGCGCTGTCAGGCGGGCGATTTCCTCTTTCGGGGGGAAGGCGGAGGGGATCATCGGGGTCCTTTCGGCATCGTCGAATTTTCGGCGAAAAGTCTAGGCTTACGGCAAGACGTGCCAGTGCACGGGGAAGCCGGGGTTGAAAACGGTGACGGGGCCTGCATCGGCGACGATCTTTTCGGGCCATATGCAGGGCTCGGCGCGCTTTTCGAGGCGGATCGTGGCCGTGTTGACCGGCAGGCGATAGAAGGCGGGTCCGTTCAGCGAGGTGAAGCCTGCGAGCTTGTCGAGCGCGCCCTCTTCCTCGAAGACATGGGCCAGAAGCGAGAGCGTGTTGGTCGCAGTAAAGCAGCCCGCGCAGCCACAGGCGTGTTCCTTCAGCGCATCGACATGCGGGGCGCTGTCGGTGCCAAGGAAGTAGCGCGGGCTGCCGGAGGTCGCGGCCTTGCGCAGCGCCAGGCGGTGCTTTTCACGCTTGGCGACGGGCAGGCAGTAGTAATGCGGCTTGATCCCGCCCGCGAGGATATGGTTGCGGTTGATGATCAGGTGATGGGTGGTGATCGTTGCGGCGAGGTTCTCTCCGCCCTCGGCCGCATAGGCCACGCCTTCCTCGGTGGTGATATGCTCCATGACCAGCCGAAGTCCGGGCAGGCGGCGGCGGAGCGGGTCGAGGACAGTGTCGATGAACACCGCCTCACGGTCGAAGATGTCGACCGACGGGTCGGTGACCTCGCCATGGGTGCAAAGCGGCAGGCCGATCTCGGCCATTTTCTCCAGCACCGGCATGACCTTGGTCAGATCGCGGACCCCGGAATGCGAATTGGTCGTGGCCCCGGCGGGGTAGAGCTTCACCGCCTTTACCAGGCCCGAAGCATGGGCGGCCGCGACATCGGCCGGATCGGTGCCCTCGGTCAGGTAAAGCGTCATCAGGGGTTCGAAAGCCATATCCCGGGGCAGGGCGGCCATGATCCGTGAATGATAGGCTTGCGCGTCGGCCAGGGTCACCACGGGCGGCACCAGGTTCGGCATCACGATCGCCCTGGCGAAATGCCGGGCGGTTTCGGGCAGGACGGCCTGCAGCATCGCACCATCGCGCAGATGCAGGTGCCAATCGTCGGGGCGGGGAAGCGTGATCTGGTGCATGGCGCGCCCCGGGTAACGCAAACCGGACTCTCTTTCCAGTGGCAAGACGGCTAGACAGGCAGCAGAATCGTCACAACCGGGATTGCGGCATGTTCAGAACCAGTTGCCTTCTGCTTGGCCTCGCGCTTTGCCAGACCGCGCAGGCGCAAGAGATCGACTGTGCCAATGCGATGGCGCAGAGCGAATTGAACCAATGCGCCTATCAGGACTGGGAAGCGGCTGACGCGGACCTGAACGCCGCCTACAAGGAGGCGATGGCGCTTTTGCAGGGGTGGGACGAAGGCTTGCCTGCCGCCGAGCGTGGCGGGGCCAAAGCGCTGAAGGAAGCGCAGCGGGCCTGGATCACCTTCCGCGATCAGGCCTGTGCGGCGGAAGGCTATGCCATGAAAGGCGGAAGCGCCGAGCCGCTCCTCATCTATGGGTGCATGCGGCTTTTGACGGTGGAGCGCACGGCGCATCTGCGCAGCATGGTCGAGGCCTATAGCGGCTGATCAGACCTTTTCGCCGGTCAGTTCCTCCAGACGCCGCGCAAATCGCGGGGCGTTCAGTCGCGAGGTCACCGAGCGGCAAATCTTGACTTCACGTTTCGGGTGACCCGAGAGCCGGGCCGCGGCCAAAACGGCGCGGAGGTAGCTGCTGTTCGACCGCCGCCCGCGCCAAAGCCAGGAAAACAGGTCTGGCGTGAGCTTGCCTTCCATCGAGGCCTCGAGGATGCGGTCCAGCACCTTCATTTCGCGCAGGGTATCTTCGGTGCCCTCGCCGGTATAGCGCGCATGGAGCGGCGTGACCCAGGGACGCTGGAAGAGGGCCGCATGCATGGCATCAGGCTGGTGCAGCGGGTCGTGGATCAGCCAGACCTTCGAGGCGCTTTCCGTCATGTCCGGGGCGTAGCCATAGCGGCCGCGAAAGTTGATGCGCCGCGCGATCCGGTGGCGTTCGTCCCAGCCGGCCAGCGCCGGGTCAAGCGTGGCCCGCGGGGCGATCAGCAGAAGTTCGGCAGCGGGTGCCGTGATCGAATAGGCCGCCGCCGCATAACCGGCTGCTCCGGCGCCGTAAAAGACCACCCGGTCGAAGTCTTCCAGAAAACCGTCGTCGGACAACCGGTCGAAGTAGCGGAACACGGCCGGATCGCGCCACCAGGTCTCGCCCTCGCACAGGATGGTCAGCATCGACCAGCCGCGCGACTGGGCCAGAGCAAAATGTTCGGGCAAATGATCTTCACGCTCGCGCAGCGCGGCCGCGTCTTCGAAGGTCACCAGCAGGACCGGACGCTCTTCGGCGAAGAAGGCGTAATGCTTGTCGCCGAGCGGCAGAAAATCTCCGTCGCCTTCGGCAATCTCCAGCATCGGGCGCTGCCAGTCAGGCGGCTGGGCTAGGTCAGGCATGGCAAACATGACGGCGAAAACGTGATCCGTTGGCGACAGTGCGACTCTGGCGAGAGAAAATGGCCAGAACAAGTCCTTGTGGTAGAACAAGCGACAATCGATGCACCCGAGCTCTGTTTATTCGGCCGTTCTTCCTGAGTTGGGTGAGTATGAGTTGTATTGGCAACAATCAATACAATCAGAAGTTTTTCATCGCCCTTTTCGGTTCTTCCAGACCGACTCGGCCTCTTCCCGGCTGAGTGCGCGGGACGGCGGGGTCATCAGCAAACGCCCGAAAAGCGCACGCCAGGGCTCCTCGGCCATCAGGATGCGGAAACGCTCATGCCGCCAGGCAACGGCCGCGCGATGCAGATCCTTCAAGACGGGATCGGACTGCAGATCTGCCCGGATCTTCCGGCTGTCCGCCTGCAGGATGCTGCGGTCTTCCTCCTGCGCGAAGTTCCGGTCGACCCAGTAATCCACGTTCAGAGGCTCGCCATTCGCGAAGGCATTGCCGCGGTCGGATTTCAACAGGAAGCTTTCAACGGCACCAAGGGCATAGTGGTTCAACTGGACCAGCCGGTAGCGGTCACGTCCGGGGTCAAGGAAGACCCGCTCGGTGTGCAGTGTCGGTGGCAGGGCATTGCCGGATCCGTCGAACCAGCGCTGATCGGCCATCCGTTCCGCTTTCGGGCTCCGCGGGCGGTGGACGCCGAGCTTGCCGTAAGAGCCGTCATTGCGAAACAGTGTCTTGAACATCGCAGCGCGCCAGGGCCAGTTGAGCTGCCGCGGCGCCGCACGGGTGAAGGTTTCGGTGACAGGCGCGTCCTCATAGCGGACGACCCCGGAATTGCCGAACATCCGCCAGGACAGGGCAATGGCCGTGGCGCCCGGCAGGGCAGAGACGAGATCGACAAGCGTCCGATTGCCGACGTGGACATTGATGAACTCGTCAATGTCGATGACGATCAGCCAATCCGCCTGCTTGACCAGGGGGTGGCGGTCGGCCTGTTTCAACGCCGCCCAATGCGGGCCTTCGTCATGGGGTCCAGGATTGCGCACATGGGTCAGCCAGCCCATCGCCTGCAGCCGGTCGAGCATGGCGTCGGTGCCATCGCTGCAGTCGTTCGAGAAGACAAGGAAGTCGGTGATCCCGATGGCGCGGTGATGCGCCAGCCATTCCAGCAGGAAGGCGCCCTCGTTGCGCACCGTCAGAACGGCCGTCACCCGCATTGCGCCTGCGCTTTCATCTTTGCGAAAATATCCCCACCGGAGGCCTCTGCGGCCCGGGAAGGGCGCGCCGGTCGAGGCTTAGCACGACCGGCACGACGCCGCAAAATCAGAAGAAGGCCTGCAGCCCGGTGATCGCGCGACCGATGATCAACGCATGGATGTCATGCGTGCCCTCATAGGTGTTGACCGTCTCGAGGTTCACCATGTGGCGCATGATCTGGAAATCTTCCTGGATGCCATTGCCGCCATGCATGTCGCGCGCCCAGCGGGCGGCCTCCAGTGCCTTGCCGCAATTGTTGCGCTTGATGATCGAGATCATCTCGGGCGCGGCATTGGCCTCGTCCAGAAGACGCCCGACGCGCAGGGAAGCCTGCAGGCCGAGCGAGATTTCGGTCAGCATGTTCGCAAGCTTGAGCTGGAAGAGCTGCGTACCGGCAATGGGCTTGTTGAACTGCTTGCGGTCCAGCCCATACTGCCGCGCGGCATGCAGACAGAACTCGGCCGAGCCCATCACACCCCAGCTGATCCCGTAGCGCGCCCGGTTGAGGCAGCCGAACGGGCCTTTCAGGCCCTCGACATTCGGCAACAGCGCGTCTTCGCCGACTTCGACATCCTTCAGCACGATCTCGCCGGTGATCGATGCCCGCAGCGACAGCTTGCCGCCAACTTTCGGCGCGGACAGACCCTTGGTGCCCTTGTCGAGGACAAAGCCCTTGATCTTGCCGCCATGCGCCTCGGACTTGGCCCAGACGACGAAGACATCGGCGATCGGTGCGTTCGAAATCCACATCTTCGCGCCGTTTAGCACAAAGCCGTTCGCTGTCTTCTTCGCGGTGGTCTTCATCCCGGCCGGGTCCGAGCCTGCATCAGGCTCGGTCAGGCCAAAGCAGCCAATCCACTCGCCCGAGGCAAGTTTCGGCAGATACTTCATCCGCTGCGCTTCGGTGCCGTAGGCGTAGATCGGATACATGACCAGCGAGGACTGGACCGACATCATCGACCGGTAACCCGAGTCGACCCGTTCGACTTCCCGCGCGACCAGCCCGTAGGCCACATAGGACGCGCCAAGCCCGCCGTATTCCTCAGGGATCGTGACGCCCAGCAGGCCCATCTCGCCCATCTCGCGGAAAATCGAGGGGTCAGTCTGTTCGTCGCGGTATGCGGCGATGACGCGGGGTTGCAGCTTTTCCTGGGCATAGGCCCGGGCCGCATCGCGCAGCATCCGTTCTTCTTCGGTCAGCTGGTCGTTCAGACGGAAGGGATCCTCCCAGTCGAACCGACCCAGGTCGGGTGCATCCTTGGCCTTCAGTTTCGGTTGATCGGTCATCGAACCCTCCATCTTTGCCGGAAACATTGCATGGAATGGCATTTGGCGCTATCGAAAGGCCTGCACGAGATCATGAGGGAAACTCATAATGCTGCCCCGCCGCTATCTGCCCGCGATCCCGGCCCTGATGGCGCTTGAGGCGGTTGAAAGGTTGGGCACCGCGTCGGCAGCGGCGGCGGAACTGTCCCTGACCCAAGGGGCGATCAGCCGGGCATTGCAGGGGCTGGAGGCACAGCTTGGCGTGACCCTGATCCGCCGGGAAAAGCAGCGGCTGCATCTCACGTCGGCCGGGCAGGACTATGTGGGCGAGGTGCGCAAGGCGCTGAACCTCCTCGCCACAGCCTCGATAACGCTGCGGGCCAATCCGACGGGCGGCAGCCTGAATCTTGCGATCCTTCCGGCCTTCGGCATGCACTGGCTGGCGCCCCGGCTGGCCCGTTTCGCGCAGAACCACCCCGAGGTGACAGTGAACCTGTCCACGCGGCTGCGGCCCTTTGACTTTGCGGGCACTGCCTTTGATGCGGCGATCCATTACGGACGGCAGGACTGGCCGGGGGTCGACTACCTTAAACTCATGGACGAAGAGGTCATCGCGGTCGCCGCCCCCGGCCTTTGCGGGTCCCTGCCCAGGGCTGAAGACATCCTGAGCCAACCGCTTTTGCAGCTGGAAAGCCGTACGGGCGACTGGGGACGCTGGCTCGCGCATCACGGACGGCCCGGTCTGCGCCCGCCCGGCATGATGTTCGACCAGTTCGCCACGCTGATCCAGGGGGCGATCCATGGCATGGGGGTGGCGCTGGTGCCGACCTTTCTGATCCGCAGCGAGTTGGACGAGGGGCGACTGGTCCCAATCCATGGCGGCCCGGTTGCCGCTTTGGGCAGTTATTGGCTGGTCTGGCCGCGTTCCGTATCGGCGCGGGGCCCGCTGAATTCATTCCGCGACTGGGTGACAGCGGAAGTCGGGGGCGATCTGGTGCCAGGTTTGACCTAGGGCGCAGCACCGTTTGCCGATCCTCGCCGATGGCTATCGGATGGCAAACACATGTTATGGCATATCCGGACCATTGCTGCATTCTGACCGGGTAGCCCAGCCTTTGCGCGGATCGAATCGCTCGGTCCGGTAGGAAGGGTAACGGATGAGGACCAGTATGAGACGACTTCTTATTTCCACGACGGCCCTTTCGGTGGCCATCAGCCCGCTGAGCACAATGCCTGCCTTTGCTCAGGTCATGAACGAGGATGGCTCGGTAACGGGTTTGGACGGAACCGTACTTTGCGTGCCGACTTCCGAGGTGGTTTGTGATCTTGAAGCGATCATCGAGGCCCTGAAGGTAGCGGAAGAGGCAGCGGCAGCCGAGGCCGCCGCGGTGGAAGCCGCCGCGGTTAAGGCTGCGGAAGAGGAAGCCGCCGCCAAGGCTGCCGAGGAAGCGGCAGCTGCTGAAGCTGCGGCCGCAAAGGCTGCGGAAGAGGAAGCGGCCGCCAAGGCCGCAGAAGAGGAAGCGGCCGCCAAGGCCGCAGAAGAGGAAGCCGCCGCCAAGGCTGCCGAGGAAGCGGCAGCTGCTGAAGCGGCTGCTCAGGCTGAGGCTGAAGCTGCGGCTGCGAAGGCTGCGGATGAGGAAGCCGCCGCCAAGGCTGCCGAGGAAGCGGCAGCAGCTGAGGCGGCTGCCCAGGCCGAAGCCGAAGCTGCGGCTGCAAAGGCTGCGGAAGAGGAAGCGGCCGCGAAGGCCGCCGAGGAAGCGGCGGCTGCTGAGGCGGCTGCCCAGGCTGAAGCCGATGCCGCCGCCGCAAAGGCTGCGGAAGAGGAAGCGGCTGCCAAGGCCGCCGAGGAAGCGGCTGCCGCCGAAGCTGCCGCTCAGGCAGAGGCCGAAGCAGCTGCGGCAAAGGCTGCCGAGGAAGAAGCTGCCGCTGCGGCAGCAGAAGAGGCCGCTGCGGCGGAAACTTCTGTCAGCGAAGAGCCGATTGAAGGCGTGATCGATTCGGCAACCGGTGAACCGGTTGACCCGGAAGTCGCGGCGGAAGCGCTGGCCGAAGCCGAGGCCGAGCTCGCGATTACCGAAGGTGGCGAGGTCGTCGACCCAGCTGCCGGTCTGAAGGTCGCCGCAGAGGATCCGACGCTGGAAATCGTTCCGGTCGAAGTTCCGGAAGTTTCCGAAGGCGAGGTCGAGAGCCTGACCCAGCTTCTGACTGCCGACCCGACGGCAATCGAACCGTCGGCGCTTGCCGCTGCGGAAACCGTGTCGGCGCCTGCGCCAGAAGACGGGACCGTCGTTCTGGCGGAACCCGATCCGGCCGCCCTTGTCGCGGCAGTGACCGAGACGATCACGGAAGAAAGTGTGCGTACCTCGGCCGAAGAGTTCGCCGCACCACCGGTTGCCATGGCCGCCGGCACGAAAAGCAAGCTGTCGGACCTCGAAAAGGCTGGGCTGGTTGTCCTTGGTGCGTTGGTGGTCGGTTCGATCATCAATGCGAACAAGGCCAAGGCAGAAGAACGCCGCGTCGTGTCGAACACGGGCGACCGGGTGATCGTGTTGCGGCCGGATGGCACATATCAGGTGCTCAAGGACGACGACACCGTGATCCGTCGGCCAGGCTCGACCGTTCGGACCGAGACCTTCAGGGATGGCTCGACCCGCACGATCGTGGAACGTCCGGACGGCACTCAGGTAGTGACGATCCGCGATGCGACCGGCCGCGTCTTGCGCCGTGCGACCTATGACGACCGTGGGCGTGAATTGGTCCTGATCGACGACCTGGTGGAAGAGGAAGTGGTCATTGTCCGCGACCTTCCGAGGCCGAAGAAGAAGATCGTCATCTCTTCGAAGGACGAGGATTCGGCCTTGAAGCGCGAACTGGCACGGCTTGAGGCCGAGAAGGCGGGGCGCAAGTTCTCGCTGCGCCAGATCCGCGAGATCCCGGAAGTGCGCGACCTTGCGGCCACGATTGACGTCGAGCCCGTCAAGTTCGCGACCGGTTCGGCGGCTGTGACTGCGGAGGAAGCGCGCAACCTTGCCGATCTGGGGCGCGTGATGCAGGAGCTTCTGGATGAGAATCCGGCCGAGGTTTTCCTGGTCATGGGTCACACCGACGCGACCGGCAAGACGGCGATGAACCTGGCGCTTTCGGACCGTCGTGCGGAATCGGTGGCGCTTGCCTTGACCGAATACTTCGACATCCCGCCCGAAAACATGATTGTTCAGGGCTATGGTGAGACCGAGCTTCTCATCGATACGCAGGAGAACGAGCCTCTTAACCGTCGTGTCGAAGTGAAGGTGATCACGCCCTTGATGCGCACGGCCGAACTGCGCTGAGCGCGTCCTACCGAACTTGCGCCGCGGGTCCGCCCGCGGCGCAACCATTTCTGTGGCAAAGCTCCGATCCCGGACGCATACTTGCAGCATGGAAAAGCGTGCCCCCCATGACATGATCCCCGAAGCCGCGCTGGCCTGGCATCGTGCCGGGAAAGGTGCGGCCATTGCCACTGTCGTCGAGACCTGGGGCTCGGCTCCGCGTCAGGCGGGCAGCCAACTTGCCATCTCGGGCGAGGGCGAGATGATCGGCTCGGTTTCGGGTGGCTGTGTCGAAGGCGCCGTCGTCACCGAGGCGCTGGACGCCCTGCAGGATCGAAAATCCCGGCTTTTGACCTTTGGCGTCAGCGACGAGACCGCCTTTGCCGCAGGTCTGGCCTGTGGCGGCACGATCCGCGTCCTGGTCGAGCCGGTTGGCGACGGGTCCGAAGCCCTGGCCGAAAGCCTGCTTGCCGACCTGATCGCCGCCCGCTCAGCGCCACGTGCGGTGGCTCTGGTGACCCGGCTGGACAGCTGGGACCGCGAGCTTTGCGTGCCCGGGCAAGATCAGGTGGTCGACGCGCGCCTGAAGGCCGACCGTTCCGGCATGGAAGAGGAAGGCCGTTTCATTGCGGTTCACAATCCGCCACTGCGCTTGATCGTTGTAGGTGCCGTCCACATTGCCCAACCGCTTCTGGCCATCGCCCGGACCTGTGGCTATGCGCCAACGCTGATCGATCCGCGGGCGGCCTTTGGTTCTGCCGACCGTTTCCCCGGAGAGACGATCCTGGACGACTGGCCGGACGAGGCGTTGGCCAGGCTGAACCCCGACGCCAGGACCGCGATTGTCACCTTGACCCATGACCCGAAGCTCGACGATCCGGCGATCCGGGTCGCGTTGCGGTCGGGGGCCTTCTACCTGGGGTGTCTCGGGTCAAAGAAGACCCATGCCAAGCGGATCGAAAGGCTGGCCGAGGCGGGCTATTCTGCCGAGGAGCTTGCCCGCATCCATGCGCCGGTGGGCCTTGACATCGGGGCCAAGACCCCGGCCGAGATCGCCGTCAGCATCATTGCGCAGATCACGCAACGCCTGCGGCTCTGATGCGTTTTGGCCCGCTTCCAATTGACCGCGCAAAGGGGGCGATCCTCGCCCATTCCGTGGTCCTGCCTGGAGGGCGGTTGCGCAAGGGCTGCGTGCTGGACGAGGCCGAGCTGATCCGTCTGCGCGCCGCTGGCGTGACGGAAGTCATGGTGGCATTGCTTGACCCGGCGGATGTGGCCGAAGACATCGCTGCGGATCGCCTGGCAAGGGCACTGGTGCCCGCGCCGGAAGCTGCCGGGCTGGCGCTGTCGGCGGCCTTCACTGGCCGGGTGAACCTGAATGCCCGCTGTCCCGGCCTCATGATTCCCGACGCAGCGGCCATCCACGCGATGAACCGGGTGCACCCGGCAATCACGCTGGCAACGCTGGCACCCTATGCCCGCGTGGCGCCGGGTCAGTTGGTGGCTACGGTCAAGATCATCACCTATTCGGTCCCCGAAGCGGCCCTGGTTGAGGCATGTCACATCGGCCGCGGCGCGCTTCGGGTTCAGCCGGTCGTGCGCCAAAGTGCAAGCCTGATCCTGACTGAAGTGCCCGAGCTTGATCCGAAGCTTGCCGCCAAGGGTCGCAGGGCCATCGAGGGTCGGCTTCGTGCGCTTGGAATAGCGCTGGTCGACTGCGTGACGGTGCCGCACCAGACCGCAGCTGTGGCGCAGGCCCTGGCCGAGGCAAAGGGCGACCTGCTGTTGATCCTGACCGGATCGGCGACTTCGGACCCGCAGGACGTTGCGCCCGAGGGGCTGCGCAGGGCAGGCGGTCAGGTCCAGCGTTTCGGAATGCCCGTTGATCCGGGCAACCTGCTGTTCTTCGGTGCGCTTGAGGCAAAGCCGGTCATCGGCCTTCCGGGTTGTGCGCGCAGTCCGGCCCTGAACGGTGCCGATTGGGTTCTGGAGCGCTTTGCATGTGGTCTTTCCCCAAGCGACGATGACATAGCTGCAATGGGGGTCGGCGGCCTTTTGAAGGAAATCCCGCTGCGCGGCCACCTGCGCGAGACCAGGACCGAATGAAAACGGGGGCTGACCGCCCCCATCCCCGTTCCTGTCGCGATGTGTCGCCTTACTTTGGCGCGATCATCATCACCATTTGGCGGCCTTCCAGCCGCGGCATGCTTTCGACCTTGCCCTCTTCGCCGACATCGGCAGCGACGCGGTTCAGAAGCTCGAGCCCAAGTTCCTGGTGAGCCATCTCGCGGCCGCGGAAGCGCAGGGTGACTTTTACCTTGTCGCCCTCGTCCAGGAACTTCATCACCGAGCGCATCTTGACGTCATAGTCGTGCTTGTCGGTACCCGGACGGAACTTGATTTCCTTGATCTCGATGATCTTCTGCTTCTTGCGGGCCTCGGCCTCGCGCTTCTGGGTCTCGTACTTGAACTTGCCGAAGTCCATGATCTTGCAGACCGGCGGTATCGCCGTCGGCGAGATTTCAACCAGATCCAGCCCTGCTTCCTCGGCCATCTGTAGCGCTCGGGCCGGGGTCACCACCCCTACGTTTTCGCCGTCCGCGCCGATCAGTCGGATTTCCGGTGCTCGGATGCGGTCATTGATGCGGGGTCCGGTTTCGCGTTGCGGTGGGGCGTTGTGCGGTCGGCGGGCTATGGCAGTCGTCCTTTGATGGTTCAGCTTGCGGCGGCAATTTAGACGCGCCATCCGGGCACTGCAACCCGGCATCCCATGAGAGCGCCCAGTTTTCCGCGGATTTCTGGCCTTTTTGGCATGAGGAGGGTGCGGTACCCTTTTCATTTCCCGGGCAAGCTGCCATATGGGCGCCATCCGGGCCCAAGCTCCGGTCATGGGAGAAATTGACATGAACAGAACTGTAATCATCGGCGCCATCGTCGTCCTTCTGGCTGCTGGCGGCTACTACCAGTTCAGCTACAAGCCCGCTCAGGAAGCTGCCGCTGCTGCGAAAGCTGCTGAAGAGCAGGCTGCTGCTGACGCCAAAGCTGCTGAAGAAGCTGCGAAGAAGGCCGAAGAGGAAGCTGCCAAGGCTGCTGAAGAGGCTGCTGCTGCCGCCCAGAAAGCCGCTGACGAGGCTGCCGCTGCTGCTGCTGCCGCGCTCGACCCGGCCAACTTCAACGCGGATGCCGTTGTGGCGCTGATCGACGGCTCGACGCTGGACGACGCCATGAAGACCACGCTGAAGACCGCTGTCGAGGCCGCCAAGGCCAACCCGGCGCTCGTCGCCGACACCATCGCGCAGGTCAAGACCGCGCTTGGCATGTAATCTTCGGCTTCAGCCGAAAGGCAAAGGCCCCGGGGGATCCCCGGGGCCTTTTGCTTTCGGTCGGACCGTTCAGATCCCGTCGCCGACAAAGGCCTTTTCGACCACGAACTCCTTCGGATCCGAATTCGCGCCTTCGCGCAGGCCGAAGCCCTCCAGGATCGCCTTCACATCGACGTTGAAGGCAAGGCTGCCGCAGACCATGGCCCTGTCCTCGGTCGGATTCATCTTTGGCAGATCGAGGTCAGCGAAGACCTTGCCCGATGCGAGGTTGTCGGTGACGCGGCCCATGTGGTGGAAGGTCTCGCGGGTCGTGGTCGGGTAGTAGCGCAGCTTGCCCTGCACCATCTCGCCGATCAGCGGATCGTCCTGCAGCCCTTCGACCAGTTGGCGGCCATACTCCAGCTCCGCCACCTCGCGGCAGGTGTGCATCATGATGACCTGGTCGAATTTCTCATAGACTTCGGGGTCACGCATCAAACTGGCGAAGGGGGCAAGACCGGTCCCCGTGGCCAGGAACCAAAGCCGCTTGCCCGGCAACAGCGCGTCCACGACCAGCGTCCCCACGGGCTTCGGGCGCAGGATGATCTCGTCGCCCGGCTGGATATGCTGAAGCCGTGAGGTCAGCGGGCCATCCGGCACCTTGATCGAGTAGAACTCCAGCTCTTCGTCCCACGAGGGTGAAGCGATGGAATAGGCGCGGAGGAGCGGTTTGCCGTTTTCGCCCAGGAGACCGATCATCACGAACTCGCCCGAACGGAAGCGCAGCGTTGCCGGCCGCGACACCCGGAAAGAGAACAGCCGGTCAGTCCAGTGCCTTACGCTGGTGACAGTCTGCGCATCCGGAAGGTGCGGCTTTGCGGGCTTGGCGTCCATGGTCAGTGCCTCAGTCATGGCCTTTCGCCCTCCTTAGGCGAGTGTTGGCCACATGGGAAGCCCTGCTCGGGTCGCAGGGTCGCGGCCGGAAATCGTATGCATGCATACAATATTGGGGGCGATCAGTCCAGCGCCTCAAGCGCGCAGGCGGGCCTGATAGTGATGATCGCGCCAGTCGGCGGCGCGGAACTGCCACTGCTCGGCGGGTTGGCGGGCGGCGATTTCATCGGGGATCTCCGCCCCATCAAAGCCCACCCGGCGCAGCATCGCATATTGGTCGGCAATGACCGGACCAAGCGCAAGGAGCTGTCCCTTGTAGCCCATCATCCGCAGACGCCGGGCGATGGTGAAGGCCCGGCCATCGTTGAAGGCGGGGAAGGCCACGCGGATCAGGGTCAGCCGGTCCAGCGCACCTTCCAGCGCGGCAGGGTCATCGGTGTTTGACAGGTCCACCGCCGTCTGGTCGGTCAGATCGGACAGCACCACGATTTCGCGCGCGGTGGCTGGGGCAAAGCCCGCATCGGTGACGATCACGCTCATGCCGCGTTCTCCTTGGGTGTGCGCACGGCCTTGCCGTCGATAAAATGGATACCGCATTCGGTTTTTTGGCTTCCGCGCCAACGGCCTGCGCGGGGATCTTCACCCGGTTTCACCGGGCTTGTGCACGGCGCGCAGCCGATGGAAGGGTAGCCCTTCGCCACCAGCGGATGCCGGGGAAGGCGGTTTTCGACCATGTATTCCTCAAGGTCCTCGCGGCCCCAATGGGCCAGCGGGTTGACCTTGATCCGGTGATCGCCCTCGTTCTCGAAGAACTGGAGCGCCTCGCGGTCGGAATTCTGGAACCGCTTGCGGCCGGTGATCCAGCCGTCGAAGGGTGCAAGCGCCCGTTCCAGCGGCTCGACCTTGCGGACATTGCAGCAGGCATCGGTCGAGAACTGGTGGAGCGTCCCGTCCGGATCCTCGAAATTCACCCGCGCCGGGTTCGCCCGGATCGTGCGGATGTCGCAGAGGTGCAGCTTCTCGGCCAACTCGCGCTGGTAGTCGAGCGTTTCCTGAAACAGCATCCGCGTGTCAATGAAAAGCACCGGGGTTTCAGGCGCGATGACACTGACGAGGTGGAGGAGGACCACCGATTCCGCCCCGAAGGAGGAAACCAGCGCAACCTTGCCAAGGTCCGCGTCCTTCAACGCATGTTCCAGCACCGCGGTTGCTGAGTGGTGCTTGTAGCGCGCGTTCAGCGCGCTGACCCGTTCGGCGACGGGACCTTCGTGGCGGCCGTCACGCGGCATCTTGCGCGTCTTCCGTGTCGTAGAGCGCGGCCTTGAACGGCTCCATACCGACACGCTTGAAAGCCTGCAGGAAAGTTTCTGACGGCTCGCTCCGCAGCCCGAGATAGGCGCGCAGGATGCGTTCGATGGCGGGGACGATTTCGGTATAGGCAAAGCCCGGGCCGGTCTTTTCGCCGATCACTGCATCCTCGGTGCCGTCGCCGCCAAGGGTGATCTGGTAATTCTCTACCCCCGCGCGGTCGAGGCCGAGAATGCCGATATGGCCGACGTGGTGGTGGCCGCAGGCGTTGATGCAGCCCGAGATCTTGATCTTCAGCGGGCCGATGTCATGCTCCAGCTTCAGCGCATCGAAATGCGTGGCCAGCTCCTGTGCGACGGGGATCGAGCGGGCGGTGGCAAGGGCGCAATAGTCCATGCCCGGGCAGGCGATGATGTCGGAAAGAAGTCCGACATTGGCCGTGCCGAGGCCCGCTTGCACCAGCGCTGCATGCAGGGTCGGCAGGTCGGATTTGTGGACATGCGGCAGGATGACGTTCTGCTCATGGCTGATCCGCAGGTCGGAATGACCATATTTTTCAGCAAGATCGGCGATGAGGCGCATCTGGTCGCTGGTGGCATCGCCCGGGGTCTGGCCATGCGCCTTCAGGCTGATCGTGACGATCGCATATTGAGCGTTGCGGTGCGCGGTCAGGTTGGTGTCGGCCCAGGCGCGGAAGACCGGGTCGGCCTTGTAGAAGGCGTCATAGGCATCCACCGGCGCATTGCGGAAGGCGGGGGGCGCGAAAGCCTCGCGGATCTCGGTCAGCAGCTTCTGATCGTTGCCGCCGAAAAGCGGACGCAGTTCGGCAAAGCGGGCCTCGATCATTTCGGTGATCGCTTCCTTGCCGGTCTCATGCACGGTGATCTTGATCCGCGCCTTGTACTTGTTGTCGCGGCGGCCAAGCGTGTTGTAGACGCTGAGGACGGCCTCGACGTAAGGCAGGAGGTCCGCCTCAGGCAGGAAGTCGCGGACAGTGACGCCGATCATCGGAGTCCGGCCAAGGCCACCGCCGACGATGACTTCGAAGCCGGGTTCGCCCGCTGCATTGCGGACCATGCGCAGGCCGATGTCATGCGCGCGGGTCACGGCGCGGTCGTTCGGGCTGCCGGTGATGGCGATCTTGAACTTGCGCGGCAGGAACTGGAATTCAGGATGGTCGGTGGACCACTGGCGCAGAAGCTCGGCGTAAGGACGGGGGTCGGCGATCTCATCGGCCGCGGCACCGGCGAAATGGTCGGCGGTGACGTTCCGCACGCAGTTGCCCGAGGTCTGGATGGCATGCATCTCGACATCCGCCAGCGCGCCAAGGATCGCAGGCACGTCGGGCAGTTTCGGCCAGTTGAACTGGATGTTCTGCCGCGTGGTGAAGTGGCCGTAGCCCTTGTCCCAGGTGTCGGCGATATAGGCGAGCTGGCGCATCTGGCCCGGGTTCAGCGAGCCATAGGGGATCGCCACCCGCAGCATGTAGGCGTGGAGCTGCAGATAAAGCCCGTTCATCAGACGCAGCGGACGGAATTCGTCTTCCGTGAGGCTGCCATCCAGGCGGCGTTCCACCTGATGGCTGAACTGGGCCACGCGCGAGCGGACGAAAGCTTCGTCGAAGTCGGAATAGGAATACATGTCTCAGCTCGCGTGGTCGGCTTGTTTGCCGTGGTGATAGTTCGATGGGCCCCGCGTCCGGAATTCCTCGCGGAAATGGGTGGGTTCGGGGCCTTTCGGGCCGGGTCTGGCATCGGCCAGATAGGCGCCGACAATGCTCAGCCTTTGGGCCGCGGCGTGCAGAAGCCGCATCTGGGCATGGGCCTCGTCCTCGATCAGTTCCGCCTCGTGGTGGAAGGGCGACCATTGGTCATCGGCGGTCAGATAGACGACATCGCCTTCCCGCAGGCGGTTCGCGGTCACGATCTTCGGTGTGAAGCGGCGGCTCATGGTGCCCTCGGGGTCTGGAGTACAGGATGAATATAGAATATTTTCCCTGTTCTGAACCAGTGACCCTTGCAGATAAGGATGATTGTTCCGATACTGCCGGGCGAGAAAACCCATGTTCCGGGAATAGGGGAAATTCAGGAATGAGCGCCGCGCTGGATGATCTGGACCGGAAAATCCTGTCCGAACTGCAACAGGATGCCGAACAGTCGCTGGATGAAATCGCCCGCAAGGTCGGGTCGTCGAAGACCCCGGTGTGGAACCGGATCCGGCGCATGCGCGAGCAGGGGGTGATCACCCGAACGACCGCGATCCTGGATGCCGAGGCGCTGGGGCTTGAGGCCTGCTTCTTCGTGTTGATCCGGACCTCGGAGCACGAGGCGGAATGGCAGCGCAAGTTCCTGAAGGCGCTCAGGGAACGGCCGGAAGTTCTTGAGGCACACCGGCTGGCGGGCGACATCGACTATATCCTGAAGGTCAGGGTCAAGAATGCCCGGGCCTATGATACGTTCTACCAGGCGCTGATTTCCGAAGTGAAGATCTACAACGTGACTGCTCTTCTGAGCATGGAAGAAATCAAGTCGACGACCGTTCTGCCATTGTAAAGGGCGGTTTTCAGGCGGAGCGCTGGCGCGCACGTCTTCTGTCTCGTCGGAGGGACTGGGCCCTCCTCCTCGGCTGATGGGGGTTTCACCCCCAAACCCCCGGCGTGCCAGGGACAAGCGCAAGGACCTTTCAGGTCCGGACGCAAAGCTCTCGCAGGCCGTGGAAGTGGAAGACATCGGCATATTGCGGCGCTTTGGCCAGGGCGAGGTTCGGATGGTGCTGGAAGAGGATCGGCAGTGCGACCTGCAGCTCGAGCCGCGCCAAGGGTGCGCCGACGCAGAAGTGCAGGCCAGCACCGAAGGTGGCAATGGGCTTTACCAGGCGAGCTGGGGCAAAACGGGCAGGGTCTTCCCAGACCGACGGATCGCGGTTGGCCATGCCCAGAAGCAGGCCCACCTGATCGCCCCGGTGGAACGTGTGGCCCATCACTTCGACGTCCTCATAGGCCCAGCGGGTGAACATGTGGAGGGCAGGATCGAAGCGGAGGATTTCCTCGACCGTCGCCTCGACTTGGTCAGGTCCGAGCGTCGTCGCAGGCGTTCCGGTTTCCAGCAGGGTCTTCACGCCATTGCCGATCGTGTGAACCGTCGCCTCGTGGCCGGCATTCAACAGGAGGATGCAGGTGGTGATCAGCTCGTCCGTCGTCAGCCGTTCACCCTCCATCTCGGCGGCGATGAGCTGGGTGATCAGGTCGTCGGCGGGACGGGCGCGGCGCTCTTCGACGTAGGACCGCATGAAGGCCACGAAAGCCTCGGTTGCGGCAACGGCGCGATCCTCCATCGCCCGGGTGCGGCCGGCCATGTACATGGCAACCATGGCATTCGACCAGCGCAGAAGGTCGGGAGCCATGCTCTCCGGCACCCCCAGCAGCCGGGCGATGATCCGGACCGGCAGCGGTTGGGCAAAGGCGGCAAGAAGGTCGAATTCGCCGGGCGGGAAGGCTGCGACCAGTTCCTCTGCCAGCGCCGTGACGTCTGGCGCAAGCCCGGCAATCCGCCGCGAGGTGAAGGCACGCAGGACAAGACTGCGCAGGCGGGTGTGCCGGGGGGGCTCAAGCTCCAGCATCGAATGCGCTTCGACGGCGTAGAACGGCGCCAGATGCGGCGGAACGACCAGCGGTTCGACCGGTTCGCGGCCAAACCGGCGGTCGCGGAAGATGGCGTTCACGGCGGCGGAATTACCGGTGCAGATCAGGCCATAGTCCTGCCAGCGGAAAAACGGGCCGGCAACGCGGGCGCGCTCGTAGAAAGGGTAGGGGTTCTGGACGAAAGCGGGTTCGGTCGGGGATTGCTGCAGTTCGATCATGGCTTACCTTGTCCGTGTAATCAGCCCCTGGGCAATCAGCGCGCCGGTGACGACTATGACGGCGCCGAGTGATTGCCACCAGTTCCAGGGCCCGCCGGCCAGGAACACGATCAGCATGACATAGAAGGGCACGGCATTCATGTGCATTGAGGCCGCCCCGATGCCGATCCGGCCGACCGAGACGATCCACAGAAGCTGTGCCACGGCCATCGAGCCGATGCTGAAAGCGGCCAGCCCGCCGAATTCCACCCAGCCGATGGCGGCCCAGTCTGGCCACTGACCCCGCAGGAGGCCATCGGCAAGTGCGGCGATCGTCGCCACGATGGCGCCGCCCGCGATAGTAATGGTGCTGCGGCCGAGCGGGCTGAGATCGGGGAAGGCCTTCACCGTCTCGCGTGAGCCCCAGGTGTAGAAGGTGACCGAGGCGAGAGCGGCCAGGACGCCGATCCCGAAGCTCACCTCGCCTTCGGCACCGTTGACGGCAATCAGCCCGCCCGCGACCGAAAGGGCCAGACCAACGGCCAGCGCCCGGGTAAAGGGGCGGTGATCAGCAAGACATTCGAGCAGGATGCCGATCACGGGCATGATCGCGCTGACGATCGCCACCGTGACCGGATCGTTGAACTGGAGCGCGATGATCACGAAGAACGAGGCAAGGCCCAGCGTGACAAAGCCGACCCAGGCGCCCATGAGCCAGTTGGCGCCCAGCACGACCGACTTGCCGTCGACCAGCCACCAGATGGGCAACAGCACTGCGGCTGCCAAGAGCGCGCGACAGGCTGTAAGGGCTACGGGCGGCATGTGCGGGATGATCAGATCGGCCGCGGGCAGGCCTGCCGCCCAGATCACCATCGAGGCGAGGCAGATCAGATTGGCAACGACAAGGGATCGGCGCGCCGAGGGATCAAGGGCGGTCATGGGCGAAACCTAGAGGTCCGGATGGACGCAGGCTGGCTTGCCAGCGACAGGAGAAGGTCGTCAGGCGGCTGAAAGCGCCTCGACGATGGCACCGAAATCTACGGCCTTGAGGCTTGCGCCCCCGACCAAGGCACCATCGACGTGCGGAACGGCAAAGATCTCGACCGCGTTGGACGGCTTCACCGATCCGCCATAGAGAATCCGCACGGTCTCGGCCTCGTCGCCGATAAGGCCGCGCAGCCGGCCGCGCAGGAAGCTGTGAACCTCGGCAATCTCGGACAGGGTCGGTGTGCGGCCGGTACCGATGGCCCAGACCGGCTCGTAGGCGACGACCAGATTGGCCGCAGTCGCCCCCATCGGGATCGAGCCGTCAAGCTGCGTGCCGATCACTGCCAGGGTCTTTCCGGCGTCGCGTTCGGCCTCGGTCTCGCCGATGCAGACGATCGCGACGAGGCCCGCATCGACCACGGCTTCGGCCTTGGCGCGGACCAGGTCATCAGTCTCGCCATGGTCGGTCCGCCGCTCGGAGTGGCCAAGGATGACATGGCTCGCGCCCGCGTCCTTCAGAATGGCGGCCGAGATGTCGCCGGTATGGGCGCCCTGGGGTTTGGGGTGGCAATCCTGTGCACCAACCTTCAGCGCCGTGCCCTGCGCGGCTTCGGCCATTGCGGCGATCAGTGTTGCGGGCGGGCAGAGCAACATCTCGCAGGCTGGTTGGCCATGCGCCGACAGAAGGGCGGCAACTTCGGCCAGCGAGGCCTTGGTGCCATTCATTTTCCAGTTTCCGGCGGCGAGTTTCTTCATTCTGCTGTCCCCTTTGCAGTCAGGACACGCCTAGCGTGTAAAAGTGGAAAGGAAAAGACGGCAGATCGGGAACAATCTGTCGGCGCGAACCTTGACCCGGCGGCAGGCTGCGCTGTTTGACAATCACGCGGCGGGTGTCTCGCGGAACTTGATCGATTCCCCGCAGCCGCAGGCTTCGACCACGTTGGGATTGCGGAACTTGAACCCGCTTTCGATCAGGCCGATCTCGTAGTCGATTTCCGTGCCGATGAGAAACATCTGCGCCATGGGGGCGATCATCACCCGGGCGCCGTCCTGTTCCACCACTTCGTCCAGCGGGTTGACCGATGTGACATAGTCCATGGTGTATTCCATGCCCGCACAGCCGCCCTTCTTGACGCCGATGCGCAGGCCCTGACTGCCCTGACGTTCCATCAGGCGGGCGATCTGCTGCACGGCAGATTGGGTCAAGGTGACGGCGGCTTTGCCGGGAATGCCAAACATGGGCGGACTCCTTTCCCCCTAATCTAGGGTGCCGCGGACGGAATTCCAAGCGGGGGCAGGGCCGCCATCCCCCAAACCGTCGCATAGGCCACGACAAGCGCCCATCCGAAGGAGGCCAGCGTGCCGATGATGACGTATTCCGAGAGGCGACGGTCATCCTTCACCGCGCCGAACCGCAGGATGGATTTTGCGGCGATCAGAAGGCCAACGCCCTCGGGCTGGCCGAAAAGGACCAGAGCAAAGATCAGCCCGCGCTCCAGCTGTCCGATGACGCGACCTGCACCGGGCAGGCTTTTCCCTTCGTCATCCTGGCCCAGATGCGGCGCGAAGGGTTCCATCAGCAGGCCCACTGCAAAGCCACCGGCGCGGGTCGCGAGGACAAGGCCAGTCAGCAGCACCATCAACGCGGGCAGATGGCTGATGGGCAGGGGCGTTTCCTCGGACCAGATGCCGGTGCCGAGGATGCCGGTGTCATCGCCGGTCACGATGGCGCCGGGGGCCCAGAGGCCCTGCGCCCAGAGGTCGGGAAGCCAGAGCGCAAGCACGGCGAGGGTCGCAAGATGCAACGCCTGGTCGAGCATGAACGGCCCCAACCGGCCGGACGATTTCCATGCGGCCGTGAGCAGCAGCTTGCCGACATCGATGCCGATATGGACAAGGGCCAGGACAAGCAGCGCAGGATGGATCGAGCCGGTGGCGGCAATGGCTGTCGCGTAGACCGCGGCGAAATGCAGACCTAGCGCAAGGGGATGGCGCTTGTTCGTCGCGATCCAGTTGGTCTGGAGGACAAAATCCGCAAGCGTGTGGGCGAAGAGGAGGGCAATGAAGGTTTCAGTCATCCTTGGTCCTCCCACGGGGCAGGGAATCGTCGATAAAGGCCTGCATCATGTCGTCGAGGATGGGATAATCCGCCGCCTTGAGCCTTGCGTCCACTGCCTGTCGAGTGATGCCAAGTTTTCGGGCGATGGCTTCGTTCGACAATCGCTCGTCGGCCGGGCTGTCTGGGTCAAGCTTCAGGGCCAGGGCTTCGGCCTGACCCGTGGTCCAGCGGCCAACCAGTTCGCCCGCCACCTGATAGGCCAGGCGGCGGAATGCGTCGATGCCGGCTCCGTCCAGTGCAAGCAGCCGGTCGGGCTTCATCTGGTCAAGCGCCCGACCCGAGGCGGTGAAAGCCGGGCCCAGCGCAGTTGAAAGATCCCTGGTATCCGTCGGATTCTCCGCGCCAATTCCCACCGCGATGCGGCATCCGGGGATACCCTCTTGCGCGCGAAGCCGGGCGAGGATCAGCAGGCAGGCCCAGAGATGGTCGCCGGGATTTTCCAGCCGCAGTTGCCAGCCGTCGCCACGGAAACGGGTGAAATCGGTGCGCGGGCCGATCCGGGCCGCGCAATCGCGAATGACGCCCATTGCTGAGTCAACGGCTTCGGGGCTGGCCTCGGTCGACCGGATCAGGTCGCCGGTCAGAATGGCAACGGTGCGCGTCATGGGCAAAGTATTCGCCTTGCTTTCAAGAAATGCAAGGAAAAAGATTTGCTTTTATGAAATGCAATCTATTGGGTTTGCTTTTTGGCAATGCAAGGCAAATACCTTGCCTTTGTGCTACATGAACCCCAGTTCCAGCCGCGCTTCGTCGGACATCATCTCCATGCCCCAGGGCGGGTCGAAGGTCATCTGGACATCGACCTGCTTCACGCCCGGCAGGGGTTCGACTGCATTTGCGACCCAGCCGGGCATCTCGCCAGCCACCGGACAGCCGGGCGCGGTCAGAGTCATGGTGATGTCGACTTCGTTCTCGGCGCCGATCTCGATCGTGTAGACCAGGCCAAGATCATAGATGTTCACCGGAATTTCCGGGTCGAATACCGTCCGGCAGGCCTCGACGATCTGCGGATAAAGCGGATGATCGGTGGTGGAGGGCTTGATGAGCGGCTTGCCCTCGATCTGATCCTGCATGGTGCTCCCCGGCGGCAGAAGTAGTTGACCGATTATATAGGGATTGTGTCGGCCAAGGTCCAGTGGCGCCGGGCGAGGCGTCAGAACGGGATTTCGTCGTCCATGTCCGACCGGCCGCCACCGCCAGCGCCACCCCGGGCACCGCCGCCCGAGCCACCGCCATAGCCGCCTCCGGCCTGACCGCCGTCATCATAGCCGCCGCGATCGTCATAGCCCCCGCCACCGCCCGAACCGCCGCCGGAACCGCCGCCGTCACGGCCGCCAAGCAGGGTCAGTTCGCCCCGGAACGGTCGCAGGACGACCTCGGTCGAGTAGCGGTCAGCGCCGGACTGGTCCTGCCATTTCCGGGTTTCAAGCTGGCCCTCGATATAGACGGTCGAGCCCTTGCGCAGATACTGTTCGGCAATCTTGCCCAGAGCTTCATTGTAGATCGCGACCGAATGCCATTCGGTGCGCTCCTTGCGCTCGCCCGACTGCTTGTCGCGCCAGGTCTCGGACGTGGCGATGCGGAGGTTCACCACCTTGCCGCCGCTGGGAAAACTGCGCACCTCGGGGTCGCGGCCGAGGTTGCCGATGATGATGACCTTGTTGACCGACCCCGCCATACGATTCTCCCTGAGTTGGTGTCCGCGGCAGCTTCGCCGCGGTTGGTTAACAAACCCTATACCTTGCCCGCTGGCCGCTGCAACCAAGCTTGCAGGGGGCAATCGGCACGCTCCTGCTAGATCGGGAATGCCTGCCAAATCGCGGCTGGAAAACCGGGGGGAAAAGGCTATAGTCGCGCCGCCGGGTGTGCAGGGGATGGAAGTGGGTCTGGGAAGTCGGAGTGTCGCCCAAGCTGCCGCGTTTGCGCTGGTGGCCCTCGCCTCGGGTGTTGCCGGGGCGGAAGGGTTGAACCTGACCGGGTCGACCAAATCCCGCGCCGCGCTGTTTGAAAGCCAGTCTGACCTGATCGACAAGAAGCTGAAGAAGCAATACAGCGGCTCTGTCAAGTTCACGCCCAAGTACAAGAAAAACAAGGAACAAATCGAAAGCGCCGGTGCAATTCCGGCCTATCGCGGCAGCTACAAGGGCGAGTATCTGGAGATCGCGAAAGCGGCGGCGCGGAAACACGGCGTGCCCGAGGATCTGTTCCTGCGGCTGGTGCAGCAGGAAAGCGGCTGGAACCCGGTCGCGGTCTCGACCAAGGGCGCGACGGGGCTGGCGCAGTTGATGCCGGAGACTGCTGCGACGTTGGGTGTCGACATCGACAATCCTGAGGAAAACCTCGACGGCGGCGCACGCTATCTGCGAATGATGTTCGACAAGTTCGGCACCTGGGAGCTGGCGCTGGCGGCCTATAATGCGGGGCCCGGAGCCGTTGAAGAACACAACGGTATCCCGCCCTATGCCGAGACCGAGGGCTATGTGAAGGCAATCCTCGGGTAGTGTGGGCAACTGCCCACGTTCCGCAGCGCTCTTCGTGAAAAATCCGGCGTTACGCCTGTCAACGCAGTGGGTCAGCTGCGGTGGTCCTATGTGCCTGCGGTCTTCAGGCGCTTCCAAAGCGCACAGCATGGGCCGGGCGACAACCAAGCCGCCCGACGAACGCAGCTTGCAGACTACTCTGCAGCGATCTTGATAACCGGCTCCATGGTCGCCAGCACTTCGCGCGAAAGGTGGCACTTGATCTGGTGGCCGCCTTCCAGGGTCTGTACGGGCGGGACCTCGCGATCGCAAAGCCCGCCAGGAACCTGGGACTTCCAGCGGCAGCGGGTCTGGAACGGGCAGCCGGGCGGCGGGTTCATGGCCGACGGGATGTCGCCTTCCAGCACGATGCGCTTGCGGGTGACCTTGGTGTCGGCGATCGGGACGGCCGACAGCAGCGCCTCGGTATAGGGATGGTAGGGCGGCTGGAAGACCTGATCGGTCGTGCCGGTCTCGACCACATGGCCAAGATACATCACCAGCACCCGGTCCGAGAGATAGCGGACGATCGAGAGGTCATGGCTGATGAACAGAAGCGTGGTCTTGTTCTCGCGCTGGATGTCCATCAGGAGGTCGGTGACCGCCGCCTGGACCGAGACGTCGAGAGCAGAAACGGGTTCGTCAGCGACAACAACCTTGGCACCGCCCGCAAAGGCCCGGGCAATGCCGACGCGCTGTTTCTGGCCGCCAGAAAGCTGGCGCGGCATCCGGTCGGCGAAGGCACGCGGCAATTTCACCAGGTCAAGGAGTTCGAGCATGCGCTGGTGACGCTCGGCGTCGGACTTGCCGTATTTGAATATCTCGAGCGCACGGATGATCTGACGCCCGACGGTCATCGAGGGGTTCAGCGTGTCAAATGGGTTCTGGAACACCATCTGCACCGAGGACACGGTATCGGTGTTGCGCTTCTGGATCGGGGTCGACTGTACGTTCTCGTCAAAAAGCATGATCGAGCCGGAGGTCGCGGTCTCAAGCCCCATCAGCACCTTGGCGAAGGTGGATTTGCCGCAGCCCGATTCTCCCACGATGGCAAGCGTTTCGCCCTCGCGTGCTTCGAAGCTGAGCGTTTCGTTGGCCTTCACGACTTTCTTGGCCCCGCCGCCGAACGCACCCGAAGAGACGGCGTAGTACTTCTTCAGATCGTCCATCTTCAGGACGACCTTGCCGACCGCGGCCTTTTCCTTCACTTCGCGCTTGGCAGGAGGTGCTTCCCAGTCGATTTCGGTCCAGCGCAGGCAGCGGCTTTCGTGACGGTCGTCGCCGGGAACGCCGGACATCGGCACATCGGCGGCGTCGCAGCGGCCCTTCTGGAAATAGTCGCAGCGCGGCCCGAAATTGCAGCCCTGGGGTCGTTCGTGGGGCAGGGGGAAGTTGCCGGGAATGCTGATCAGCGGCCGTGCGTTCTTGTCGGCGCCCGGCAGCGGAATCGAACGGAAAAGCGCCTGGGTATAGGGGTGGCGCATCTTGTCGAAGACTTGGGTTACGTTCCCGGTCTCGACCGCCTCGCCCGAATACATCACGCAGATCCGGTCGCAGACATCCATGACGAGGCCAAGGTTGTGGCTGATGAACAGCATCGAAGTGCCGTACTTCTCGCCCAGTTCCTTGACGAGATCGACGATCCCGGCCTCGACCGTCACGTCCAGCGCGGTGGTGGGTTCGTCGAGGATCAGAAGCGCGGGCTTCGCCATCAGCGCCATTGCGATGACGATGCGCTGCTGCTGGCCACCCGAAAGCTGGTGAGGATAGGCGTTGATGATCCGCTCGGGGTCGGGCAGGCGGACGTCGGCGACGATCTGGCGGGCAAGCTTCCAGGCGTCGTCTTTCGACATGCCGGAATGAATCATCGGCACTTCGGCCAGTTGCGCACCGATCTTCATCGCCGGATTCAGCGAGGCCATCGGCTCCTGGTAGATCATCGCGATTTCCGAGCCACGGATGTGGCGGAGGTCCTCGTCCCCCATATGGGTCAGGTCGCGGCCCTTGAACTTGATGGTCCCGGCCGTGATCCGGCCGTTCTTGCCAAGCTCGCGCATCACGGCCAGGGCCACGGTCGACTTGCCGCAGCCGGATTCGCCGACAAGGCCCATGGCCTCGCCCGACATGACCTTGCACGAGAAGTCCATCACCGCCGGAATCTCGCGCAGGCGGGTGAAGAAGCTGATCGACAGGTGGTCGATCTCGAGGATCGGTTGCGAGGGATCCCAGGCTGCGTCGGTCATGGCGTCAATCCTTCAGGCTTTCTTCGCGCAACCCGTCGGCCAGAAGGTTCAGGCCGAGGACCAGGCTCATGAGGGCAAGGGCGGGAACGACCGCTGGATGCGGGAACATATTGAGCGTCTTGCGACCGTCGTCGATCGTGGAGCCCCAGTCCGGGCTGTCGGGCGACACGCCGAGGCCGAAGAAGCCGAGGGTTCCGAGCAGGATCGTGGTGTAGCCGATCCGGAGGCAGAAATCGACGATCAGGGGACCGCGTGCGTTGGGCAGGATTTCCCACAGCATGATGTACCAGGGACCCTCGCCGCGGGTCTGGCCGGCGGCCACATAGTCGCGCGACTTGAGGTCCATGACGATGCCGCGGACGATGCGGAAGACGGTGGGCGAGTTCACGAACACGACCGAAACGAAGACGTTCAGCATGTTCGGCTCCATCGACCAGATGCCGAGCGGATCCATGTTGAAGGCGAGGCCCGAATAGGCCCAGAGGCCGATCACCAGGACTGCGCCGACGTAAAGGTTCCGCTTCGACGGATCGGTGAAGAAGCGGGCATTGAAGAGCACGGTCAGGAAGATGATCGGGAACAGGAACAGGACGGCA
>JAEULQ010000092.1 GCA_016792685.1 Tabrizicola sp. | reverse complement strand
CATCCTGCGCGGCAAGAACAAGCCGACCTTCACCCCCCACATGGACATGGGTGACAATGTCATCGTCATCAACGCCGACAAGGTGCAGATGACCGGCAAGAAGCGCGACGACAAGGTCTATTACTGGCACACCGGCCACCCGGGCGGCATCAAGCAGCGCACCGCGCGGCAAGTGCTGGAAGGCAACCACCCCGAGCGCGTGGTGGAAAAGGCCGTCGAGCGGATGATCACCCGCAACCGTCTGGGCCGTCAGCAGATGACGAACCTCCGCGTTTACGCTGGGGCCGCGCATCCGCATGAAGCACAGCAGCCCACCGTTCTGGATGTCAAATCCATGAACCCGAAGAACACCCGGAGCGCGTGATCATGGCCGATATCAAATCTCTCGATGACCTGAAGTCGGCTGTCGGTTCGGCGCCTGCTGCGGTGGAAGCTGCTCCCCGGGTTCCGGTGCGCGACAAGCTCGGCCGTTCCTATGCCACCGGCAAGCGCAAGGACGCGGTCGCCCGCGTCTGGGTCAAGCCCGGTTCCGGCAAGGTCGTGGTCAACGGCAAGGAAATGGCGGTCTACTTCGCCCGTCCCGTGCTGCAGATGATCCTGAAGCAGCCCTTCACCGTCGCGAACGTGGAAGGTCAGTTCGACGTCTACGCAACCGTCGCTGGTGGCGGCCTCTCGGGCCAGGCCGGTGCGGTCAAGCACGGCATCTCGAAGGCACTGCAGCTCTATGAACCCACGCTGCGCCCGGCGCTGAAAGCCGCAGGCTTCCTGACCCGCGACAGCCGCGTCGTCGAACGGAAGAAGTACGGCAAGCCGAAGGCCCGCCGCTCGTTCCAGTTCTCGAAGCGCTGATACAGCCCTTCGCATCCTTTCGGAAAACGCGGTGCCTTGGCGCCGCGTTTTTCATTCCGGAACCTCTGCGTGTGCTTAGGCGAATCCTTGCCAGTTCCGGTTGCCGAAGCGCGGCCCCAGTTGCCCCCTCTACAGTACGACTGGCACTATCCCGGCATCCGGCACAGGTGGTTGCATGCTCTTACAATGGTTACTGAATTTTCAGCGGCGATTGGCCGGAGGCAAGACCCGCCTGGCCGGGCCGATCACCGCTTCGGACTGGGCAAAGCTCGACGCCAGGCAGGCCTTTTCGCATATCTACCGGCATCGGCTTTGGGGGGGTACCGGCTTTTATTCCGGGGCTGGATCGCATGATCCGGGAATTGTCACGCCCTATGTCGACGCGATCCGCACCTGGGCGATGGGTCAAGGTCCTCTTGACGCGGTAGATCTGGGCTGTGGCGATTTCCATGTCGGGGCCGCGGTTCGCCCGCTGTTCCGTGACTATGTTGCCTGTGATGTGGTGCCCGATCTGATCGCCCATCACCAGACCGGGCCGCACGCCGGAAATGTCGACTTCCGATGCCTTGACCTGGCCCGCGATCCATTGCCTGCCGGAGACGTCGTCTTCATCCGTCAGGTCTTGCAGCACTTGCCCAATGCAATGGTCCAGGACCTGATTCCGCGCCTCTATGCCTACCGCTGGCTTGTCCTGACCGAACACTTGCCCAGCACGCCGGGCTTTACCCTGAACCTGGACAAACCCATTGGCCCGGGGATCCGGCTCAAGATCGGCAGCGGCATTGATCTGACTGCCGAGCCATTTCTTCTGCGGGCTCTGGAAGAGCGCGTCATGTGCGAGGTGCCCCAGTTTGGTGGTCTGGTTCGCACGACGCTGTACCGACTGCGTCCCTGATAAAAAAATGGGCCGGGAAGACCCGGCCCAGTTTAGGGGTAAGTGCGCAAGGACACGGTGGCCCTCGTCTGGGTCAAGCCCGGCTCCGGCAAGGTCTTGGTCAACGGCAAGGAAATGGCGGTCTACTTCGCCCGTCCCGTGCTGCAGATGATCCTGAAGCAGCCCTTCAGCGTCGCGAACGTGAAAGGTGAGTTCGACGCCTATGCAACCGTCGCTGGTGGCGGGCTCTCGGGACAGGCCGGTGCGGTCAAGCACGACATCTCGAAGGGGCTGCAGCTCTATGGACCCACGCAGCGCCAGGCGCTGAAAGGCGCAGGCTTCCTGACCCGCGACAGCCGCGTCGTCGAACGGAAGAAGTACGGCAAGCCGAAGGCCCGCCGCTCGTTCCAGTTCTCCAAGCGCTAAGGTGTCGTGGCCAGATTGCCCGCCGTACATGCTGTCAAAGGCCCGCCCCACTGGCGGGTCTTTTGTCATGGCGTGATTGAGACTAAAATCCGCCGATGTCGTCTCTGATCGCCTACCGCCCAGAAATCGATGGCCTGCGCGCAATTGCAGTCGTGCCGGTGATCCTCTTTCATTCGGGCCTTCCCGGCTTTCCCGGCGGCTTTGTCGGCGTTGATATCTTCTTCGTCATAAGCGGCTATCTTATCACCTCGATCCTCATGACCGAGGCCTCGGACGGGACATTCTCGATCCTGCGCTTCTACGAACGTCGCGCGCGGCGCATCCTTCCGGCGCTGTTCGTCGTGCTGGCTGGCTGCATTCCCTTTGCGTATCTGTGGATGCTGCCCGAGCATCTGAAAGATTTCAGTGCCAGCCTCGGGTCGGTGCTGGTGTTCTTGTCGAACATCTACTTCATGGGACAGGTCAGCTATTTCGCTCCGGCGGCCGAGTTGCAGCCGCTCCTCCACACTTGGAGCCTTGCAGTCGAAGAGCAGTATTATCTGGTTTTCCCGCTTGTGGTGATGTGGACGATGCGACATGGCAGCCGACGGCTGCTGATTGTTACCGTGGTGCTGACCCTGGCAAGCCTTGCGTTCAGCGAATGGGGAATACGCAAGGATGCTGAGCGCAATTTCTTCTTCACCCTGTCGCGGTATTGGGAGCTTGGGGTAGGGTCGGTTTGCGCTGCAGTTCTGGCGGGTCGTGGGCCCTGGCGGCACGGGCCCCTTGCCCTGTTCGGTCTGGTGCTGACCGTGGCCCCTTGTCTTCCTCTATACCGCCGCGATGCCCTTCGCCGGATTGTGGGCGCTGGTTCCGGTCAGCGGCGCTGCGCTCTTGATCGTGTTCGCACGGCAGGACACGCTTGCCGCGCGCATCCTATCGCTGCGTCCAATGGTCGGCGTCGGTCTGGTAAGCTACAGCGCCTATCTTTTGCACCAACCGATCTTTGCCTTCGCCCGCATCCGGAGTCCAGAAGAGCTTGGGATTCCAGCGCAGATCCTTTTGTCGGCCTTGTCGCTTGGGCTGGGCTGGATCAGCTGGCGCTTAGTCGAGCGCCCTTTCCGGGGGCAGCGCCCGGCCTTGCTGCCTGGGCGGGGCCTATACTTCCTGGTCAGCGGTTCGGTCGGGGCTGTCCTGATGGCGCTTGCCTTTGCGATCTGGGCGAATGACGGACTGCCGGGGCGTGCAAATGTGCGTTATGCAGGCGAAATCGGCAACGAGAGTTTCGCGCGATATGGCGAGCAGTTCGCCGAGTGTCAGCCGGAAGCAGCACGTCAGGCCGTCGAGCTGTATGAGCATGGACGAAGACGCTGCCTGCAAAGCAAGCCGGATGTCTTGCCTTCGGTCGTCATCATTGGCGACTCCCATGCAGAACATCTGTTCTATGGAATTGCCGCGGGGCTACCTGACCGGACGGTCGCCATCTACCTCCAGAATGATATACCGTTCCTTGATGCGCCCCGGTTTGCCTTGCTCTTTGACGTGTTAGATCAGAACCCGGATTTGACAACAGTAGTCTACGCCATGCACTGGCCCCGCCGAATGACCGATCTTGACGATGACGCAGGCTTCGAGAGTCGGCTTTTTGAAACGCTGCGGCACTTGAAGCAGAAGGGTGTTCAGGTCCTTGTTGCGGGGGATTTGCCCTGGTTTGCTTCAGAGGCACCCTACTGCAAGTACGAAACTTTCCAGGGCCACGATCGCTATTGTACTGCATTGCGGGCTGACGCCGATGCTGCGAGACTGCGTTACGGCCCAATCTTGGCCCGGGTAACCGCTGCCCTCATGATAAAGATCGTCCCGCTGCGTGATTTCCTCTGCATTGACTCATCCTGCTCGATGGCACCGGCAGGCACCATGCTGATCCGCGACAGCAATCACCTGACCGTCGCCGGAAGTCTGCTGCTTGGGGGGCGTATCGCCGCAGCGATTCCCAGCCCGGCGCCATGAAAAAAGGGCCGGGAAGACCCGGCCCAGTTCAGGGGTAAGAGCGTAAGAACGCTCGGGGAATCCGGCGGTCAGGACCGCCAGAAGGGTTTGGCGCATTCTTCTTGCGCAGCATTCGGATCAATCCCGATGTCCCGCAGCAGATGCGCATCAAGGGTGCCAAGCCGCTGTCGGTCACGGCGGCGCGCCTCGACGCGAAGGATCAGCTCAAGGGCGCGCTGAAGCAGGTTCGACTTGCGGCGCAAAGGGGCGTTCTGGACTTGGGTGAGGGGCATTTCCGCCTCCTGAGATTTGTATTGATACAAAGTGGTTTTCGACGTAAGAACAATCTAGCAATTCCACGCAATGAGTCGCCAGGGGAATATTGTGACTGATACAAATTGGACGCCCGACCTGAATCAATTCCCCGGACCCAAGTATCTTTCCCTGTCGCGCGCTTTGCGGGATTCGATCCGCAGCGGTGAATTACCTGCCAACTCTCAACTACCTACGGTGCGCGACCTGGCTTGGCGGCTGCACTTGACACCCGGTACTGTGGCGCGGGCCTATCAGCTGGCCACGCAAGAAGGGCTGCTGGCCGCCACGGTCGGTAGGGGAACATTTGTTGCAGCACAATCGCCCCGACTTGGTCCAACCCAGCCTTTGTATGCCGAGCGGATCACCGGCGGCAGCACCGGCCTTGTCGATCTGCGCGCCCCGCAGGTCCCCGAGGCCGGCCAGTCCGACGCATTCCGGCAGGCCCTTCTGGGCATGGCTGCGTCAACCGGGCAGGGCTGGCTCGACTATACCAGCCAGCTGGGCGAAGCGGCGCTCCGGTCCGAGATCGTGGGCTGGATGGGGGATCGCATTCTTGGTCCCATTGGCCCCGAAGACGTCGCGCTGACCCATGGCGGCCAGAATGCCATCGGATTGATCTTCGATTGCTGCCTGCGCGGGGACCGCCCGGTCGTGCTGATCGAAGAGCTGGCCTATCCGGGCTTCCGCTATGCAGCGCGGGCCGCCCGGGCCGAAGTGGTGCCGGTCGAGATTGACGAGCAGGGGATCGTTCCCGCCGCGCTCGAGGCCGCCTGTCGTCGCCACGGCGCGCAGGTCCTTTGTCTGACGACCGAGGCGCAGAACCCCACGACCGGCCGCATGCCGGTGAAACGCCGCCAGGAGATCGCCGAGATCGCCCGGCGCTATGACCTGCAAATCCTGGAAGATGACTGCTACTCGATCGCAGAGTCCGAGATCCCCAGCCTCCGGGCCTTGGCCCCCGAGCGGGTCTGGCTCGTCGGAAGCGTGTCAAAGACGCTCTCGGCAGCCTTGCGCTTTGGCTATGTGATCTGCCCGGCCGGGATGGGCGAGGCGGGGCGCCTGACCGCGCAGCACGGCTTCTTTGCCCTGTCGCGACCGGTGGCCGACCTGATGCTGCATCTCTTCCGGTCCGGTGCGGCGGCCGAGATCCGTCAGCGCGTTCAGGCCGAATTCGGGGCGCGCCTGCAGCTACTGGTCAATCATCTCGGCGCGTTCGACCTGGCCTGGCAGCCGGGTGTTCCCTTCGTCTGGCTGCGGCTGCCGCTTGGCTGGCGGGCCTCGACCTTCCTGCGAACGGCCGAGGCGCGGGGGGTTCTGGTCCGCTCGGCCGATGAATACGCGGTGGTCCATGGCCGCGCCCCGAATGCTGTCCGCATCGCTATCGCTG
>JAEULQ010000090.1 GCA_016792685.1 Tabrizicola sp. | reverse complement strand
CAGAGATCTCAGCAGCCTGGATTCCCATCACCCAACCTCTTTCATTGCATTTTGCAGGGCCGCGAGCTTTGCCTTGACCGACGTGTCGATCATGGTCGAGCCCAGCTTGACGACAAGACCGCCGATAAGGGATTCATCGACAGTCGTTTTCAGTTTCACGGTCTTGCCGACGCGGGCTTTCAGCGTCTCGGCGAGTTTCTTCGATTGTGCCGCAGTCAGTGCGCGGGCGGCGGTCACCTCGGCGGTGACTTCGCCCTTCTCGGCGGCGATCAGGTCGGCCAGCTGCGCCAGAAGCTGCGGCAGGACGAACAGGCGGCGCTTTTCGGACATAAGCGCCAGCGTATTGGCGAACAAGGTGCTCAGGCCAAGCTTCGCACCGATGGCCGCGATCACCTTGCCCTGCTCATCACGGCTGATGACCGGAGAGGCGAGCACGCCGCGCAGGTCACCGCTGGAAGCGAGGGTTTCAGAGAGCGCGGCGGTGTCGGCTTCCAACGCCTTCAGCGCTCCGCCTTCCTTCGCCAGGTCGAACAGGGCCGATGCGTAGCGCGAGGCAATGCCCAGAGAGATCGATGCTGGTTCTGACACGTCAACCCTTCCGTTGTCTCATGGTCTCTGGCCCTTTCGGACCGGACCTTCCTTCGGCGCACACCTCGACCACCGTCCTGGCTGCGCACCATCCGTCGCGGGCGTCCTTAGCAGAGGCGTTCCCACCCCGCAACCGGGTTGCTCGCCGTTTCGTGAAGGATTCGGGCCTGTTTCGGTGGTCACTTTGTCGCTCTTGCCTTCCGGCAACAACGCCCCCGCTCAGGACCGATCCGGCTTGCGGTTCATGGCCGGCTCTGGCCGGCCCTTGCCGACCCCCTCCAGGGCGCGCAGCGGCTTTCTCACAACCGCCCCCAACCCGCCGCGCGTGGGCGCGTAAACCTGCTTGGTTGCCTCCACCATCAGCACACCGCCTGCCAGCCAGGGCATGCGCCGCCCGAAGGCTTCCCAGAAATTGGCCGAGCGCAGCCAGAACCGGGTCGAGGACGGCGGCGCGAAGAGGACGGAACAGCTCCTTTCCGGGGTGAAGCCGTGCCGCTTCAACTGCGCTTCCAGCTGCGCCACCGAATAGGGCCGCCCGAACCCGAAGGGCGTCACGTCCCGCCGCGACCACAGGCCGATCCGGTTCGGCACCACAAACAGCGCGCGTCCCCCGGGCCCCAGCACTCGGGCGGATTCGTCCAGCACCGCCGAGGGGTTCTCTGACGTCTCAAGCCCATGCATCAGCACCAGCCGGTCTACCAGACCCGTGGGCAAGGGCCAGGCGGTGTCCTCGCAAAGAACGCTGACGTTCTCCATTCCCGCGGGCCAGGGCATCACCCCCTGCGGCCCGGGCATCAGCCCGACGACCCGGCGCGAGTCCTGCAGGTACGGTCGCAGCAGCGGCACCGCGAAACCGAAACCCACCACCGTCTGACCGGCCAACGGCGGCCAAAGCCGCACCACCTGATCGCGGATCGCCCGCTGCGCCACCCGACCCAGCGCCGTGCGGTAGTAGAAGTTCCTCAGGTCCAGCACATCGAGGTGCATTGCGAAGCGGCTCCGGCCCGTTCAGACTAAGGGCCGATCATACCTGCAAAGCCGGGATGCACCATGCCTGAAACGGACCAAGAGCCTGCGCACCTTTCCTCTTGTGAATGTGGCGCGCTTCGGCTGCTGGTCACTGGTTCACCCGTCCATGTCCACGGCTGCACTTGCACCCGCTGTCAGCGGGGCAGCGGCAGCGTGATGCGGGTTTCAGCCTGGTTCCCGGATACAGATGTGCGGATCGAGGGCCCCTTCACGACCTGGTTCTATCGCGACAACGGCGACCCGGCGATGACCGCTTGCTTCTGTCCCACCTGCGGCGGCGGGCGCTTCTTCCGCACGGGTGACTATCTCAAGGGCTGCATCGGAATTGCGGTCGGAAACTTCGCGGATCCCGGCTTCCAGGCGCCTGATCATATCCATTGGTGGCCGGATCGACCGCACTGGCTGGGCAACCCGGTCGGACCCACGCTCCTGGAGGGCAACTGAATGCCGCTTGAACTCGTCACTATCCCCTGTCTGACCGACAACTACGCCTATCTGATCCATGACAGCGAATCCGGGCAGACGGCGGTCGTCGATGTCCCGGAAGTCGGCCCGATTCTGGCAGCGCTGTCGGCGCATCAGTGGCGGCTTTCGGACATCCTGATCACCCACCACCACGACGACCATATCCAGGGGGTCGACGCCCTGCGCGAGGCCACTGGCGCGATGGTCTATGGCGCTGCGGCCGATGCCCACCGGCTGCCGAAGCTGGACCTTGCCCTGGACGAAAGCTCCAGCTTTTCCATCGGCCGGGAATTCGCCCGCGTCATCGATGTCCCTGGCCACACGCTTGGCCACATCGCCTTCCACTTCCCGACCAGCAAGCTTGCCTTCACCGCCGACAGCCTGATGGCCGGCGGCTGCGGGCGCCTGTTTGAAGGCAGCGCGCGCCAGATGCATCAAAGCCTGCAGAAACTGGCAGCCCTTCCCCCGGACACGCTGATCTGTTCGGGTCATGAATACACCGCTTCGAACCTGCGATTTGCCGCGACCCTTGAACCCGGCAATCCCAAGCTTATCTCCCGCATTGCCGAAGTCGCGGAAAAGCGCGCCCAAGGCCGTCCGACCGTCCCGGTAACCCTTGGGGTGGAGCTTGCGACGAACCCCTATCTGCGGGCGCATTTGCCCGCCTTGAAGGCAGCGGTCGGCCTCCCGGATGCCGACGATGTCACTGTTTTCACCGAAATCCGGGCCAGAAAAGACAAGTTTTGACAGTACCTCATCACAAATGGTGTGAGGACGCGGGGGAAACCCCGAAATCTGGAAGATTGCGCTTGAAGTACGGCGCGGAAAACCGAACTTTAAGCTTATGAGGCCACGGTTGGTATGGGCCCCGTGCCCGACTGACCAGCAGGACAGGAGCACATATCGTGCCATCGTTTTCGACCACGCTCGAACAAGCCATTCACGGGGCGCTGGCACTTGCCAATTCGCGTCGCCACGAACTTGCAACGCTCGAGCATCTGTTGCTTGCGCTGATTGATGAACCCGACGCCGCTCGGGTGATGAAGGCTTGTTCGGTTGATCTCGACGAGCTGCGCAAGACCCTCACCGATTTCATCGACGATGACCTGTCCACCCTCGTCACCGATGTCGAAGGGTCCGAGGCCGTGCCGACCGCCGCCTTCCAGCGCGTGATCCAGCGCGCGGCGATCCACGTCCAGTCTTCGGGCCGGACCGAGGTGACCGGGGCCAATGTTCTGGTCGCGATCTTCGCCGAACGCGAATCGAACGCGGCATACTTCCTTCAGGAACAGGACATGACCCGCTACGACGCGGTCAACTTCATCGCGCACGGCGTGGCGAAGGATCCGTCCTATGGCGAATCCCGCCCGGTCCAGGGTGCGGACGAACCGCAAGAGACGCCCAAGGCCGAAGCGGGCGAGGCGAAGGAATCGGCGCTGTCCAAGTACTGCGTCGACCTGAACGTGAAGGCCCGCAAGGGCGACGTCGACCCGCTCATCGGCCGCGAATCCGAAGTGGAGCGGGCGATCCAGGTTCTCTGCCGCCGCCGCAAGAACAACCCGCTTCTGGTGGGCGATCCGGGCGTGGGCAAGACCGCGATTGCGGAAGGCCTGGCCCGCAAGATCGTCAACGGCGAAACGCCCGAGGTCCTGTCCAAAGCCACGATCTTCAGCCTCGACATGGGCGCGCTTCTGGCGGGCACCCGCTATCGGGGTGATTTTGAGGAACGCCTGAAGGCTGTCGTGAAGGAACTTGAGGATCACCCCGACGCGATCCTCTTCATCGACGAGATTCACACCGTCATCGGCGCTGGCGCGACCAGTGGCGGCGCGATGGATGCCTCGAACCTTCTGAAACCCGCGCTGCAGGGCGGCAAGCTCCGCTGCATGGGCTCGACCACCTACAAGGAATTCCGCCAGCACTTCGAAAAGGACCGCGCGCTTTCGCGCCGGTTCCAGAAGATCGACGTGAATGAACCCTCGGTGCCGGATGCGATCAAGATCCTCATGGGTCTGAAGCCGCATTTCGAGGAACACCACGACCTCAAGTACACCAACGACGCGATCAAGTCGGCGGTGGAACTGGCCGCGCGCTACATCCATGACCGCAAGCTGCCGGACTCGGCGATCGACGTGATCGACGAAGCCGGGGCCGCACAGCACCTTGTGACCGAATCCAAACGCCGGAAATCGCTGGGCGTGAAGGAGATCGAGGCCGTCGTCGCCAAGATCGCCCGCATCCCGCCCAAGACCGTGTCGAAGGACGATGCCGAAACGCTGCGCGATCTGGAAAAGACGCTGAAGCGCGTGGTCTTCGGCCAGGACAAGGCGGTCGAGGCGCTCTGCTCGGCGATCAAACTCGCCCGCGCCGGCCTGCGCGAGCCCGAAAAACCCATCGGCAACTACCTCTTCGCCGGCCCCACGGGCGTCGGCAAGACCGAGGTGGCGAAGCAACTGGCCTCAAGCCTTGGCGTCGAACTCATCCGCTTCGACATGTCGGAATACATGGAGAAACACGCCGTCTCCCGCCTGATCGGTGCGCCTCCGGGCTATGTCGGCTTTGACCAGGGCGGCATGCTGACCGACTCTGTCGACCAGCACCCGCATTGCGTCCTTCTGCTGGACGAAATGGAAAAGGCCCACCCGGATGTCTACAACATCCTTCTGCAGGTGATGGACCACGGGAAACTCACCGACCACAACGGCCGGACGGTCGATTTCCGCAACGTGATCCTGATCATGACCTCGAACGCGGGTGCCCGCGAACAAAGCCAGGCCGCCATCGGCTTCGGCCGCGAACGCCGCACGGGTGAGGATACTGCGGCCATCGAGCGGACCTTCACCCCAGAATTCCGCAACCGCCTGGATGCGGTGATCAACTTCGCCCCCTTGGGCAAGGACATCATCATGCAGGTGGTCGAGAAATTCGTGCTGCAGCTCGAAGCCCAGCTCATGGACCGCAATGTCCACATCGAGCTGACCCCGGAAGCCGCCGCCTGGCTGGGCGAAAAGGGCTATGATGACAAGATGGGCGCCCGTCCGCTGGCCCGGGTGATCCAGGAATACATCAAGAAGCCACTGGCCGAAGAGCTCCTCTTCGGCAAGCTGGTCAAGGGCGGCGTGGTCCGTGTCCAGGTCAAGGACGAAGCCATCGTGCTCGACATCGAGGAACCCGCCAAACCGGCGATCACCAAATCCAAGCCGCCGCTTCTGACGGCGGAATGATCCGAACCGCCGCGTGTTTCTCATTGGCCCTCGCCCTCCCGGCGGGGGCCTTTGAGCTTTTCCTGCCGGTGGACTGCACCCTTGGTGACACCTGTTATATCCAGAACTACTCCGACCATGACCCCGGCCCGGCAGCCAGCGATTTCACCTGCGGGCCGCTCAGCTATGACGGCCACGACGGCACCGACTTTGCCCTACCCACCCGCGCTGCGATGGAGGCGGGCGTCGCCGTCCTCGCTGCCGCCCCGGGCAAGGTCCTGCGCCTGCGTGACGGCGTGCCGGACTTCGCCGCCGCGACGCCGAACCAGGAATGCGGCAACGGGCTGGTGATCGACCATGGAGAAGGCTGGGAAACCCAGTATTGCCACCTGAAACAGGGCTCGCTCCTGATCAAGCCGGGCGACGAGGTCGTGGCTGGAACCCCGCTCGGCCAGATCGGCCAATCCGGTCAGGCCGATTTCCCGCATCTCCACCTCACGGTCCGCCAGAACGGCCGGAAGGTCGACCCGTTCGCGCCCGATGCCCCCGCTTGCGGTGCCCCGGGCGAAGACCTCTGGGCCGATGACCTCCTCACCGAACCCGGCGGACTTCTCGACATCGGCATCACCACTGCGGTCCCCGAATTCGACGCGATCAAGTCCGGTCTTGCCTCACCCGACCTGTCCCGCACCGCGCCCGCCCTGGTCCTTTGGGTCCGCACTTTCGGCCAAAGATCAGGGGATGAGCTCCTCCTCACCCTCTCCGGCCCCGAAGGCGCGGTGATCTCCGAAGCCATCCCGCTGGAGAAGACCCAGGCCATGGCCTTCCGCGCCATCGGCCGGAAGCTCAAGACCGAAGGCTGGCCGCCCGGCATCTACACCGGCACGGCCAGCCTGCTCAGGTTCGGGCAGGAACTTGACCGCCTGCAGATCAGCGTGACGGTCACGCCGTAATCCGCTGAGCGTCTTTTCAGCCGAACCGCTGGAACCCTTGCCGCGGACCGATCAGGCGACTGTCCAGTGGACAGTCGCCCGGTCCGTTGGCCGGAGGCGCAAGCCGCAGGCCAAGAGGGGGGTGGGCTGGCACCGTCGGGTTGGAAATCAGGACGCGACTGCCTGGGCTGGCGCGGTAACGCGCCTGCCCAGGGCAGGCAGGCGCGGCCTGATTTGTCACGGGACAAATCAGGCAAGAAACAGAAGGCCTGACTGAAACCTTCCGTCAGACCACCGCCGCCCGGTACAAATGCCAGGTCGCATGGCCCAGCACCGGT
>JAEULQ010000089.1 GCA_016792685.1 Tabrizicola sp. | reverse complement strand
CCCCCGAGGATATTTGGGCAAATGTGAAAGGGGCTTGGGGTCCGTCATCCCATCACGAGTTGCCGGTAGATCTGTGGCAGGGCCTGGGTCAGTTTCTCGGGGTGGGGGATCAGGGCAAAGGCACCCTGGCCGAAAAGGCGGGGGAACCAGCTCTTGCCGTCGCGGTCGACGGTGATGCCAAAGACGGCGTGGCCGGCGCGGCGGGCCTCAAGGATCGCCATCCGGCTGTCCTCGATGCCGTGGCGGCCTTCATAGTGGTCGAGGTCGTTGGGCTTGCCGTCGGTGATGACGAGGAGGAGGCGGCGCTTGCGTGCTTCCTTGGTCAAAAGCGCCGAGGTGTGGCGGATCGCGGCGCCGAGGCGGGTGTAGTGGCCGGGTTTCAGGGCGGCGATGCGGTGTTCGGTGGCCTCGGACATCGGCTCGGCGAAGCCTTTGACTTCCTGCACGAAGACCCGGTCGCGTTTCAGCGAGGAGAAGGCGTGGATCGCAAAGCTGTCGCCGCAGGCGTCGAGGCCCCAGGCGAGGGCAGCCAGTGCCTCGCGTTCGATGTCGATCACCGAGCGGCCGTCGTGGCCGTGGCCGGGGATGGCGCTTTCGGTCGAGCGCGAGACGTCGAGCAGGATCGAGACGGCAAGGTCGCGGCGTTCGGGGCGGGTCTGCCGCCAGACGCGGTCGGTGCCCTCTCCTGTGCTAAGAAAATCGACCCGCGCGCGCACCGCCCGTTCGGTGTCAAGCACATCGCCGTCCGGGTGGCCAGGGGTCGAGACGAGGCTGGGACGCAAGGCCTCGAACTGGCGGCGGACGGCACGGATACGCGCGGCGGCGCGCGGGTCGGCCCGAAATTGGGGCGTCAGGTCGCTGGCTTCGGCCCGCGAATGAAGCACGCGGGCGTGAGAGGGAAGGTAGCTGGCGGTGTGGACATCCCATTCGGGATAGGTGAACTGGCCTGAGATCTGTTCGCGGTCCACGTCCTCGGGTGCGAGGTCCAGGTGCAGTTTCAGGCGCGTGGCGGGGGCCTTGGAGACCTGGGCGAGGCCGATCTCGTCCTGATCGTCGGCGGCTTTCCTCGCGGTGTCCTCGTCGTCATCCTCGACCCGGCGGTTGAGGTTGAGGAATTCGGTCATCGACAGGATGGCTTCAAACTTGTGCAGGATGAAGCTGTCGTTGCGGTCAGCCTGATCGGCCTTGCGGCGGCGGGCTTTCCTGGCCGTCTTCTCCTCGGACTCCTCTGGAGGGCCTTCGGTGGCGCGGGCTTCGACAGCGGTCGTCTCGCTGCGGGTCAGGAGGCGGAGGTCGGGCCAGAGTGGGACGGGCTTGAAGGGGCGATAGCCGCGCGGGGCTTTGGCGGGGAGGGGTGGGAGGGTGATGGTTTCGCCGAGGGCAGCCCGGATGCGCGCCTCGACGGCGGCTTCGACGGGGGGAAGGCGGGGGGTACGGCGGAAAAGGAGGGTCGCGTCGCAGAGGTCGGCGTGGAGTTTGGCGTAGCCGGGGGCAATTTCCAGCGCTGTGGCGGTCATCGCCTGCGCGGTTGCGATGGCGGCGAGGTCGGCTTGCAGGGGGTCATCAGTTTCGGCGGGGGTCTGGTCGCGCAGCGCCACGGCGGCGGCGGCGAGCCAGAGGTAGAGGGCGGCGTTGGCCAGCGGGTCGGGGAAGGCGGCGAGCGATTCCGGCAGACGCAGGGTGGCGCCGTCGAAGCTGGCGCGGGGCGCGGTTTCGGCCCAGGTGCCGAGGCGGCGGAGGAGGGAAAGCCGGTGGTGCGAGGTTTCCATCGCCACGGGCTTGATCTCCACCGCTGGATCGCCGCCGAGGCCGCGGAAAAGGACTGCCAGCCGTCCGCCCACTTGGGAAAGCAGGACACGGGCTCCGTCGTGGATGGGGTCGCCATCCAGACGGCTGGCAAAGGCGTGCCACAGTTTCCCGACGGATTCTTCGGGTTCCCATGGCTCGAACTCGATCCGTGACATTGCCGGCCTCACCCGAAAACGGCAGTCACGAGATCGCGGAGCCCGGCCTTCACATCCGGGTCGTCGGTCAGGGGTTCGATCATCGCGGCGCGGATGGCGCGGTCGATGGGCATGCCCCCGTGGATGAGTTGCGCGCAGTAGACGACGAGGCGGGTGGAGACGCCTTCCTCCAGGTCCTGACCCTTCATGGCGCGGAGTTTGTTCGCAAGGCGGACGAGGGGTTGGACCTGCGCCTCGGGCAGGCCGGATTCGCGGGCGACGACGGGGATTTCGTGTTCGGGCTTGGGGAAGGTGAACTCCAGCGACACGAAGCGCTGGCGGGTGGAGGGTTTCAGGGTCTTCAGGATGTTCTGGTAGCCGGGGTTGTAGGAGGCGACGAGGAGGAAGTCGGGGTGGGCTTGCAGCTCCTCTCCTGTCCGGTCGATGGGCAGGATGCGGCGGTCGTCGGTCAGGGGGTGGAGGACGACGGTGACGTCCTTCCTCGCCTCCACCACCTCGTCGAGGTAGCAGATCGCGCCCTCGCGGACGGCGCGGGTGAGGGGGCCGTCGACCCAGACCGTCTCGCCACCTTTCAGGAGCCAGCGGCCGATCAGGTCGGCGGCGGAGAGGTCGTCGTGGCAGGCGACGGTGTAGAGCGGGCGGCCAAGGCGCGCGGCCATATGGGCCACGAAGCGGGTCTTGCCGCAGCCGGTGGGGCCTTTGAGGAGGACCGGCAGGCGATGGGCGGCGGCGGATTCGAAGACCGAAACCTCATCGCCTTGCGGCAGGTAGAAGGGGGCGTCTGCCGCCCCCATCAGGGTTCCATCCATGATCATCACTCCGCCGGGCTGGCAACGCCAGGTTCGATGATCTCACGCCGGGGGAAGGCGACGGCATAGATGAAGAGGAGGCAACCAAGGACCACGGCCACGCCCGCCCCGAAGCGCATGGCATAGAAGATCCAGAGCTGGTCCTGCACGTCCATGAAGGCCTCGCCGTTCACCCGCTGGAGGTGGGTCTGGATCGTGCCCGCGAAGGTGAGGGTGAAGGTCATGAAGACCACGCCCCCGGACATCAGCCAGAAGGAGGCCATGTTCAGGACCTGGTTGTAGGGGTCCCGGCCGCGCAGATGCGGCATGGCGTAGGTGATGATCGCGAGGTTGAGGCAGACATAGGCGCCGTAGAAGGCAAGGTGGCCGTGGGCGGCGGTGATCTGCGTGCCGTGGCTGTAGTAGTTCACCCCGTGCAGCGTGTGCAGGAAGCCCCAGACCCCGGCACCGAAGAAGGCGAGCGTGGCGCAGCCGAGGGACCAGAGGAGGGCGGCCTTGTTCGGGTGGTCGCGGCGGCCCTTCCAGACCATGACGAAAGCAAAGGACATCATCGCGAAGAAGGGAATGATTTCGAGGCTGGAGAAGATCGAACCGATCCACTGCCAGTAGCCCGGCGTGCCGATCCAGTAGTAGTGGTGGCCGGTGCCGAGAATGCCGGAGAAAAGCGCCAGGGCGGCGATGACGTAGAGCCATTTCTCCACCACTTCGCGGTCGACGCCCGTCAGTTTCAGCATCAGGAAGGCAAGGATCGAGGCCATCACCAGCTCCCAGGTGCCTTCGACCCAGAGGTGGACGATGTACCACCAGTACATCTTGTCGAGCGCGAGGTTCGACGGGTTGTAGAAGGCAAAGAGGAACAGAAGCGCCAGCGCCCAGAGGCCGAGCAAGAGGATGTTGGTGATCGCCGTCTTCTTGCCCGCCAGCACGGTCATCGAGATGTTGTAGAGGAAGATCAGCGCGGCGACGACGATGCCGACCTTGACCCAGCGCGGCTGTTCGATGAACTCGCGCCCCTCGTTGCCCAGTAGCCAGTTGCCGTCGAAGAGGTTGAAGAGATAGGTCACCACGACCCCGGCGGTGCCGAGAACGAAGATCGCCAGCTGCAACCAGGCAAGCATCGGCGAGTGGATCTCGCGTTCCGATTCCTCGGGCACGAGGTAATAGGCCGCGCCGAAGAAGCCGAGGAGCAGCCAGACGACAAGGCTGTTGGTGTGCAGCATCCGACCGATGTTGAAGGGCACCAGCTCGGACAGGAAATTCGGGTAGATGTAGGTCCAGCCAAGGACCAGGCCCATGCTGACCTGTACGGCAAACAGGGCAAGCGCGACGGCGAAGTAGCCCAGCGCGATCTTCTGTGATTGGTATTTCATGGCTTCACTCCTCAACCCGCGTCATTCGGCGGCCAATCCTGCGCACGGATCGTGTCGACCCAGAGCAGGAAGTCGGCGAGGTTCTGGTATTCGGCGTCGGTCAGGCCGAAGTTCGGCATCTGGCGGCGGCCTTCGATGCCAGTGGGCATGGCGTCCATCCAGCCCTTGAGCGCGGTGAACGCGCCTTCGTGGTCACCGGCTTCGACGGCCCAGCGGGTCATGACGTTGCCTAGCTCGGGCGCGAAATAGGCGCCTTCGCCAAGGATCGTGTGGCAGTTGATGCAGGCGTGCTTTTCCCACAGATGCTTTCCGGCAGCGACGCTTTCCGTCAGCGTGGCCGTGTCGGTCGATGTCGTGGTGATGTAGCGGTGTGAGTGGGCCGTGAGGCCAACGAAGAGGATGATGAAGAACAGCGACCCGCCGTAAAAGATGTTGCGGGCCATGCTCTTGGTCATGACTTCGCGCATGGCGGAATCCTTCCCAAGTGGGTTTCAGGTAACGCTGGTGTGAACCCTGAGGGCGCGGGGGGCCTTAACAAAAGTCAACCAAGGGGTGCGACATTCGGGGCGGGTGCGCCGCGGGTGGGGCCGGGCCAAAATCCTTCGAAGGATTCTGCAAATCTTTTCGAAAAGATTTGCCTCAGACGCGCGTTTCCACGCGCGCCTCGGGGAAGCATGTAAGCGTTGCTTCGATGGTCGGGCGGTCCATCAGGCAGAATGCGGTTGAGAGCGCATCGGCGACAGCCGCCCGGGGGGCGCTCACGCTGACGGTTTGCCACTGCGGCACTTCGCCCTTTGGCCCGACGATATGGGGCAGGCCCGGCCCGATCAGCGTGCCGCGTGGCGAGGAGGTCGCAAGCGCGCGGTTCCTGAGCCGGGCTTCGCCAAGCGGTGTCCCGTCGGGCGCGAGGATATGCGCCGTCCAGTCGCTGCCATCCGGGCCCCGGCCAAGGGCCACGATCTCGCCCATGTCGATCAGCGCGTCGGTGAAGCCCTGGGCGCGCAGGAGGTCCGCGATCCGGTCGGCGGCCCAGCCCTGGGCGATGCCGTTCAGGGTAAGCGCCTGGCCATGGTCCAGGCGAACCTCCTCGGGCGAAAGCCGCAGGCGGGTCCAGCCGATGAGCTCGCGGGCGGCCTCGGGATCGCCCCCGGTTGCGGTGGCGAGCCAGAGCGGCTGGATCGTCGGGTCAAAGACCCCTTGGGTTGCGGCATGAACCTTGCCCGCGAGGGTCAAGAGATCCAGAAAGCCGGGTGCAGGCCAGGCCAGCCGCCCGTCGCGGTTCAGCCGGGTCAGCGCGGAGTCGCAGTGAAGCGAGGCTAGGCCCTCGATCCGGGCGATCTCTGCCTCAACCCGCGCGAAGGTGCGGCGGGCATGGTGCGGATCGGCCCCGATCAGGCGGAGAGAGAGCGCCGTGCCAAGGCCCGTGCCCTGCCATTCGGTCACGCTTGCCGCATGTCCGGGCGCCGGAAAGAGCGCCGCGGCAGTGAGGGTCAGGAAGCGGCGACGGTTCATTGTGGAGCCTCCACCCGGGCGCGGCGCTTCAGTACGGGGCATTGTGAACCATCGTTCATGATCACCTGGCAGCGCAGGCAGAGCACGCATTCATTGGCATTGATCCGCCCGATCGCGTCGATGGCGCCGACGGTGCATTTCGTCTCGCACATCCGGCACTCGCGGCCGCATTGCGGGCGGCGCTTCAGCCAGTCGAAAATCTTGAGCTTGGCCGGGATCGCGAGGCCCGCACCGAGGGGGCAGAGGTAACGGCAGAAGAAGCGCTCGATGAATAGGCCAGCGGTCAGAAGCGCCAGGGCGAACAATACGAACGGCCATTCACGAATGAAACGCAATGAGATGGCGGTCTTGAAGGGCTCTGCTTCGGCCAGGATCAGCGCGTCATGCATTGAATAGAAGCTGAGCGCGAGGATGGCCATGAAGAGGGTGTACTTGATGACCCAAAGCCTTTCGTGCAGCGCCTGGGGGACGGCGATCTGCCTGAAGCCGAGGCGCTGGGCGGCGGCGTTGGCCAGCTCTTGCAGGGCGCCGAACGGGCAGAGCCAGCCGCAATAGACCCCACGGCCCCAGAAGAGCATGCCGAGGGCGGTGAAGCCCCAGAGGATGAAGATGACGGGCTCGATCAGGAAGGTCTCCCACCGGAAGCCGGTGAGGAGGGAATGGACGAAGGCCACGACCTGGACGACCGAAAGCTGGCCGTTCAGCCCCATGCCGAGGATCAGGAAGGTCGAGGCGAGGAAGGAAAGCCGGCCGATCCGCCAGAGGCGCGGGCGGCGGGTGATCCATTCCTGGGCGAAGAGGATCAGGGTCAGGACGGTGAGCATCAGGCCGACGATGGCGATCTGCAGGCGCTTGGCCTGCCAGGCCTGTTTCCAGAGAGGCTCGGGTTCGGGCGGGGGGGCAAGGCGGAAGGTGTCGGGGAGGGTGTAAGGGAGAGCCACGGTCATCGCGACCTCGCCCGCGGTGGTGGGGCGGGTGGCGCGGACTTCGAGGGTGAAGGGCTGGGTTGGGTCAATCGTGGGCGGGAGGGTGAAGAGGCTGATTTCCTTCATCTTCGGAGCGTCTTCGAGGTCCAGTGCCTTGAGCATCTGATAGCGGTCGTCGGTCGGCTGCCAGCGCGTGTCGCCCTGCACGACGGTCAGGCGGTCGAAGGTGCCGGTCTTCTTCCAGTCGGTCCCCCGATGCGACTGGACGCCCCGGCTCATCACGATCAGCGCCGACCCGCCCGCGCCAAGGGTGCCGATCGCGCGGGTGAAACCCTGCTGGCCGAGAAGGTTCTGGCCCACGGTCGGCGGGTCGATGATCCCGGCCCAGAGGTGGAGGAATTCGCCCTCGCCGGGTTCAACTGGCACCTTCGCGCCGGCCAGTGCACTGGAAGCCTCGGACATCGAAACCCGGGCCTCGGCCAGCGCACCCATGGCGAGGAGCTGGTCCCAGGTCGCGGGGGTAAAGGTCAGGCGGTCGACGCCTCCCCCGACACTGATCAGGCCCCGTCCGATGGCCAGCGTCCGCGCCGTGCGCAGGATGCCGTCGCGGATCACCCCGGTCGAGACCGTCGCGCGGGAAATGACAGGCGGCAGCGCGCTGGTGTCGGGCGTGGGGGCCGCAAGATCGTACCCCTTGAAGCCCGAAACATAGGCCACGATGTCGGCGTCCGAAATGCCCAGGGTGAGCACGGGCTCGTTGTGGCGCACGAGAAGCGCGCCGGTGATCCGGGCCTGGGGCGAGACGGCCACCAGCACATCCAGCGGCTGCCCGGAATACCCGACCGACCCCGCGATTTCCCAGGTCGAACCGATATGGCCGATGATCTCGCCCTGCTGCGATACGGACCAGCCCGGCACTCCCGCATCGACGCGGGCAACCAGCACTGGGCCCGCGACATCCAGAAGGATTGCCGCCTGCTCGGCGTTGGGGGCGGAAAGTCTCTGGGCGCCGTCGGCCGGAATAGCCTCGGCCCCGGCCATCAGCGGGGCGAGAAGAATAGCCAGCAGGGCTGCCAGAAGCACGCGCATGTTTCGGGTCCGATTGTCTGGTCCGGACCCTGCGGCGAAGGCCCCGCCAGTGCCTTAACGAAAGTCAAGGTGCCCGAATCGGCCAGCGCGCATCTTCCCCGCAGCCTCACCAGCTGAACGGAGAGATTCCCATGACCCCCCGAGCTAGACCTGCCAGGACCGTCCTTCTGGGCAGTGCCGCGCTGTTCCTTGGGCTTCTGGCCGCGCCCCTGATCGCGGAAGAAAAGCCCAAGGACCACACCGACGGCCCTGCCGCCGCCTACGAGCCGTCGATGACCACGCTTGGCCAGATCAAGGTCGAGATCCCGGGCTTCAAGCCCGATGATCCGGTGATGACGGCCGAAGAATTCCAGAAGGCGGCGACGCTGTACTTCGAGCGCTGCGCTGGCTGTCATGGCGTCTTGCGCAAGGGGGCGACCGGCAAGCCGCTGACCACCGACATCACCCGCGAAAACGGGTATGACTACCTGCACAGCTTCATCACCTATGGCTCGCCCGCAGGCATGCCGAACTGGGGCACTTCCGGCGAGATGAGCGAAGAGGAAGTGGGCATGATGGCCCGCTACCTGCTGCTGGAGCCGCCGCAGCCGCCGGAATGGGGCATGCCCGAGATGATGGCTTCGTGGAAGGTCCTGGTGAAGCCCGAGGACCGGCCGAAAGAGAAGATGAACGACATCGACATCGACAACCTGATGTCGGTGACCCTGCGTGACGCGGGGCAGGTCGCGCTGATTGACGGCGGCACCTATGAAATCCGCGCCGTGATCGACACCGGCTATGCCGTGCACATCAGCCGTATCTCGGCCTCCGGGCGCTACCTTTTTGTCATCGGTCGCGACGGTCTGGTGAACATGATCGACCTCTGGATGGAGGTGCCTGCCACGGTCGCCTCGATCAAGATCGGCATCGAGGCGCGGTCGATCGAGACCTCGAAGTTCGAGGGCTGGGAAGACAAGCTGGCGATCGCGGGCAGCTACTGGCCGCCGCAATACGTGATCATGGACGGCGACACGCTGGAGCCGAAGAAGATCGTCTCGACCCGCGGCATGATCTACGACGAACAGACCTACCACCCGGAACCCCGCGTGGCCTCGATCCTATCGTCGCACTACAAGCCCGAGTTCATCGTGAACGTGAAGGAGACGGGGAAGATCCTCTTCGTCGACTACACCGACCTGAAGAACCTGAAGGTCACCGAGATCGAGGCGGAGCGCTTCTTGCATGACGGCGGGTTCGACAGCACCAAGCGCTACTTCCTGGTGGCGGCGAACCAGCGCGGCAAGATCGCGGTCGTCGACACCAAGGAAGACAAGCTGGCGGCACTGATCGAGACCGGCGGCCAGACCCCGCACCCAGGACGCGGCGCGAACTTCACCCATCCGGTCTATGGGCCGGTCTGGGCGACGTCGCACCTTGGGGATGAAACGGTGGCCCTGATCGGCACGGATCCGGAAGGCCACGCCGACCATGCCTGGAAGATCGTCGACAGCTTCTACGGTCTTGGCGGCGGGTCGCTGTTCATCAAGACCCACCCGAATTCGACGCATCTCTATGTCGATGCGCCGCTGAACCCCGATGCCGAGATTTCCGGCTCGGTCGCGGTGTTCGACATCGCGGCGATGGGCGGTGATCCTGCTGTGGACCCTGAATTCACCACTCTTCCCATTGCGGAATGGGCGGGTATTCCGGAAGGCCAGCCGCGCGTGGTGCAGCCCGAGTTCAACAAGGAAGGCACCGAGGTCTGGTTCTCGGTCTGGAACGGCAAGGACCAAGAGTCGGCCATCGTCGTGGTCGATGACAAGACGCTGGAGCTGAAGACGGTGATCAAGGACCCGCGCCTGATCACGCCGACGGGCAAGTTCAACGTGCTGAACACCCGCGACGACGTCTACTGAGGTTCCCTTGTCCGCGGGCCGGTCAAGGTCCGCGGGCGCCTCCTGGCGGGGGTGTCCGTTCCCTCCTCACCCCCGCCGTTTTCCTTTCCAGTCCGGGGTCGCAGAAATGAAAGATCACAGCCCACTTCCCGGTCACGTCCACCTGATCGGCGCAGGTCCCGGCGACCCCGAGCTTCTGACGCTGAAGGCGCTGCGCCTGATCCAGACAGCGGATGTGGTGGTGCATGACCGGCTGGTCAGTCCCGAGATCATGGCATTGGTCCCGGTCACCGTGCGCCGGGTCGACGTCGGCAAGCTGCCGAAATTCCACCGGGTTCCGCAGGACGCGATCAACGCGCTCTTGGTCGATCTGGCGCGCGAAGGGCGCGTGGTCGCACGCCTGAAGGGCGGCGATCCCCTGATCTTCGGCCGCGGCTCCGAGGAGGCCGAGGCCTGCCGCCTGGCCGGGGTGGGGGTGAGCTATGTCCCCGGCATCACCTCGGCGCAGGGAGCGGCGACCTCGACCGGCGTGCCGCTGACCCATCGCGGCCTGGCGACCGGGGTCCGGTATGTGACCGGACATCGCGCGAAAGACGCGGCGCTGGAGCTCGACTGGGCGTCGCTGGCAAGTGAGGAGACGACGCTGGTCGTCTACATGGGCGCGGGCAACATTGCCGAGATCGCGCTGCAGCTGATGCGGCACGGGATGTCGCCCGCGCTGCCGGTTCTGGCGGTCAGCGCCGTGACCACCCCGCGCGAAACGCGGCTTTTGTCGAGCCTCGGTCAGATCGGTACCGATGTGGCAAGCGCCCAGCCCGAGGCGCCGGTTCTGTTCGTCATCGGGCGGGTCGCCGGGATGTATCCCGAGATCGCCGCCCTGGATGCCGCCCTTTGCGAAGGGGCGGGGATGGCGGCCTATGCGTAGCCTCGCGGCGCTCCTGCTTCTTGGTGTCCCGGCATTTGCCGAGATCCCGCCAGAGCGCGCCGCGGAATTGCAGCACATCGTCCAGCAGGACTGCGGGTCCTGCCACGGGTTGACCCGGAAGGGTGGCCTTGGTCGGCCGCTGACGCCCGAAGCGCTGGCCGAGGCCGAGGTGGAAGGCCTGGCAGCGATCATTCTGGATGGCGTGCCCGGCACAGCGATGCCGCCCTGGCGCCCGCTCCTGACCGAAGCTGAGGCGCTTTGGATCGCAACTCATCTGAAACTGGAGTAAGCCAATGAAAAGCTTCACCCTTCTGGCCGCCCTTCTTCTTTCGACGCCGCTGTGGGCCGGTTCGGATGACCTGACCGCCACGGGCGACCTTGGCCTTGTCGTCGAGCGGGGCACCGGCAGTCTTGTGCTGATCGACCGCTCCGACCGCGCGGCGGTGGCAAGGATCGAGGGGCTGGGCGATCTCTCTCATGCTTCGCTGACGTATTCGCCGGACGAACGCTTTGCCTATGTCTTCGGCCGCGACGGGGGGCTGACCAAGGTCGACCTGTTGGAACGGAAGATCGTGGCCCGGACGGTGCAGGCGGGGAATTCGATCGGCGGGGCGATCTCGGATGACGGTCGGCTGGTCGCCGTGTCCAACTATGAGCCCGGCGGGGTGAAGGTGTTCGATGCGGGCACGCTGGACCTGGTTGCCGATATCCCGGCGGCAGGGAAGACGATCGGTCTGGTCGATGTTCCCGGTCGGCGGTTTGCCTGGACGATCTGGGATACGGGCGAGGTGTTCCTGGGTGATTTCAGCGGGGCGGAGCCGAAGGTCACGCTTCTGGGCAATGCGGGCAAGAACCCGTTCGACGCGGTCCTGACCGATGATGCGCATACCTATCTGATTGGGCTCTTCGGCGAAAAAGGGGTCACCGCCTTCGACCTTTGGGACGCAGCGCCCCAGCCGGTGAAGTTCCTGACCGAATATGGCAAGACCGGCGAGGACATGCCGGTCTACAAGATGCCGCATCTGCAGGGCTGGGCCTTTACCGAGGGCCAGTATGCCCTGCCTGCCGTGGGGCGGCATGAGCTCCTTTGGGTCGACCGCGACAGCCAGGAGACGGTGGCCACGACGCAGATGCATGGCCAGCCGGTCTTTGTCATCGCTCAGCCTGCTTCACCCTTTGTCTGGGTGAACTTCGCGACGCCGTTGAATGACACGGTGCAGGTCGTAGACAGCCGCAGCCATGAGGTGGTGGCCACGCTGACGCCGGGCAAAGCCATCCTTCACATGGAATTCGCGCCTCGGGGGGCCGAGGTCTGGCTGAGCGCCCGCGACGACAACAAGGTGCTGATCTACGACACCCACACCCGCGAGAAGCTGGGCGAGATCGCCGCCGAGGCACCATCGGGCATCTTCTTCACTGCCCGCGCGCACCAGACGGGGCTTTGAGGCATGGACCGGATCGATCCCATCGACCTCCGGCTCCTTGACGGGTTCCAACGCGACCTGCCGCTGGTCCCGCGCCCCTTTGCCGCCATGGGCGTGCATCTGGGGCTGGAAGAGGCCGAAGTGATCGGACGGCTGGCCCGGATGCAGGCAGAGGGCCGTATCGCGAGGGTGGGCGGCACAGTGCGGCCCAACACTGCGGGGGCCTCGACACTTGCCGCCATGATGGTACCGGATGAACGGCTGCCCGAGGTCGCGGATGCGGTCGGTTCGGAAGCGGGCGTCAACCATTCCTACTTGCGGGAAGACGACTGGAACCTCTGGTTCGTCGCCACGGCCGGGGACGCCCCGGCCCTTGCCAGCCTGCTGGCGCGGATCGAGGGCAGATGCGGTCTTCCCCTGCTGGACCTGCGACTGGTCCGGCCGTTCAACATCGACCTCGGTTTCCCCCTGACAGGTGGCCCGGTTGCCATGCCCGGTGGGCGCGGGGTCGAGACTGCTGTCCTCCGCCCGGATGACCGGCCGCTGCTCGATGCGCTCAGCCGGGGGATGGAGCTTGCGTCGCGTCCCTTCGCTGCGCTTGCCCGCAATCTTGGCCGCGACGAGACCGCAGTGATCGCGCGGATCGCCGTCCTGCTTGCCGCCGGTATCCTGACCCGCATCGGCGTCATCGTTCGGCACCGCGCGATTGGGTTCACCGCGAATGCCATGGTGGTCTGGGACTTGCCCGAATCCGGGGTGCTTGCCGCCGGGAAAGCCTTGGCAGCGCTGCCCGGGGTGACGCTTTGCTACGAACGCCAACCCGTGGCCGGGATCTGGCCCTATCGGCTCTACTGCATGATCCACGCGCGGAGCCGCCCCGAGGCGCTGGCGGTGCTGGACCGGGCGCGGGCCTTGCCCGGCCTTGACGCGTGCAACCACAGGGTTCTGTTCTCGACCCGCTGCTTCAAGCAGTCCGGGGCCACGCTGACGGAGGCCGCCTGATGCGCACAACGCTTTCTGCCGAAGCCCTGGATGCCACCGACCGGCTGTTGATCAACCGGCTGCAGGACGGATTGCCCCTGGTGCATGCGCCCTTCGCCCCTATCGCGCATGAGGCGGGCATTCCCGAAGCCGACGTTGTGTCGCGGATCGCCCGGTTGCGCGAGATCGGGGCGATCACCCGGTTTGGCCCTTTCCTCGATGCCGAGGCGATGGGCGGGGCCTTCTGCCTATGCGCCATGGCGGTGCCGCCCGAGCGCTTTGAGGAGGTCATGACTTTGGTCAATGCCCATCCCGAGGTGGCGCACAATTATGAACGTCAGCACCGGCTGAACATGTGGTTCGTCCTGGCCTGCGAAAGGCCGGATCAGATCGCGGAAGCGGCGGCGCGGATCGAGGGGGAGACAGGACTGAAGGTCTTGCGCTTTCCCAAACGACACGAGTTCTTCATCGGCTTCCGGGTAGAGGCATGATCCTTGACGCGACCGACCGGCGGATCCTGAAGGCAACGGCCTCTGGCCTGCCGCTGACCCCGCATCCGTTCGAGGAAGTCGGGCGCTGGTTGTTCCTGCCGGAAAACGAGGTCATCGCCCGGATGCAGGTGATGCAGGACGAAGGCGTGATCCGCCGTGTCGCCGTGGCCCCGAACCATTATGCGCTGGGGCTGGCCGCCAACGGGATGAGCGTCTGGGACCTGGACGACGCGCAGGCCGAGGTGCTGGGCGCGCAGGTCGGGGCGCTGCCTTTCGTAAGCCATTGCTACCTGCGGCCCCGGGCGCTGCCCGACTGGCCCTACAACCTTTTCGCCATGCTGCATGGCCAGAGCCGCGACGAGGTCGAGGCCAAGCGGGCCGAGGTCGCAGCGCTGCTCGGCCCCGCCTGCCGGGCCAGCGATATCCTTTATTCCACCCGCATCCTGAAGAAATCGGGCATGCGCCTTTCCGGAGAAGGCTGATGTTCCGCCTGACGCAATACATGCGCGAGCTTGTCCACCCCACCCCAGTCCGCCGGCGGTCCGGTCCGGTAAAGCCGGTGGTGATCTGGAACCTGACCCGGACCTGCAACCTGCGCTGCCGGCATTGCTATGCGGCAAGTGCCGATGTGCCGTTTCCGGGCGAGCTGACGCATTATCAGGCGATGGGGGTGCTGGAGGACCTGTCAGGCTTCGGCATCCCGGCGCTGATCCTGTCGGGGGGCGAGCCGCTGAGCCGTTTCGATTTCTTCCCGCTGGCGGAACGGGCGCGGCAACTGGGGTTCCGGCATCTGTCGCTGTCGACCAACGGCACACGGGTGGCCGAAAACATCGACCGACTGGCCGATCTGGCCTTTGACTATGTCGGCATCTCGCTGGACGGGATCGGCCAGATGAACGACTGGTTCCGCGGCGTGGATGGCGCCTTTGACGCGGCGCTGGCCGGGGTGCGGGCCTGCAAGGCGAAGGGCGTGAAAGTGGGGCTGCGCTTCACCATCACCGAGGACAATGCCGAGATGCTGCCCGCCATGCTTGACCTTTGCGACAGTGAAGGCGTGGACAAATTCTATCTCTCGCATCTCGTCTATGCGGGGCGGGGCGACAAGAACCGGGGTGAAGATACCGCCCATGCCCGGACCCGGCGGGCGATGGATCATCTGATCGACCGCGCCTGGGTGGCGGTGGCGGAGGACCAGCCGCTGGAGATCGTGACAGGCAACAACGATGCCGACGCGGTCTGGTTCCTGCGCTGGGTCGAGCGGAACTTCCCCTCGCAACGGGCCGCCCATGTGGCCCAGCAGCTGGAGGCCTGGGGCGGGAATTCCTCTGGCCTTGGCGTGGCCAACATCGACCCGCAGGGCAAGGTCCATCCGGATACCTACTGGTCGGACTATACCGTGGGTTCGGTGAAGGACACGCCGTTCAGCACACTCTGGACCGGGCCGGACGCGATGCTTGCGACCCTGCGCCAGCGGCCCCGCCCGCTGAAAGGCCGCTGCGGCGCCTGTGCCTTCAAGGATATCTGTGGCGGCAACACCCGCATCCGCGCGCTGCAGGTGACCGGTGACCCCTGGGCCGAAGACCCGGCCTGCTACCTGTCCAATGCCGAGATCGGCGTAGAGGACGCCGACCGCGTCACCGTCACGCCGTTCCGGGGGAAGAGCCATGATCCTGCGCACCGTTTCCTTTAGCCTCGTCGCCCTGCTCGCCGCCCCGGCGCTGGCCAAGCCCGATGGTGCGGCGATCTATGCCGACCTCTGCGCTTCGTGCCATGCCGAGACGCGGCTTGGCGGCAAGGGGCCCGCGCTGATCCCTGAGAGCCTGGGGCGGTTGAAGGGCGAGAAGCTGGCCGCGGTGATCAGCGACGGCCGCGCCATGACGCAGATGCCGGGCTTTGCCGCGACCCTGAGCCCCGAAGACATCGCCGCCGTGGCCGACTACATCGCGGCCCCCTTGGCCGAGACCCCGGTCTGGGGTGAGGCCGAGATCATGGCGACGCGCAGCCTGCGCGATGACTACACCCCCGCCGCCGCGCCGGTTTTCGCCGCCGATCCGATGAACGTGACGCTGGTCGTGGAAACCGGCGACAGCCATGTCTCGGTCCTGGATGGCGACACGTTTGACGTCCTTGACCGGTTCGAGACCCCCTTTGCCGTCCATGGCGGACCAAAGTTCAGCTCGGACGGGCGGTTCGTCTTCATCATGTCGCGGGACGGCTGGGTGCAGAAATACGACCTCTGGTCGCTCTCCGAAGTCGGGCGCGTCCGGGCGGGGCTGAACAGCCGCAACATCGCGATGAGCTCGGACGGGAAATGGCTGGCGGTGGCGAACTACCTGCCGAAGACGCTGACCATCCTGAACGCCGAAGACCTGTCTGTCGCGAAAGTCTTTGAAGTAACGGGCCGCAAGGGCGAACCTTCGCGGGTGGCGGCGGTCTATCAGGCGCCGGAACGCGGCACCTTTGTCCTTGCGCTGAAGGATGTCCCTGAAATCTGGGAAGTGGCCTTCACCGAGGACGGTGGTCCCTACACGGAGGGTTTCGTCCATTCCAGCGAAGCGGGGGTCGAAGAGGCGCTGGGCGTGGAAAAGGGGCTTTTCGCCCGCCGCCGGATCGAGGTTTCCGCGCCACTGGACGACTTTTTCTTCTCGCCCGACTATCGCGAACTGATCGGCGCCAACCGCGAAGGCGAGACGGGCGTCGTGGTCAACCTGGATGTGGGGCGCGAGATCGCGAGCCTGCCCTTGCCGGGGATGCCGCATCTGGGATCGGGCATCAGCTGGGAAAGGAACGGTCACCGCGTCGTGGCGATCCCGCATCTGAACGAGCCCCGGATCAGCGTGATCGACATGGAGGACTGGAGCCTGGTCAAGGTGATCGAAACCTCTGGCCCCGGCTTCTTCCTGCGCAGCCATGCGGGCACGCCCTATCTTTGGGCCGATGTCTTCACCGGCGAGCACAAGGGCGAGATGCATATCATCGACAAGCAGTCGCTGGAGGTGGTCAAGGTCCTGACGCCCGAGCCCGGCAAGACCGTGGCGCATACCGAGTTTACCCGGAACGGCAAACATGCGCTGGTCTCGATCTGGGAGATGGATGGGGCGGTGATCGTCTTTGACGCGGCGACGCTGGCCGAGGTCAAGCGGCTGCCGATGGTCAAGCCGTCGGGGAAATACAATGTCTGGAACAAGATCACCTTCGAAGACGGCACCAGCCACTGATCCAGGCCGGTCGTGGAAGCTGCGGATCATCCTGTGGCCCTTCGCGACCGGGACCGTGGCGATCAACCTTTATCTTCTGGGCCTGATCGGGGTTTCGGTCGGCTTGCCCGCAATCCCGCCGGTCACGGCGCTCTGGCTGTCGCTGCCCCTGGGCCTGCCGGCGACCTGGGCGGCCGCACGATGGGTCGGTCAGCTTATCCGCGAGGCGGAGGTCGGCTGAACCGAAGCGAAAACTGATCAAAGTCAAGGCGCCCGCCCCGGCGCACATGTCAATTGCGATCCGGTGTTGCCTCACTTCAGAAAGGATTCCCATGATGCTGCGACTGGTTCCCCTGCTTGCCCTGGCCCTTGCCAGCCCGGCCTTTGCGGCCGATCCGGCCGAGGGCGAAGAGGACTTCAAGAAGTGCAAGTCCTGCCATGCCATCACCGCACCCGACGGCACCGAGATCCAGAAGGGCGGCAAGACCGGCCCGAACCTGTGGGGCATCGTCGGCAAGCCTGTCGCCTCGTCGCCGGACTACCGCTACGGCGACGGTATCCTGGCCGCACAGGCAAAGGGTGCGGTCTGGGATGAGGCCGGGCTGGTCGTCTATCTGGCCGATCCCTCGGCCTGGGTGAAGGCCACGTCGGGCGACGACAGCCTGAAATCGAAGATGACCTTCAAGCTGACCGAGGGGGCCGAGGACATGGCCGCCTATCTGGCCACCTTCAAGTAAGAGTTCGGGCCAGCGTGGTGGACGGGTCCGCCCGGCACCTTCGGATTGCCGCTTCCCCCGGCAAAGGTGTTGTGCCGCGCCGGGGGTTGTGATGAGCTTCGTGGAAAGAAATGACCCATGGGAGGGGTAGATCGATGCGAAGCTTGATCGTCGGGATTCTGGTGGCGGCAGTGGCGATACTGGGCTTCTTTGCCTACCAGAACAGCCAGAAGGGAAATGTGCTTCAGGCCGAGCTGACTGCAAAGTCCGAGGCCGTGGCGGCGCTTGAGGCGGAAAAGACCAAGTTGACCGAAGAGCTTGCCGCTCTGAAGGCCGAGGGTGAGGCTGCCGTCAAGGCCGCCAGCGATGCCGCCGCCGCGGTCGAGACCGAAGCCGCCGGGCTTTTGGAAAAGGTCACGGCGCTGGAAACCGAAAAGGCCGATCTCGCCGCCAAGGTTGCGGCACTTGAGGCCGATGCGGCAGCCGCCGCCGGGAGTGCCGCAACAGAAACCGCTGCGCTGAACGAAAAGGTTGCCGCGCTGGAGGCCGAGAAGGCCGCCCTGGCCGAGCAGGCCGCCGCCCTGCAGGCAAAGGTCGACGAAATGGTCGCTGCCGGCGCAACGTCGAACCCGTAAGCGACGACCGGCCCGCCTGAAGCGGGCCGGAGAAGCGGGAACCGGCGGGTCAGACCCCCGCCGGATTTTCCAGGTCGCGGCCCATCTCTTCCAGATCGCGGTAACGGTCGCCGATCCGGTGATGCGGCCTGCCCCCGGTCGAAGCCCCCAGCGCCACGACAAGCTCGTCATGGCCGGGCGCGTCGGGGACCGAGAACTGTACCGTCAGATAATGCGACCTGCGGCCCGCATCGTGCTTGTCCATCAGCGGGATCTGCAGCTGGGCATTCGCCGGGCCCCGGCTGTTGGTGAAGCCGAGATAGGTCTTCGCCCCCACGGCCTCACGGTAGAAATTGCCGAAACGCAGGGTGTGGATCAGGGCCGAGCAATGCTCGAGCTCACAGGAAGTGCCGCAGAGGGCGGCCTTGCCATAGGCCTCGATCGCGTCGCCCGACCCGGCCAGCGCGATCAGCCGGTCAGTCAGAAACTTGCCCAGGATGGGCGCAATCCGGCGGATCTCGGGCTGCAGGTCGTCGACGAAACCGCGCCCCGCCCAGGGGTTCGTCAGCACGGCCGCGACGCCGATCATCCGCAGGGGGGGCGTACAGGCGCGGCCGCCGTCCGTTATGATATCCTCGTCATAGGTGACGACCTTGCGAAGCTCGGGGAAAGACATTCAGGTTCCTTTCAGTTGCGGGGCGCAGCGGGCAGAGGCGCTGGGTTCTGGTTGCCAACGGGATAACGGAACCGGACCAGGTCGGGAAGCGAGGCGGTCATCCAAGCACCTCGGTCAGAAATGCCTGAACCGGGCCGTTGACGGCATCGGGGTCTTCGACCAGCGCCATGTGGCGAAGGCCTTGCAGGATCACCAGCCGCGACCCGGCGATTTCGGCGGCGATGGCGCGGCTCATGTCCGGGCTGTTGCCGTGGTCGTCTTCGGCCGTCATGACCAGCGTCGGGCAGGCCAGGGCGGGGTGAGGGGCACTGATCTCGTCCACGCCCATGGCCAGAACGCGGTAGAGGCGCGGATAGACCTTGGGATCGTTCGCCAGAACCCAGCTGCGGGTAAGCTCCATCAGGTCAGGGCGGGTTGCGCGGGCCTTGTCGGTATACCAGCGGACAAGCGCGGCCTCGACCGTCGCGGCAGGACCGAAGGCCTCGGACTGGGCGACGCGGGCTTCGATTGCGGCCTGCGCCTCGGGTCCGCGGCGGTAGGGTGAATTCAGGATGACAAGCGCCAGAGTACGGGACGGATGGTCCTGCGCGAACCGCCGGGCGACCATTCCGCCAAGCGAAAAACCGACGATTGCGGCCTGCGCTATGTCCAGGCCATCCAGCAGGTCGGCCAACTGGCGCGACAGGTCGGCGAGACCGGGTTGGCCCGACGGCGGGGCGGATTGACCATGGCCGATCAGATCATAGGTGATCACGCGGAAACGCGCCAGGACCGGGACCAGCCATTGCCAGACGGCGCTGTTCAGGCCCAGCCCATGCACCAGCACGACGACGGGGGCACCTTTCGGCCCGGTGATCTGATAGGCTGTGCCCTTGTGGATCATGATGCCACGGGCTTCCAGGCGATGACCTCGACCTCGACCAGGATATCGACGAGGAAGTCGCTGACGAGAGCCGAGCGGGCCGGGGGATTGGTCGGAAAATAGGCGCCGTAAACGGTGTTGAAGCCGGAGAAATCGGCGCGATCCTTCAGCCAGACCATCGTCTTGACGACATCATCGCGGCTGCAGCCGGCCAGGGCAAGGGTCTCAGTGATCCGGTCCAGCGTTGCACGTGTCTGGTCCTCGATGCTGCCCCAGGTCATGACCGTTCCATCCACCATCGGCACTTGTCCGGTGAGAAAGACAAAGTCTCCTGCCCGGATCGCGCGCGACAACGAGAGTACGCGGCCGTTGATCTCGACCGGGCCTCCGATGACTTCCTTTGGCATGAGGCTCCCTCCCTGACCGTTTTTCACATGCCATCCGCGTTCTCGGCGCAGTTTCCATTTTTCGACACGAGACGACGAAAAACCAGAGGTCTCGCTTTCCTTTGGCCGTCATGAATGCGGGACGAAATGCGGAGGTCGGGCATGGATGTGATCCGGGACTGCCAGATGCTGATCGACGGCGCCTGGGTTCAGGCGTCGGACGGGGCGACGTTCCCTTCGGTCTCGCCCATTACGGGCAAGGTCTGGGCAAGGGTGCCCGAGGCGACCGCCGCGGATGTGGACTGCGCGGTCCGGGCGGCCGATCGGGCCCTGGCCGGTTCCTGGGGTGCCATGACGCCAAGCCAACGCGGCAAGTGCCTGCGAAAGCTGGGAGACCTGCTTGCCGAACGATCCGAGGATTTGGGCCGCGCCGAGACCATCGACACCGGCAAGATGCTGAAGGAAACGCGCTGGCAGGCGAAATACATCGCCGAGTTCTTCCATTTCTTCGCCGGCGCGGCGGACAAGCTTTCGGGCGAAGTGCTGCCGATCGACAAGCCTGACCTCTTGGTCTTCACCAACCGCGAGCCGCTGGGCGTGGTCGCAGCCGTGGTGCCCTGGAACTCGCAATTGTTCCTGTCGGCGGTCAAGCTGGGCCCGGCCCTTGCCGCGGGAAACACCGTCGTGCTGAAGGTGTCGGAACATGCGTCCGTCCCGATGCTGGACTTCGGGCGGCTGATCGAGGCGGCGGGGTTTCCGGCCGGGGTGGTAAACATCATCTCGGGGCATGAAGAGGCGGGCCGCGTCCTGACCTCGCATCCGCTGGTGGCGCGGATCGCCTTCACTGGCGGACCGAATGCAGCGCGGCACATCGTGCGGAACTCGGCCGAGAATTTCGCGGAGGTCTCGCTTGAGCTGGGGGGCAAGTCGCCTTTCGTTGTCTTCGAGGACGCGGATCTGGAAAGCGCGGTGAACGGCTGCGTGGCCGGGATCTTCGGCGCCACCGGGCAAAGCTGCGTCGCGGGATCCCGGTTGATCGTCCATGAGGCGGTTGCCGAGGAATTCCTGGCCCGCATGGTGGCGGCGGCAAGGGCGATCCGGATCGGCGACCCTCTCGACGACGAGACGCAGATGGGGCCGCTTTGCACCGAGGGGCAGCTGCGGCACATCCAAGCGCAGGTCGCGCAGGCGATTTCGGAAGGGGCGAAGGTCCTGACCGGGGGACGGCAGCCGGAGGGGCTGGGCGGAACCTATTTCGAGCCGACGATCATCGACTGTCCTTCGCCCGGACTGACCATCGTGGACACCGAGCTTTTCGGGCCCGTGCTGTCGGTCCTGCGCTTCAAGACCGAAGACGAAGCGATCGCCCTGGCAAACCAGTCTGCCCATGGCCTTGCGGCAGGCGTCTTCACCCTGAACGGCGCGCGACAGATGCGGGTGGCCAAGGCGATCCGCGCGGGGATTGTCTGGGTGAACACCTACCGGGTGGTTTCGCCCATCGCGGCCTTCGGGGGCGTGAAGGGATCTGGCTACGGCCGCGAGAGCGGGTTTCAGGCCATGTACGACTACACCCGACCCAAGACGATCTGGGTCAATACCTCATCCGAGCCCATCGCCAACCCCTTCGTGATGCGCTGATTTTTCAGGGAGTCGAGACATGAAATTCCACCTGGCCATCAACATGGAGCGGATCGACGACACGCTCGACATGCGGGACGTGGCAAAGCACACGCTGGAAATGGTGCAGATGGCCGACGCCGGCGGTTTCCGCATCGCCTGGGCGGCCGAACATCACGCGCTGGAAATGACCATCGCGCCGAACCCCTTCTCGATCCTCGCCTGGTGGGCGGAACATACCAATGACATCCGGCTTGGCACGGCGGTCATCGCCGCGCCCTACTGGCACCCGATCAAGGCTGCGGGCGAGGCGGCCTTCATCGACCTCATCTCGGGCGGGCGGCTTGAATTTGGCATCGGCTCGGGCGCCTATCAGCGCGAGTTCGACCGGATGCGTCCGGGCCTGAAGCAGACCGATGCCTGGCGCTACATGCAGGAAATGCTGCCGGTGATCCGCGCGCTCTGGCAGGGCGACCATGCGCATGAAGGCGAGTTCTGGTCCTTCCCGACTTCGACCTCTTGCCCGAAGCCGTTGCAGAAAGAAGTGCCGGTCTGGGTCGCGGCGCGGGCGCCCGTCACCTATGACTATGCCGTCAAGCATGGCTGCAACATCCAGTCCTGGCCCCTGACCCGCGACATGGCCGAGGCCGAGCTTTACATGGCGCGGATGGCCGAGGCGCTGGCCAACAACCCGGGCAAGAAGCGGCCCGTGATGGCGATGATGCGGCACACGGCGCTTTATGACCGGAAGGAGGACTGGATGGTCCCGGTCCGCGCCGCGCAGCGCCAGCTGTCCCAGTTTGAGAACCTTTTCAAGAACATGGGCGATGTCGAGAACGGCTTTCCGAAGTCGATCCCCTTCGACCAGTTGGGCAACCGGGCGGAATATGACCCGGAGATGCTGAGCCGCAATCTGATGTTCGGCACGCCAGACGAGGTGATCGCCAAGCTGAAGCTCTATCAGGCGCTGGGGGTGGATGAGTTCATCTATTACGCAAGCCTTGGCCTGGGCCTGAGCGAGCAGAAGCGGTCGCTGGAGCTCTTCTGCAAGGAAGTGATCCCGGCTTTCGTCTGACCTGCTCCGGGCCGTCCAGGGGCGACTTCGTCACGTCCCGCGGGGGTCTTCCGACGGGGCCAGAAGGTCGTAGGACGTGGGGTCGGCCCGGACCGCGCGTGCCGTGCGTTGCTGCAGCGTCTCAAGGTAGCCGGTCAAGGTGCCGGGCCAGCTTGGCGTGGCGGCCGACGGGGGCCAGGACTGCCGGTATTCGCCGGGGCGGCGGCCAAAGCACTTCCGGAAAGCGCTGGTGAAGTGGGAAAGCGCGTTGAAGCCGGTTGCCGTGGCGATCTCGCGCACGGACAGCTTGGTCGCGATCAACAGGACGCGGGCATGCTGCAAGCGGACCAGAGTGCCGAACTGGACGACCGAACAGCCCAGCTGTCGCCGGAAAAGCCGCTCGAGCTGGCGCTGCGAGATGCCCAGCCGGGCCGCGACATCGGGCACGGGCAGGGGCTCGGCTATGCTCTGCTCGATCAGGGTGATTGCCGCGCGCAGCATCGGGGCGAAGGTTTCGGTTCCCAGATCCAGTGCTCGCCGCTGCGGTGCATGGGCTGGTCGGACCGGCTGGTGCAGCATCTGGTCGGCGATCTCGCCCGCCATGCGCGGACCATGGGATTGGGCGATCAAATGCAGCATCATGTCTGCCCCCGCCAGCCCGCCGGCACAGGACATCACCGGCTCGTCCGGCCGGAACAACTGCTCGGTCAGGGCGATCTCGGGAAAGCGTTCCTGAAAGCCCGGGGCCCAGGACCAATGCGTGGTCAGCGTCCCTGCCGAAAGCAGTCCGGCTCGGGCCAGGAGATAACAGCCAAGCTCGACGGCGCAGAGGCGGGCCCCATCCCGCGCCTGCCGCCGAAGCCAGGCCAGAAGGTCACGGTTGGCATAGTCCTCGGCCCCCCAGCTGGCCAGGACAAAGACCATCTCGCCACGGCGGTTGCGATCGGCAAGGGGCTGGGCCGTGATGCCAAGACCATTCGACGCCCCGATTTCCGGCCCGTCTGCAGCCAGGATGTCCCACTGGAAAAGCGGGTGCGGCGCCAGGTAGTTGGCGATCCGCAGGGGTTCGATCATGGTGATCAATGTCGCCATGTTGAACCGAGGCACGATCACGAAGGTCACCCTGGTGACCGGCACATCCCCATGCGCGGCGGCGCCGTCGATCTGTGGACTGGCTGAGATGCGATTTTTCGACACGCCGGGACGTTACCAGTCGAATTCCCGGCAGAATAGTCGGCACTTGCACCGGTGCTGTGTGCAACTCTCCCTTTCCTTGCATTCCGGCCACCGCTAAGTCTGGCCCATGCGCCTGACCTTGACCGAGATCTACGAGGCCCGCGTGGCGGATGGCCTGCTGCGGCCCGATCCGGCGCAGCATGCAGTCCTTGCGCCGCTGGAATCGCTCCGCGTCTGGCTTGAGGCCAATTCCAGCCGCAAGGTCGGGCTTTTCGCAGGGCTCTTCGCCAAGCCCATCGCCCCTCCCAAGGGGCTTTACCTTTGGGGAGGGGTCGGTCGCGGCAAGTCGATGCTGATGGACCTTTTCACCGAGGCGACCGAGATCAGCCAGAAGCGACGCGTGCACTTTCACGCCTTCATGCAGGACGTCCATCGCGGCATGCATGCGGCGCGCAAGCGGGGGGTCGAGGACGCGATTGCCCCGGTCGCCGAGGAGATCAGCCGCGATGTCCGGCTTCTGGCCTTTGACGAGATGCAGATCACCGACATCACCGATGCGATGATCGTCGGGCGCCTGTTCGAAAAGCTCTTCGCCGCCGGAATCGTGGTTGTGACCACGTCGAACCGCCCGCCGCAGGACCTCTACAAGGACGGGCTGAACCGCGCGCTGTTCCTGCCCTTCATCGCCATGCTGGAAGACCGGCTTGCCGTGGTCGAACTGGAAAGCCCGACCGACTATCGCCAGCACCGCCTGCAGGGCGCACAGGTCTACTTCCATCCGGCCCGCAGCGCAGGTCCCGAGATCGCGGCGATCTGGAAGGATCTGACGGGCGGTGCCGCCGATGCGGCGCTGACGCTTGAGGTCAATGGCCGAACCATTCAGCTGCCCCGTTTCGCCAATGGTGTGGGGCGCGCAAGCTTTTGGGACATCTGCTCGAAACCGCTTGGCCCGGCGGATTATCTGGCCATTGCCCGCGCCGTGCGGGTTCTGATCCTGGAAGACATCCCGCAGCTTTCTTCGGCCAACTACAACGAGGCGAAACGCTTCGTCACCCTGATCGACGCGCTTTATGAAGCCAAGGTCCGCCTGATCGCCTCGGCCGCAGAGGCCCCCGAACGGCTTTACATCGAAGGCGAGGGTGCCTTTGAATTCGAACGCACCGCCAGCCGGTTGCGCGAGATGCAGGCGGCCGACTGGGGCGTCTAGGCCAGCGCCTGCCACAAAAGCCGCAGGGCCATGGCGGTCGAGACCGTCACGAGAAGCGGCTTGATCAGCCTGGCACCGATGCGCAGGGCCAGACGTGCGCCGATGCTGGCCCCCAGGACCTGGGCCGCAGCCATGGCCAGACCCACGGCCCACCAGGTCGCACCGGAGGGGATGAAGATCAGAAGGCTGCCAAGGTTCGAGGCGAAGTTCAGCATCTTGGTATGGGCCGTTGCCTTAAGGACGCCGTAGCCCGCCAGGAGGACGAAACCCATCATGAAGAACGATCCGGTGCCGGGCCCGAAGAACCCGTCATAGGCGGCAATCGCCGGAACCACCGTGGCGGCAAAGACTGCGGGGCGCATCCGCTCGATGCTGGCGTCATCCGACAGGCCGGGTTTCAGCGCGAAAAAGGCCGCCACGCCGATCAGCACGACCGGCATGATCAGTCGCAGGACCTCCGTGGGGATCAGATGCGCAACCATCGCCCCTCCGGCCCCGGCCGCCGCGCTGATGGCGGCCATCCCAAGCTGGTCCTGCGGACGCACCTGTCCGGCCCGCGCATAGGTCAGCGTCGCGGTCGCCGCGCCAAAGGTGCCCTGCAGCTTGTTCGTGGCCAGGGCCTCGACCGGGGAAGCACCGGCCAGAAGCAGCGCCGGAACCGACAAGAGCCCGCCTCCGCCCGCGATGCTGTCGATGAAACCGGCGCAGAAGGCCGTGAGGATCAGGAGAAGCGCAAGATGCGTGGCGATTTCGAACATGCCGGGCTTTCTCGCCGCTTCCGGCCCTTTCGGCAAGGGATGTCAGGCGCTTGGCGGGAACATCCGGTAGTAAAGCCAGTCCGGCAGGAACTGGCTGCCACGGAAGAGCCAGGAGAACAGCGTCGGGAAGCTGACCTTGAAGCGGTCGGACTGCATGTGCCGGAACATGATCCGGGCCGCCGCTTCCGGTTCCATGATGAACGGCATCGTGAAGTCGTTCTTCGCCGTCAACCGTGTGCGGATGAAGCCGGGGTTCGCCAGCTGGACCGCAACGCCCGTCTTGCGCAGATCGGCGTAAAGGCTTTCGGCAAGCACCATCGTCCCGGCTTTCGAGGCCGCGTAGCCGATGGCGCCGGGCAGGCCCCGGAATCCCGACAGCGATCCGGTGATGACGACATGACCCGCACCCTTGGCGATCATGCCGGGAAGCACAGCGCCGACGGCCCGGACGCAGCCTGTGAAATTGATGTTTGCCATCGCCTCGGCCGCCGTGGCGTCCCAGTCCTGCGCCCGCATCGGCCAGTAGACCCCGGCCAGGAACACCATGCCGTCAAGTTGGGGCAACTGCGCGGCAGCGGCCGTCACGCTTTCGGTCGAGGCGACATCCATCGGCACGATGCTCGCCTTGCCGGGAAGGCTGGCCGCCGCGCGCGCCAGCGCCTCTTCGCTGCGGGCCGAAAGGATGACCTCGGCGCCGGCCTCGCTCAGCAGGCGTGCCAGGGCAAGGCCCAGCCCTTCGGACGCGCCCACCAGCCAATAGCGCTTGCCGCGGAAATCCCTCATTCGGCGGCTGAGAGGATGGGGGTCATCGCCATTGCCTGCGGCGGGGCGGGGCGCATGGTCGCGACCAGTTCGGCGACCTTGAAGCCGAACTTGCGGAACTGCGAGCGGTTCATGATCGTCCCGTTTTCCATCAGGTACATCCAGTCGGTCACGTCAAGGACATGGCCCCCGGCCTCGGGCGTCAGCTTGATGCGGTAGCGCAAAAGCACGCCAGGTCCCTCGGCGCGGCCGTCTCCCTCGCCCACCACATCGGGTGCGGTCGCCGTGATCCGGCCCGCCTCGCCAAGCGCAAGGGTCCAGGCCCGGTGCTGGACGGTACCGCTGTCATAATGGAACACTTCGGTCAGGGTCCCGGTATTGCCGTCCCACTTGCCTTCCATGCTGGCGACAAAGCGCGAGGCGACACGGCCGGTCGGCCCGAAGATCACCCCTTCGCACTGGATCGGCCCGGAGAGGTGGCGCCGCAGATCAAAGGCCGGACCTTGGCCCGAATAGTCGGCAGGGCTTTGTGCCACGAAAGAGGCATAGCGCGTGCGCAGGCCGATGAAGGCCAGGATGATCAGCGCGCCAAGCAAGGCAGAGACGAACGGGGTCACGGGTCAGGGTTCCTTGGTCGGGTCAGGCAGCCGGGTCAGGGCCAGAAGACCGATTGCGATTATCTTCAATACGCAAGGAAGCCCTGCATAGATCAGTGTTAGGGAAAGAAGGGCGCTTTCCCCGTTGGTCTGCCCCGGCTGGAAACCAAGCGCGTCCAGTGCCGGCAGGATGATCAGGGCCGCGAGGGCCAGCGACAGCTTCGAGACGAAGGACCAAAGGCCGAAGGCGGCGGCCTCTGGTGTGCCGGTCTGCGCCAGTCGGCTGGCGAAGATCGCGGGCAAGAGCGTGAGGTCCGCACCCAGCGCCGCGCCGGACGCCGCCGAGACCAGGGCAAAGGGGATCAGGTCGCCTGTGCCAAGCCCAAGCGTCCACAGGAAGGCAAGGATGGCCAGCGTCATGGCCGACAGAAGCACCGGCCTGGGAGAGAAGCGGCGGGCCAAGAGGCTCCAGACCGGCGTCGAGAGCGCGGCGGCCAGGAAGAACAGCAAAAGGAGCGGACCCTCCCAGCCTGGCGCGGCCAGGCGGCTTTCGACAAAGAACAGGAACAGGGTCGAGGTGACAGCAACCGGGGCCGCATTCAATAGCGCGATAAGAAGCAGCCGCCGCGACAAAGGGTCGGCCAAGATCGGGCGGAAAAGCGCTATCGGGCCGGGCGACGGACTGGCAGGATGGCCCCGCCATTCGCGGTTCATGGCCAGCGTTGCCAGCAGCGCGACTGCCGCAAAGACCACCGCGAAGGCCGTGAAGGGCTGGGCAGAGACCGCGCCAAGTACAACCGGCGCCGTGGCCGCCAGGCAGACGCCCAAGAGCGACCCGCCCTCACGCCAGCCGGCCAGCCGGAGATGGCCCTGCGGACCCAGGTTTCCGGCCTTGGCCACACCTTCGGCGTAAAAGCAGATGGTCAGGAACGAAAACGCGCTGAATAGGCCAGTGAGGCACAGCGCAAACCACACGAGCGGCGCAACGGGCGGGGCCACGGCAAACAGCGCCGCCAGCGAGGCGACCATCAGGGCAACCGCCAAAGCCACCCCGATCCGCCGGTTTGGGCGCGTCGCCTCGGCCAGCCAGCCCAGGGCAGGGTCCTGCACCACGTCGATCAGCCGCAGCGCGGCAAGCGTGAACCCCATGGCCGCAAGCGACGTGCCATAGCTGTCGACATAGAACTTGGGCGCGTGGATATAGATCGGCAGGCCCGCCATGGCGATCAGTGCGGCAAAGAGCGACCAGGCGGGAAGCCGGTCCCGTCCCGTCATCGCGAGACGTCTTCAGCCGGAGGAGCTGGCCGTGAGTTGAACTTGACCCGCTTCAGCCAAAGCTTCAGCGCCTGCCAGTGGATCAACGCCAGCACGCGGCGCGATCCGAAGGGCCGCCGAAAGGCCGAAGCCAGGATCCCGGCATTGGTCAGCGGCAGTCGAGGGCCGATGAGGTTGGTGAAAAGCCCGCCGCCCGGCGTCGTGTAGTCGATCCAGATTCCGATCCGGTCAGGCCGGATGTCGAAGCGGAAGGCATAGGTGCCCTGGACCGGCTGAAATGGCGAGACGTGGAACATCTTGGTGGCGGTCAGCGTGTCTTCGCGCGTGATCGGCGCGCGGTCGTCGCGGTGGCAAAGATAGGAATGCCGGTCGCCATAGGTGTTTGTGACCTCGGCTATCACCGCGCGCAAGTGGCCCAGATGGTCGAAGGCCAGCCAGAAGCTGACAGGGTTGAAGACATGGCCCAGAAGTCGCGGTTGGGCCAGAAGCAGCACCCTGTCGGTCGGCAGGTTCTGCCGCAGAAGCACCTCGCGCGCCCATTCCAACCCGCGCCCTTCTCCCGGAGTTCCGCCATGGTCGATGTCATGCACCGACATCAGGTTGCCACGGTTCCGCGAGAAAAGGGCCGGTGCCGTGGCTTTCCGCGGGTCCAGCAGGACATAGTCGACCGAATACCGGAAGGCGTTCTTCACCACGCCCTTCCGGCCGTGGAACGTCTCTGCCCGGATGCGTTCGACCTGGCTCATGCCACCAGCCTCATCGACTGCCTCTCGCCAAGCGCGTCGACCACTTCGACCGCCGAGGCAATGCCATCTTCATGGAACCCGTTGCGCATCCAGGCGCCGCAGAACCAGGTGTTTCGGCTGCCGTTCATCGCCCGCAGCCGGTCCTGCGCGGCAAAGGCTGCCACGTCGAACACCGGATGGTGGAAAGTGGTCACGTCATGGATCAAGTCGTCGCGGATCGGGCGGGTCGTGTTCAGGGTCACGAACAACGGATCATCCTGCGGGATAGGCTGCAGCGAGTTCATCCAGTAGGTCAGGTCGATCCGGTCTCCGGGCCCGGACTTGGGCTCGACATAGGACCAGGACGACCAGACCTTGCGCGATCTGGGCATCAGGCTCTGGTCGGAATGCAGGACGGCCTCGTTGGGTTGATAGCGGATGGCCGCCAATGCCCCGGCCTCGGGCGCGGTCGCGTCGGACAGAAGCTTCAGCGTGATGTCGGAATGCGTGGCAAAGACCACGTCGTCGAAAAGCTCCCAGTCGTCACCTGTTGCCCGGACAAACACCGAGCCGGCCTCGCGCCGTACCCCTGCGACCGGCGTGGCGGTGCGGACATCCACGCCCTGTGCCAGCATCGCCGACTGCAGGCGACGGACATATTCGATCGAGCCGCCCCGGACCGTGTACCATTGGTGCTGCCCGTTGAAGTCCAGAAGCGCGTGGTTGCGGAAGAAGCGCACCAGCGGCTCGGCCGGAAAGTCGAGAATGCCGGAGGTCGGCGTCGACCAGATCGCGCCCGAGAAGGGGGTGATGTAATGGTCGCGGAACCAGTCCCCGGTGCCAAGACGGCCGAGAAGCTCGCGGATGGTCATCGCCGGGTCGTTGGCCACCGCTTCGGCATTGCGGTTGAAGTGCATGATATCCGACAGCATGCGCAGGAAGCGCGGCGAAAAGGCGTTCCGGCGTTGGGCAAAGATCGTATCGACCGAGGCCAGCCCGTATTCCAGTGCGCCCCCCCGGATCGAGGCCCCGAACGACATCGCGCTTTCGGTGGTGGGAACGCCCAGCTTGTCGAACAGGCGAACCAGATGGGGATAGTTCACCCGGTTGAAGACGATGAAGCCCGTGTCGACGGGCTGGTCCCCGCGCTTGCCCGCGATCACCGTTCGGGCATGTCCGCCGAGGCGCGGTTCGGCCTCGAAAAGAACGACCGTATGGCGATCCGCCAGCAGATGGGCAGCAGCCATGCCCGAGATTCCGCCCCCGATGACAGCGATGCGGCGGGGCGCTTGACCAAGATGTTCGAACGGCATTCCAGTGACTTCCTTCCCTCGTTACCGAGCATTACGTCGCGGGGGCCCGAACGGATCACCTGCTTGTTGGCTGTTACGGCCTTTCTTGACGAAAGTTTCGGGCGGGCATGTGTGGCGCTTCGGGGTCGAATTCCCCGTTTGCGACGGTCCCGTTTCGATCTGCCAGTTGCGCTGACCTGCGCTTTAGACAAAATGTGATCCGACTGCGGACTGCCTGCGTAGATAGGCCATGATGCTTGATGCCAGCAGATCCGCCATGACCGATCAGGACTTTCGGCCCTACCTTTCCGGTGTGGCTGCGGGGTCTGTGTCGCGCCACAAAGGGAACAGGTCGCTGGTGGTTGTTCAGGAAGAAACGGACTGGGCTGGCCTTCTGATGAAGGTGCGCGACCATCAGGACAAGGCGGCCTTTGCGGCACTGTTCCGGCATTTTGCTCCGCGGGTGAAGGCCTTCCTGATGAAGTCGGGCGCAGGGGCCAGCCTGGCCGAGGAATGCGCCCAGGATGTGATGGCGACGCTTTGGCAGAAGGCGCATCTTTTTGACCCTGCGCGGGCCAGCGTGTCGACCTGGGTCTATACGATTGCCCGAAACCGCCGGATCGATGCCTTGCGCCGGGCGCGCCGGGCCGAGCCGGAGGATCTGGACTGGGGACCGGAGCCCGAGCCAGACCAGGCTGAGGCCTTGGAAGCCCAGCAAGAGACGGAACGACTGGGCCAGGCTCTCGCCAGCCTGCCCTTGCCCCAGAGGACCCTGATCGAGCGGGCCTTCTACGGGGACCTGAGCCATAGCGAGATCGCTGCCGAAACAGGACTTCCCCTTGGCACGATCAAATCACGGATAAGACTGGCGCTGGACAAGCTGCGCCAGCGGATGAGTTGAAGGACGAATACGGAAATGTCGATACGCCACCATCTCTCGGATCAGCTCTTGATGGGCTATGCCGCCGGTCAACTGCCCGAGGCGTTCAGCCTTGTCGTCGCGACCCATGTGTCGCTTTGCGACGAATGCCGGGCGCAGCTGGCAAGCTTTGACGCCGTCGGTGGCGCGCTGATCGAGGAAACCGACGAAATCGCCATGGCGGAAGGTGCGCTTGCCGCGTCGCTTGCGCGGATCGAAACGCTTGACCGGAAAAGCCAGCCAGCGCCGCGCCGGTCGGCGGGCGTCTTCCCGGCCCCGCTTGCCGAATATGTCGGCGGGGATCTTTCGGCCGTGCGCTGGCGCCGCGTCGGTGGCGGTGTCCGTCAGGCGATCCTGCCGACCGGCAAGGATGCGACGGCACGGCTGTTGTACATTCCGGCGGGGACGGCGGTGCCGGACCACGGCCATCGCGGGCTTGAGCTGACCCTCGTCCTGCAGGGCGCCTTTTCCGATGAGACGGATCGCTTCGGTCGTGGCGATGTCGAGATCGCGGACGAGGATCTGGAACACACGCCGGTCGCCATGGCCGGGCAGGACTGCATCTGCCTTGCGGCAACCGATGCGCCTCTCAAGTTCCGCGGCCTGATCCCCCGGCTTGCGCAGCCGCTGCTCAGGATCTGATCTGCGCGAGGCCTGGGACCAGACCCGCAAGACCGAAAAGCTGGACGGCAATGACCGGCCAGTCGCCCGAAAGGGTGACCGCCCTGTCCGACAGGATCAGATCATCCCGCGCCATCGCGGTCCCGTTTGCAAGGCAGGGGCCCAGGGTATAAAGCGCCAGAAGCCCGCGGGCCGGAAGGACATCGTTCTGGGCGACGATCACCTCGGGCTTCGGCAGGCTCCGTGCAGTCATGACGTTGAAATCGTCCGATTGCTGCCCGTTGGTCTCGGAGGCCTGCAACAGGACGTCGCCGGGAAAGGCGACCGGAACCAGCGGATCGCAGCGAAAGTCATGACCCTGACCCGTCAGGCGGAAACCGGGGCCGGACAGGACGGTCAGGTTGCGCCCGATCCCTGGAAAAAGCGAGAAGGGCCCATCCTCGACCACGGCCGCCCGAGACAGCCGGACAAGAAGCAGGCCCTCGCGTTCAAGCCGCCAAAGCTCGGTCGTGGTGCCGCGACCATTCTTCCATGGCTGGCGGGAATAGTCGGCCTGGGTCAGGTGGATCATGGCGGCTCCTTCGTCTGCTGTCGCAGGCTGACCAGAATGCCCGCCTCCGCGCAACCGGGTTCGGCCGGGGCCTGAGGTTATGGCCCGGTCAGACTGGCGATGGCGCCGCGTGCCGCCTCGGCGACAGGCGCGATCGTCGGGCGAAGGATCTGGATGCGGTCGAACAGGGCCGGATCGTCGGCAAGGACCCGGCGCAGGGCTGCGCCGAAGGCCTGCCGCAGCTCGGTGCCGATGTTGACCTTGCAGACAGTGGTCTCGCGCGCAAGGCTGCGGCGCAGGGCCGGTGACAGGCCCGACCCTCCGTGCAAGACAAGCGGCAGTCGCGGTGCGGCGGACTGGATCGCGGCCAGCTGGTCCCGGTCGATCTCGGCCCCGGGGCTGGTCATCAGATGGCTGTTGCCCACCGACACCGCCAGCGCATCCACCCCGGTCTCGCGGGCGAACCGGGCAACTTCCGCCGGATCGGTGCCTCGGGACAGCGCTGCCCCGTGGTAGCCCACATATCCCAGCTCTGCCTCGACCGAGACACCCGCCGCCCGGGCCATGGCCGCAATCTCGGCGGTCCGGGCGATGTTCTCGGCAAGTGGCAGCGACGAGCCGTCATACATGACCGAGGTAAAGCCGCAGTCGATCGCCTTCTGGCAGGTCTTCAGGTCCTCGCCATGGTCCAGATGCGCGACGACTGGCACCCGGGCGGTTTCGGCCAGCGTTCGGAACATCGCGCCCAGAACCGGCAGTGGGGTGTGCGCCCGGCACCCGGGACCGGCCTGCAGGATCACCGGACGCCCCTCGGCCTCGGCCGCCTGAACATAGGCCAGCGCGTCCTCCCAGCCCAGCACGACCAGACCAGCGACCGCAGTGCCGTCGCCAAGGCAGGGGGTCAGGACATCTCTCAGCGTTGCCAGCGTCATTTGAACTTGGCGATCATGTCCTTGATCCCCGGAATGGTCTCGATCTGATAGGCATGGCTCGGCTGGAAGTACTGGACCAGCGAGCGCTGCGTCTCGCCGCCAAGGATGGTGAAATAGTACATCTCGTAGCCCGGCAGGACACAGCAGGGATGATAGCCCTTGTCGATCGCGATCGTCGAGCCATCGACGATGTGATAGGCGTCGCCGGGCTGGCCGTCCTCGCGCTGCAGCATCTGCAGACCGGAGCCATGCGGCGGGTTGAAACGGAAGTTGTAGACCTCGTCATGACGGGTCTCAAGCGGCAGGCGCGTCGTGTCGTGCTTGTGGCTAGGAAAGCCCGACCAGCCGCCAGCGCCCACGGTGAAAAGCTCGGACACCAGCAGGCGGCCGACCCGGCCGTGGTACTTGGTGCCGAGGATATGCTTGATCTTGCGGTGGGTCTTGGTGTCGTCGGACCCGTATTGCACCAGGTCGATGTCCGCAGCGCGGACGGCGAAGGGCTTCAGCACCTCGTCAAAGCGGGCACCCGCCACGAAGACCTCGGCCTGATCGCTGACGCAGGTGATCGTCGCAGGCGCGCCGGTCGGGACATAGACGCCTTCGGGCTCGCCGTCCCAGACGTTCAGGCGGCGCTGGCCGATACCGGCGAAGGTTTCGCCCATCACGGCGATGTCCACCGTCCCGGTCGCGGGCACGATGCCGGTCTCATAGCCCGGGACGGTCGACGTGAAGCTCTCGCCGCGCTTCAGCTTGACGATGTTGAAATAGCACAGCGGCACCAGCGGGTCGCCCGCATCGACGATGGCCCGGTTCTGGTTGTCGTAAGGAGCGATATGCATGGGTTGGTCCCTTCCGGGGTCAGAAGTTCTGGATGAACGCGTCAAGCGTCGCGCTGTCGGGTGAAGCGGGGGCGCAGCCGATGCCTGCGACGATGATCGCGGCGGTTGCTGCGCCACGCCGGACCGAGGTTTCAAGATCATGGCCGCCTGCCAGACCTGCCAGCAGGCCGCCCATGAACCCGTCGCCCGCCCCCATCGGCTTCAGCGCCTTGACCGGAAAGATCCCGGTTTCGAACTGGCCCTGCGGCAGATAGGTCACCGAGCCGGCTTTCCCGCGCTTGTAGACCGTGAAAAGTGCGCCGTGCTGGGCAAGGTCGCGGGCGAGGCCCGCGCCGCGATCATGCGCGCCGGTGAGCAGGCCGAATTCGTCGTCGTTGCCGATCACGACATGCGCCTCTGCGGCGGCCTGCAGGTTCACCCGCGCGGCTTCCTCGCGCGAGGTCCAGGAATAGGCCCGGTAATCGATGTCCAGCACCACGACCGCACCGGCCTCCCGCGCCCGCCGCATCGCCAGCTGCGTTGCCCCGCGCGAGGGTTCGCGCGCCAGCGCCGTACCGGTCACCACCAGGGCACCCGCCGCGCCGAAATCCACGGCCGCCACATCCGCCTCGGTCAGGGCGAAGTCGGCGGCGCCATTGCGGTAAAGCACGGTCTGCGCGTCATCGGGTCTGGTCTCCACGACCGCGAGGGAATTGCGCGCCTCGCCCGCCACCGTGCGGCAGTGGGTGGTATCGACGCCATAGCGGCCAAGCTCGGCCACACAATAGCGCCCGACCGCATCCTCCGAGACCCGGGTCAGCAGTGCGGCCGCAGCCCCTTGCCGCACCAGCGCCACCGCGATGTTCCCGGCCGACCCGCCAATGGCCGAGACATAGGCCCGTGCTTCCTCGATCCGGGTGTTGGGCGGGTCGGCATAAAGGTCCATGCCGACGCGGCCCAGAACGACGAACCGGTTCCGCCGGAACCGCTGCCAGAGCCCGTCCATCACACCCCCTGCCTTTGCCGCTTGCGCCCGGCCTCTTGCCGGTCGCGCGCCTCGGCGATGGCCGCGCGGGGGCTGGTCTCGGCAAGCCCCACCTCCCACCAGGCATGGCCGGCCTCGGTCCAGCCGTCATGCGGATCGACCCGCATCACGATGACCGAGGTCCGGTCCGCCGCCCGGGCACGGGCAAAGGCCGAGCCGAAATCGTCCAGCGTCTCGACCTCCTCGGCCAAGGCCCCCATCGCCCGGGCATGCGCGGCGAAGTCCACCGCGAAGGGCGCCGGGATCGTCGGACAATCGGCAAAAAGCGTGTTGAAGCTGGCGTTGCCGGTGTTCTTCTGCAGCTTGTTGATGACGGCAAAGCCGCCATTGTCCAGCACCACGACGATCAGCTTGTGCCCCGTCAGGACCGAGGAATAGATGTCGGAGTTCATCAGCAGGTAGGACCCATCGCCGACAAAGACGACGGTTTCGGCCTTGGGGTTCCGCTCGGCCTGGGCGATCTTTGCACCCCAGCCGCCCGCGATCTCATAGCCCATGCAGGAAAAGCCGAATTCGACGTCGACAGTGCCGATCCCCAATGTGCGCCAGTTGGCGGTGACCTCGGCCGGAAGACCCCCGGCAGCAGTGACCACGCGGTCGTCAGGCGACATCGCCGAATTGACCGCGCCAATGGCCTGGGCATAGGTCGGAAGGCCGTTCCGCGGGCCGGTGTTGCGGGCGACATAGCTGTTCCAGGCGGCACGCTCGGCCTTGGCCATCGCAACCCATTCGGGTGTGGTGCGATAGCCGCCAAGGGCCGATGCCAGCGCCTGAAGACCGGCCTTCGCATCGCAGACCAGCGGTAGTGACAGGTGTTTGGCCGCGTCATGCCGCGCCGCGTTCAGCCCGATGATCCGGGCCTCGGGGGCAAAGGCAGACCACGAGCCTGTGGTGAAGTCCTGCAGCCGGGTTCCCACCGCCAGGATCACGTCGGCCTCGGCTGCAATGGTGTTGGCGCTGTCCGATCCGGTGACCCCGATCGGCCCGATGTTGAGCGGGTGGTCCCAGACCAGATTGGCGCGTCCTGCGATGGTTTCCACCACGGGAATCGCGTGGGTCTCGGCAAAGGCAGTCAGTTCGGCAACGGCGCCGGAGTATTGAACGCCGCCACCGGCGATGATGACCGGACGCTTGGCATTCGAAAGCAGCGCCGCGGCCTCGGCCAGTTCGGCTGGGTCGGGGGCTGCGCGCCTGATGCGATGGGTGCGCGGGGCGAAGAAGGATTCGGGGTAATCCCAGGCCCAGCCCTGCAGATCCTGCGGCAGGGCGATGAAGGCCGGGCCGCAATCGGCCGGATCAAGCATGGTATTCAGTGCGGCGGGAAGTGCGTTCAGGACCTGGGCCGGATGGGTGATGCGGTCCCAGTACCGGCAGACGGCCTTGAAGGCATCGGTCACGCCAAGGGTCGGATTGCCGAAGTGTTCCAGTTGCTGCAGCACCGGGTCGGGCAGGCGGGTGGCAAAGTTGTCGCCGCACAGCATCAGCATTGGCAGACGGTTCGCATGTGCCAGCGCGGCGGCGGTCAGAAGGTTCGCCGTTCCGGGACCGGCCGAGGCAGTGCAGAACATGAACCGGCGGCGGAGATGCGCCTTGGCATAGGCAGCGGCGGCAAAGCCCATGCTCTGCTCGTTCTGACCCCGGTAAAGCGGCAGTTCGTTCCGGGCGGCGAAAAGCGCTTCTCCCAATGAAGGCGCATTGCCATGGCCAAAGATGCCGAAGCCGCCGCCGCACAGGCGCTGCGGTCCGCTGTCGGTGTCGATGAACTGATTTGCAAGCCAGGTGACGATGGCCTGGGCCACGGTCATGCGACGCGTGCCCGCTCTTGCTTCGGCTTTCAGGCCTGACGCCATGGCTTTCCCCCTCTTGCCCGTGGTCAACGAATTGCCGTTGACGATATCCTGCGACTCAGGATACCCATTTTGCAACCGGTTGCAAACTGTTCCGGAGGGCGTATGCGAGACATCGGAATAGGCATTGTCGGCGGCGGTTACATGGGCAAGGCGCATTCCGTCGCGATGGCGGCGGTTGGGGCGGTGTTCAACACGGCTCTGCGCCCTCGGCTCGAGATGATCTGCGCGACGACCGAGGCTTCTGCCGAGCGTTACCGGGCCGCCTACGGGTTTCAGCGGGCCACGGCGGACTGGCGTCTCCTGGTCGCTGATTCGAAAGTCGAAGCCGTTGTCATCGCGTCTCCGCAGGAAACCCACCGCGAGATCGCGGAGGCGGCCTTTGCGCTGGGCAAGCCGGTGCTGTGCGAAAAGCCGCTGGGGGCGACGATCGCGGACAGCCACGCGATGGTGGCCGCCGCCGAAGCCGCGGGCGCGGTCAACATGGTGGGCTTCAACTATATCCGCACGCCTGCCAGCCAGTTTGCCCGCAAGCTGGTCGCCGAAGGTGTGATCGGCGATCTGACCTGGTTCCGGGGCGAGCATACCGAGGACTTCGACGCCGACGGCTCTCGCCCGGCCACCTGGCGCAACTTCGGGGCGGCGAATGGCACGATGGGCGACCTGGCCCCGCACATGATCAACGCCGCCCTGGCCCTTGTCGGCCCGATTGCCCGGCTTAACGCCGACATCGTGACTGTCCATGGCAACCGCCCTGGCACGGGGGGCCGCGCGCCGAACGACGATATCGGCCAGTTCATGTGCCGTTTCGCCAATGGCGCGATGGGGCATCTTTCGTTCAGTCGCGTCGCCCACGGTCGCAAGATGGGCTATGCCTATGAAATCACCGGGACCAAAGGCGCGATCCGCTTTGACCAGGAAGACCAGAACGCGCTCTGGCTCTACCTGGCCGACGATCCCGAGCCGATCCGCGGTTTCCGCAAGATCCTGACCGGGCCCGCGCATCCCGATTACCTGCCCTTCTGCCAGGGCCCCGGCCACGGCACCGGGTATCAGGATCAGATCATCATCGAGGCCCGGGATTTTCTCGAGGCCATCGCCGAGGGCCGCTCGCGCTGGCCCACATTCCGCGACGGGATGGAAGTGAACCGGATCATCGACGCTGCATGGGCCTCGTCGGCCTCGGGCGCCTGGGTGGATTTGTAAGAGGACAGACATGATCGAGATTGGCAACGCGCCCTGCTCCTGGGGTGTCGAATTTGCGGATGACCCGCGCAATCCCTCCTGGCGCAAGGTCCTGTCGGACTGCGCTGCCGCAGGGTATCGGGGCATCGAGCTTGGCCCCATCGGCTTCATGCCCGAAGACCCGGCGATCCTTGCCGATGCCCTGGCCGAAAACGGCCTGACGCTGATCGGCGGCGTTGTCTTCCGGCCCTTCCACGACCCGGCGAAATGGGATGAGGTCTGGGATGCCTCGGTCCGCACCTGCAAGGCGCTGGTTTCGCATGGCGCGAAGCACCTGGTGCTCATCGACTCCATCTCGCCCCGCCGTGCGCCCACCGCAGGCCGCGCGGCCGAGGCCGAACAGATGGGGGCGGCGGAATGGGCGGGCTTCGTGGACCGCTTCCGCAAGGTCTGCCAGCTTGGCACCGATCACGGGCTGACGGTCGGCATCCATGCCCATGCCGCAGGCTTCATCGACTTCGAGCCGGAACTGGAGCGTCTTCTGGGCGAGATTGACGACAGCCTGTTGAAGATCTGCTTCGACACCGGCCACCATTCCTATGCGGGCTATGACCCGGTGGCCTTCATGCGCCGCCATATCGGCCGCATCTCCTACATGCATTTCAAGGATATCGACCCTGTGGTCAAAGCCCGGGCCGTGGCGAACCGGACCGGCTTTTACGACGCTTGCGCCGAAGGCATCTTCTGCAACCTCGGCAAGGGTGACGTCGACTTCCCCGCCGTTCGCCAGATCCTTCTGGACGCGGGCTTCAACGGGTGGTGTACGGTCGAACAGGATTGCGACCCGGCGGGCCCGACATCACCCATTGACGATGCCCGCGCGAACCGGGCCTATCTTTCCTCCATCGGTTTCTGAGGGGACGACCATGAAACGACTGAACTGGGGCATGATCGGCGGCGGCAAGGGCAGCCAGATCGGCCCTGCCCACCGCATCGCTGCCGGGCTGGACGGCTATTTCACTTTTGCCGCCGGGGCGCTTGACGCCGATCCGGCCGGTGGCCGCGCCTTCGCGCAGGAACTTGGGATCGCCCCCGACCGCGCCTATGGCGACTGGAAAGAGATGCTGGCCGGAGAGCGCGGCCGTGCCGACCGGATCGACCTTGTGACGGTCGCCACGCCCAATGCCACGCATTACGAAATCTCGAAGGCCTTCCTGGAAGCCGGGATCAACGTGCTGTGCGAAAAGCCAATGACGGTGACCGAGGCCGAAGCCGAAGATCTGGTTCTGACCGCCCGCAAGTCGGGCACGATCTGCGCAGTGAACTATGGCTATACCGGCTATGCGCTGGTCCGGCACATGCGGGCCATGGTGGCGCGCGGCGACATCGGCAAAGTCCGCCTCGTCGTGGCCGAATTCGCCCATGGCCACCACGCCAATGCGGCAGATGCCGACAACCCGCGGGTTCGCTGGCGCTATGACCCGGCGCAGGCCGGGGTCTCGGCCCAGTTCGCCGACTGCGGCATCCACGCACTGCACATGGCCAGCTTCGTGACCGGGCAGGAGGTTGAAAAACTGTCCGCCGACTTCGCGTCATGTCTGCCCTCCCGCGTGCTGGAGGACGATGCCATGGTCAACTTCCGCATGGATGGCGGCGCGGTCGGGCGGCTTTGGACCTCGTCGGTCGCGATCGGCCGGCAGCACGGGCTTACCATCCAGGTCTTCGGGGAAACCGGCGGCCTGTGCTGGGCGCAGGAACAGCCGAACCAGCTTTACTACATGCCGCTCGGCCAGCGTCTCCAGGTGATCGAGCGGGGCGAGGGCAACCTGTCTCCGGAAGCCGACCGCGCCAGCCGTGTGACCGTGGGCCATGCCGAGGGGATGCCGCTCGCCTTCGGCAATATCTACCGCGATCTTGGCGAAAGCCTTCAGGCAAAGGCAGCAGCCCGCAAACCCGACCCGGCGGTCACCCTCTTCCCGACCGCTGAAGATGGCTTGCGCTCGATTTCGGCGATCCATGCCGCCGTAGCCTCGGCCAAGGGGAATGGCACCTGGGTCGACGCAAGGCCGAAGCTCTTCCGCTAGACGGCGGGCTTCAGGGTCCTGCGTTCGACCACATGGCAGGGAAACAGACGGGCCTCGGGCTTTCGCGCGGGGTCGTTGAACCGCTCGACGATCAGGTCGACCGAGGCGCGGACAATCGCCTCGAACGGCTGGTGGATCGTCGTCAGGCCGATATTGGCCCAACCCGCCATTTCCATGTCGTTCAGCCCGATGATCCCCAGATCCTCAGGCACTTTCAGCCCGGCGTCCTCCACGGCTGACAGGGCCCCGATCGACAGTACATCGTCAGCGCAGAAATAGGCTTCGGCCCTTGGCCCCTGCAGGATGCGCTGCATTTCGTGCCGCCCGGCGTCGAAACTGTAGGCCCCGGCAAAGCTGGCAACGACCGAGGCCCCCTTTTCCTGCGCAGCGGCCGAAAACCCCAAAAGCCGGTCCTGCGTGGTCGAGGCCTGCTCGGGCCCGCCGATATAGCCTAGCCGGCGGTAGCCATGTGCCACCAGCGTCTCGGCCGCAAGCCGCCCGGCGCTGACGTTGTCGATTGCCACGATCGGCACCTCCGGCTCCGGCACCGCCCTGCCAAAGGCGTGGACGACCGGCAGCCCCGCCTTGCTGAACGCGGCGGCAAAGCCGTCTGGCAGATGCGACGAGGCGACGATCACCCCGTCGACCGAATATTGGCGGAGCAGTTGCACCGACCGGGCCGGATCGTTTTCGTCCGACAGGTTGACCAGCAAGGGCCGCAGTCCGCGTTCCTGGATCGCGCGGGTGAAAAGGTCGAAGATTTGCAGGAAGACCGGATTGCGGAAGTTGTTCGACACCAGGCCGACCAGCTGGGTTCGCCGCGTCGTCAGGCTGCGGGCAAGCATGTTCGGGCTATAGCCAAGCTCGGACGCCGCGCGCTCGACCTTCGCCCGGGTCTTGGCCGAGACCGATGCGCCCTCGGTGAATGTCCGCGAGACGGCCGCCCGCGAGACGCCGGCGCGCTCGGCTACATCCTTCAGCGTGATCGCCATTTCTTCCTGCACCTGGCCCCGGCTCGCCCAGACCCTAGTGAACCCCGCCCGGCTTGTCACCCCTGCGGGCTCGGCACTCGTCACACAAGCTTCATGCGGCGTTTGATCGTTTGACACAGACAACCGCTACCCCCGGCCAAGGACCACACGGGGGAAGCAGCATGCTGCACGTCAAGTCAGTCACGCGCCTGTTCGGCCAGAAGGCCGCTGTCGATGACGTGAGCTTTTCGGTCGACGGTCCGGCCTTCATTGGCATCATCGGCCGTTCCGGCGCTGGCAAGTCCACCCTGCTGCGGCTGATGAATCGCCTGCTGGAAGCGACCTCCGGTGAAATCCTGGTCGAGGGTCGCAACGTGCTTTCCCTCAAGGGGGCCGAAGCCCGCGCCTGGCAGTCGCAATGCGCGATGATCTTCCAGCAGTTCAACCTGGTGCCCCGGATGGATGTCGCCTCGAACGTTCTGCACGGCATCCTGAACCGCCGTTCCACCCTTCAGACCATGTTCAGCCTCTGGCCCCGCGCCGACATCCTGAAGGCGCTCGACATCCTCGATCGCCTTGGCATCGCCGAACAGGCCCCGAAACGCGCCGAGGCGCTGTCCGGCGGCCAGCAGCAGCGCGTGGCCATCGCCCGCGCCCTGATGCAGGACCCGAAGATCATCCTGGCCGACGAACCCATCGCCAGCCTCGATCCGATGAACGCGCAAGTCGTGATGGACACGCTGCGCCGCATCAACCTCGAGGATGGCCGCATGGTCATCGCCAACCTCCACACGCTCGACACCGCCCGCCGCTATTGCGACCGCGTCATCGGCATGCGCGACGGCCGTGTCGTCTTTGACGGAACCCCCGACCAGCTCTCGACCGGCGTCGCCCGCGACATCTACGGCGCCGACGCAAGCTTCAACGAGGCCGCAACCTCGACCTCGATTCCCACCGACACCGCAGCCGACCGGTCCTACGCCGACCTGATGCTGTCGTGACCCTCGAACGACCAACCCACGGAGAACCCATGCAAAAGCTGCTCACTGCCACCGCCCTGACCGCCGTCCTCGCCTCCTCGGCCTTCGCGCAAGAGATCAAGGAATTCAACATCGGCATCCTCGGCGGCGAGAACGCCCAGGACCGCATGACCTCGACCGAATGCCTGCGCGTTGCGATGGAGAAAGAACTCGGCGTCCCGGTCAAGCTCTTCACCCCCGCCGACTATGACGGCGTGATCCAGGGTCTGCTTGGCGGCTCGCTCGACTATGCCTGGCTCGGCGCCTCCGCCTACGCCAAGGTCTACCTGACCGACCCGGAAGCGGTCGAAGTCATGCTGACCAAGCAGAACACCGACGGCACAACGGGCTACTACTCGATCGGCTTTGCCAAGGCCGACTCGGGCATCAAGACGATGGATGACGCCAAGGGCAAGACCTTCGCCTTCGCCGACCCGAACTCGACCTCGGGCTATCTGGTTCCGGCCGCCGAACTGACCGAAAAATACGGCAAGCTCGAAGACTACTTCGCCGAAGTGAAGATGTCGGGCGGCCATGAACAGACCATCGTCGGCGTCGCCAACGGTGATTTTGAAGCCGGCGTCGCCTGGGCTGACGGCCTTGGCAACTGGGAAGACGGCTACGGCTCGGGTGCCTTCCGCAAGGCCGCCGACGCGGGTCTTGTTGACATGAGCCAGCTGGTGGAAATCTGGCGGTCCGCCATGATCCCCGAAGGCCCGCTGGTTGTTCGCAAGGCCCTGCCGCAGGACGTCAAGGACAAGGTCTATGCCCTGATGGACACGATGTGGGAAACCGATCCGGAATGCGCCTACAACGTCGCCGCCGGTGAGGCCAAGGA
>JAEULQ010000088.1 GCA_016792685.1 Tabrizicola sp. | reverse complement strand
CTGCTGCGGTCAACGGCTGGTTTGCTGATCCGTTGGGCTATGGTGCCTTCTATCAGGGCGGGGGGCCACTTTCGCCCTCACCGATTGCGCCGGGTGAGACGGCCGATCTTTCGACCACGGCGCTTGATCCGGCCTTGCGCGAAACCCTCGCCGGGTTCGCGATGGCCGCCCTGATCGACCGTGGTGTGCTGGCCGGAAACCCGTCCGAACGGGTGCGCCTCGCACAGACCGCCGGACAGACTCTTTTCGCGGGGGAAGAGGCCCGGATCACGCTTGCCGCCCGGATCGGCACAGTCGAAGCGCAGGTCGAGACTGCCCGCAGCCGCAATTCGGCCGAGGAAACAGCTCTGGGGATCCTGCGCTCCGACATCGGCTCGGTTGATCCCTATGAGGCTGCAACACGCCTTGAGACCGTCCGCGCGCAGCTTGAGGCCCTCTATCTCGTGACCGCCCGCGTGTCCCGCCTTAGTCTAGTGGAGTATATCCGATGATCCGATTCCTTCTGGCCCTGATCCTGACCGCAGGGGCCGCACTGGCCGAACCGATCCGGATCAAGGACCTGGTCGAATTCGACGGCGTCCGCGGCAACGACCTTGTCGGCTACGGGCTGGTCGTCGGCCTGAACGGCACCGGAGACGGCATCCGCAACGCGCCCTTCACCGAAGAGATCATGGCGAACCTTCTGGAGCGGCTGGGGGCGAATGTGACCGGCGAGGAGTTCCGGCCGAAGAACGTGGCGGCGGTCTTCGTGACCGCCCAATTGCCACCTTTCGCTCGGGCCGGTGGCCGGATCGACGTGACTGTCTCGGCGATCGGCGATGCGAAAAGCCTCTTGGGCGGAACGCTGGTGATGACGCCTCTGAACGGGGCGGATGGGCAGATCTATGCCGTGGCGCAGGGTACGATCATCGCGGGCGGCATTTCGGCCGAAGGCGATGCGGCCCGGGTGGTCCAAGGTGTGCCGACTGCCGGGGTGATCCCTTCCGGCGCCCGGGTGGAGCGCGAGGTCGAGTTCGACTTTGCCAGCCTGCCGGTCCTGAGGCTGGCGCTGAAGACGGCAGATTTCACGACGGCCGAACGCATCGAGCGCGCGGTGAATGCCGAATTCGGCGGGCGCGTCGCCCTGATGCAGGATGCGGGAACCGTTGCTGTCGACATCGGGGCCACCGGGATGGGATCCCCCGCCCATGTGCTCAGCCGGATCGAAGGCATCCTGGTCGAGCCGGAGACCCGGGCGCGGGTGGTGGTCGACCAGCGCTCGGGAACGATCGTGATGGGGGCCGATGTCCGGATCAGCCGGGTGGCCGTGGCGCAGGGCAACCTGACGTTGCGGGTCGAGGAAAGCCCGATGGTCGTCCAGCCGAACCCCTTCGCCGAGGGCGAGACCGTGGTCGTGCCAAGGTCAAGCGCTGATATCGACAAGGACGGGACCGGGCTTGCCGAAATCCGCGGCGGCACCGACCTGGCCGAGGTCGTAGCCGGTTTGAACGCGCTTGGCGTGGCCCCGCATGACATGATCGACATCCTGAAGAGCATCAATGCGGCCGGTGCGCTACATGCCGAATTCGTCGTGAATTGAAGGGCGCCATCCCAACTCGCCGCTGGAGAGCCAAAAGGCCTTTCCGCCCATCGGACAGCACCCGAGTTGACCGGGCGGTGCCCGGGGCGTAATCGGGTAGCTCTATCCAGGAAAGAGCCGCGCCTTGCCCATTCATCTTTACCGCAACGATCTTCCCGACGGCCTGATCCTTGGCCCGGTCGTGGCCATCGACACCGAGACCATGGGCCTTGACCCGCGCCGCGACCGGCTTTGCGTCGTGCAGTTGTCGGATGGTTCGGGCGACGCCCATCTGGTGCAGATCTCTCGGGGGCAGACCCGCGCCCCGAACCTCGAACGACTGCTCGCCGATCCGGCCACTCTGAAGCTCTTCCACTTCGGGCGCTTTGACATCGCGGTGCTCAAGAAGGCCTTCGGGGTCACGACCGCACCGGTCTGGTGTACCAAGATCGCCTCCAAACTGGTGCGCACTTTCACCGACCGGCACGGTCTGAAATACCTGCTGGCCGATCTTGTCGGCGTGGATGTCTCCAAGCAGCAGCAGACCAGCGACTGGGGCTCCGAGGACCTGACCGAGGCGCAGCGGGAATATGCCGCTTCCGACGTGCTTTACCTGCACCAGTTGAAGGCCGAGCTTGAGATCCGGCTGCAGCGCGAAGGGCGGCTGGACCTGGCATCGCGGCTTTTCGCCTTCCTGCCCACGCGGGCCGAACTGGATCTTCTGGGCTGGGACGATGCCAATGACATCTTCCAGCACTGACCGCCCGCATTCCAGCTTTCGGAAGGACGCCGCGTGACCATGGCCAGGGTCGATGCGCACAGCCGGGTGGTGGGGTGGCTGAAGGTCGCCCTGCCCCTTGCGGCCCTGGCGATCCTGTCGACATTGTTCCTTCTGGCTGACCGGATCGATCCGGAAGACGCGCTGCCCTATGCCGAGGTCGATGTCGAAGACCTGGCCCGCGAACCCCGGATGACTGCGCCTACCTATGCCGGAACCACATCGGACGGGGCATCTCTGACGTTGAGTGCCGACGAGGCGCGGCCCGAGTCAGATGGCAATCCCGCGTCCGCGGCGGGTCTCCGCCTGGAACTGGTCACGCCGGACGGCAGCACGACCGAGCTATCGGCTGCGAGTGCGGTCATGGACGATGCGGCCGAGTTGATCCGGATGTCAGGGGGCGTGTCGGTCACCACGACAACCGGCTACGAGCTGAAGACAGCCGAGATCGCGGCCAGACTGGACCGCTCGAGCCTTGAAAGCCGCGGCGAGGTCACGGCCATCGGTCCCGCGGGCAGCATTCGGGCGGATGGTATGGTTCTAGGTCAGGACAACCAGACCCCGGGGTCCTATGTTCTGGTTTTCAAGGGTAACGTCCGGCTGGTATACCAGCCCGGCGGCTGATGGCTGCAGAGGTTCGACGCATGACATTCACGGTCCGCTCTTTGGCTCTTGCCGCCGTTCTGGCGCTTCATTCCGCTGGGGCGGGTGCGCAGCAGGCCACGATCGCCTTTGGCGACCTGAACCAGGACACCAGTCTTCCGGTGCAGGTCCAGGCTGATCAGCTCGCGGTGAACAATGCCGATGGAACGGCAGTCTTCTCCGGCAACGTCATCGTGACCCAGGGTGAGATGAAGCTGGCTGCGGGCGAAGTGAAGGTCAAATACGGCGCGGATCAGTCCGAGATCGACCAACTCATCGCCTCGGGCGGCGTGATCGTGACCAATCTCGGCGATGCCGCCGAAGCCAGCGAGGCCGTCTATACGATAGCCACCGGTCAGATCGTGCTGACTGGCGAGGTCCTTCTGACGCAGGGCGGGTCCTCCATGGCCGGGCAAAAGCTGACCATCAACCTCAAGGACGGGACCGGGGTCATGGAAGGCCGCGTGACCACAACCTTCGTTCCGGGCGGCAACTGATGGCCGTCACGCGTCCCGAATTGACCGTGACGGACGGGCAGGCTGGTCTGCAGATCCGCAGTCTGCGGAAAAGCTACAAGAAGCGGCCGGTGATCCGCGACGTGTCAATGGACCTGCACCGGGGTGAGGTCGTGGCGCTCCTGGGCCCGAACGGGTCGGGCAAGACGACATGCTTCTACTCGATCGCGGGGCTGGTCACGCCGGACGGGGGACAGGTCCTGATCGACGGCAAGGACGTCACCGCGCTGCCGATGTACCGGCGCGCCCGGCTGGGGATCGGCTACCTGCCGCAAGAGGTCTCGATCTTCCGCGGGCTCAGCGTCGAGGACAACATTCTGGCGGTGCTGGAAATCGTCCAGTCCGACCGCCACAAGCGGCGCGAGCGGCTGGAAGAGCTTTTGTCCGAGTTTTCGATCACCCATCTGCGGCGGACCCCGGCGCTGGCCCTGTCCGGAGGCGAGCGGAGGCGGGTCGAAATCGCGCGCTGCCTGGCGGCCGACCCGAAGTACTTGCTCCTCGACGAGCCCTTTGCCGGCGTCGATCCCATCGCAGTCGGCGAAATCCGGCATCTGGTCCACGATCTGAAAGGGCGGGGAATCGGCGTCCTGATCACCGACCACAACGTGCGCGAGACGCTGGAAATCGTCGATCGCGCCTATATTCTGCATGATGGCAAGGTGCTGATGTCCGGCACGACCGATGAAGTCGTCCGTGATGAGACCGTGCGCCGGGTCTATCTTGGCGAGAACTTCCGCATCGTCTGAGCAGAGCCTCGACACCGCCGAATCGACTCGGTTGACAAGGAGGCATCCTGTGTCGCCAAATACCCTCAATGAGTGCGTTTCATGCCCCAGTCCTGGTCAGGATTTCTGCGGTGGCCCCACCTGGCAGATGTGGTGTGACGCAACGTTTTTTCAGTTCATTTCCGGAAGAACCGGGCGGTTCGGGATAACCCGCACCCCCTGGAAGCATGCGAAAAGGAGAGATCATGCGCTACCAGATCAGTGGAAAACAGATCGACGTCGGTGAGGCTCTTCAAACCCATGTAAAGGCAGAACTCGGCGAGGTGGTCGAGAAATATGCCCAGCGGCCCACCGAATGCGTGGTGGTCTTCTCCCGTTCGGCGCATGAATATGTCTGCGAGGCGGTCATCCATCTTTCGACCGGCCTGACCGCCCAGGCCAAGGGTCACGCGACCGAGGTCTATGCGGCCTTCGAGTCCTGCCGTGAAAAGATGGACAAGCAGCTGCGCCGCTACAAGCGGCGGATTCGCAACCACCACAACCACCGTTCGGGCCCAGTTGAATTCGGCGGGGCGTCCTCGTATATCCTCGCCGGAACCGAGGATGCCGAGGAAGCTGAGCCCGATACGCTCCAGCCCGTGGTCATCGCCGAGATGGAGACGAAGATCCCTTCGATCACCGTGGGCGAGGCCGTGATGCAGATGGAGCTGGCGGGGCAGCGGATGCTGGTATTCCGGAATGAAGGCCATGGGGGCGTGAACGTGGTGTACCGTCGTGATGACGGCAACATCGGCTGGATCGATCCCCGCAACAGCAAGTAACGCGCAGACTAGGCGCAGGATCAACGCCCTCAGATGGAACTTTCCAAGCTACTTACGCCAGGCGCCGTTCGGGTGGTCGGGCAGTTCACCTCGAAGAAGCGACTGTTCCAAGAGCTGGGCGAAATCGCGGCTCAGGCCTATGGGCTCAGCGGGGCGGCGGCCATCGATGGGCTGCAGGAACGCGAGACTCTGGGCCCGACCGGTGTGGGGCATGGCATTGCTTTGCCCCACGCCCGTCTGGAAGATCTGAAGGGAATCATCGGGGTTTTCGTCAGGCTGGAAAAGCCGCTCGACTATGACAGTGTCGATCGGCAGCCGGTGGATCTGGTCTTCGGGCTCTTCGCGCCCAAGGATTCGGGCGTGGACCACCTCAAGGCGCTGGCGCTGGTCAGCCGGACGATGCGGGACCCTGGCGTGGTGGCAAAGCTGCGGGCCAACAGCGACCCGGCAAAGCTTTATGCGATCCTGACCGAAAGCCGGGCGCCCCAGGCAGCCTGAGAAGGCCCTGGCGCCTCGGGTCGCAAGCCTTATCGGCGGGTCAGACCCGCCATCGGCCAAAGCCGAACCCCAGATAGTCACGGGCATATGCGGCCTCAGCTGCATCTTCCAGACCGGGTTCGTAGATGTCCATCAAAGCCCCCTGCGCGGGGTCGGGGGCAATCGCGGTCGGCAGGGGAGCGCCGGTTTCTGCCGCAAGGAATGCCAGGCCCTGCTCCAGCCGGTCTTCGCGCAGAACCAGGTCAAGCGGCTGAAAGCCGGCAATTCCCTGAAGGATTGCCGTTTGGCTGGCAAGGCTGGGATCGACGCGCTGTCCCGTCTGTCCCCCAAGTGCAAGCCGCGCATAATTCAGGAAGATGCGGAATGCCGCGCGTTCAGCCTCGACCGAGCCAAAGGGTTCACCAGGGGGCTGCAGTTCGGCCAGGTAGCCATTGATCAGGATCCGGCGGAGATCGGGTGCCTCGGCCATCACGATCTTCCTGCGAAAGGCGGCATGTGCCCGAAGCAGGGGGTGGCGGACCACTGTAAAGCTGCGGTGGCCAGGGTGGCTGCGCTTCCACTGCCGCAGTGACTTCTGCTCAAAGCCTTCGATCAGCCCGCCCATGCCGGAAAGCCAGTCCCGGATCGGCGCTTCCGGGCCGGACCGGACCGGAAAGAAAAGCAAGGGCGCCTCGGTGGCCGCAATCGCCGTCGGAATACCGGCCGCACGTCGCGGCTCGAAACTGGGCGTCCGGCCAAGATTGAAGACATCCAGCCCCGACACGAGGTCCTTTAGCGCTTCGGGGTTCTCGAGTTTCTCTTCGATCGGACCCGGGTTCTGCTTCTTCAGCGTATCATCAAGCTGCTTGAACCGCGCTTCGACACCCAGAAAGGCGGCCAGACCATTCATCACTTCCAGCGAGTCGAGATCCTCGTAGTCGAGGTAGAATGCGGTTTGCCCGGTGGTCTGCAACGCATTCGGCAGCAAAAGCTGGAACGCCTGGATCTCCTTGAGATGCGTCTGAAACTCCGCCGTGTCGAAGCGGACCTTGGCGGTCTTGAGCTTCTTGGCATTGGTCAGTTTCCACTGGTCCGTGGCCTGTGCGATCTTCCAGCTGACATAGCTTTCCAGCGGGTTCCGGGTCAGGATGATCTTGGCATAGCCAGGGTCAGGCAGAACGATGTCCAGGATGCGCAGGTCATGGTCGTGAAAGAACCGGAAGCCTGAAAGCCCTTCGGACTCGGAACGCAACTTGCGAAGAAGGGGCTTCGGGTTCGCATCGCGCTCGGCCATGGTGATGCCGAACATCTCGGTGCGATCCTTCTTGCCCATGATGTAGCGATTGAAGACCTCGCCATGGCTGGTGACACCCGGCAGCGCGTTCAGGTTCGCCTCAAGCAGGTTCGACCCGGTACGCATTTCGGCGAAGACGACAAAGCTGTGAAAGCGTTGCGGCATCCGGCTACCTGACGATCTGCGGGCGCGAGAAGGCCTGTTCGGGTTGCGCAAGCTGGTCATCGGACGGGAAGTCCCCCATCAGGACCGGCTGCATTCCCTGATTTCGCAGCTCTTGCAGGAAACTGCCAAAGCCGACCAGGTTGACCAGTTCCGGCAAATCGCCGTCACGGTGTGGCGCACGCGGGTTCAGGTCGTCGACCAGCTGTTGCAGCGGTTCGGCCGGGTTCTCGACAAACTCGGCTAGCGACCAGATCCGAACCCGGGCCTTCGTGTCAGGTTTGCCCAGCAGCTCCAGGAAGTCGGCCTCGATCTTCTGCAATCGTGCGGCCCAGGGCCGGACATCGGCGGCGCTTTTCCCCGACCGCCAGAGCGGCACTGCAAAGGCACCGGTGATGACGAAGATCGTGGCATTGGGATCGCCAGTCAGGAAGGGCAGGATGGTCTGGTCGTCCTCTGGCCCGAACTGGAAGCACTGCGTTTCACCCCGGGTGTTCCAGATCAGGCTGGCCAGAAAACTGCGCGGATTGTAGTCGCGCAGCGCAGCGCTGTCCGAAAGCCCACCCTTGAAGACCGGCTCATCCCCGGCGAAATGCACCCGATCCTCGGCAAAAAGGCGGCCATGGACCCGGGCATCGACGGCGCGGGCAAGCCAGGGCTGGAAATCACCAAAAAGCTCGGCAAAGCCGTGCATGACCCCATAGGGCCCTGCCAGCCGGTTGCCGCCCCGACCCCGGGACGGAAACCGGCTTTGCATGAAGAGCCCGGGCCGACCCTTCAAGCGACGCTCCACAGCCTTGGCAAACAGCCGGTTGATTTTGCCGGGGTTTGGGTCCGGCCGGGGCGCGCGGTCGCCGTCTGGGGTCAGGAATGTCTGGTACAGCAGATCCGCCTGCGGCCAGATCTTGCGTGCGACGAAGGCATCCGCCTGGCGCAAGAGGTGCAGGTGATCGTCGTAGAACACATGCGGCCGCCCCATGTAGTCGAACTTGGACAGCGTCAGCGACCGGCTCTCGATTCGGGTGGAAACCTGACGCACCAGGCTTTGGAAATAGCTCTCGTCAGGGATCCACACGCGCTTGAAATAGCGGTCATAACGTGGGCGCTGCGGATGGGTCAGAATTGCCTGAAGGCTGCGGCGGGTCAGGCACCACCACTGGCTACCCAGATGCGGTGTCAGGCCTTCCGGGATGCGGCGTCGAAACCGCAAAAGCCGCTGCAGGGCCACATAGCCGTCGAAAAGGCGCCGTTGCCGCCGCCAGGAAAACGGAAAGCGCAGCGTGAAGCGCTCGGTCGAAAGGCCTCCTACCGTCCACCCTACGTCGGCCGTCGTGACGCTTTCGATGAAATCGGTGTCGGGGTTCTGCGCCAGATGCTCTTGCAGGGCACCCACCGGCCGGATCGGCAGGCATGAGCCCGAGGCAAGGAAGACATGGCCAACCTGCGGGAACTCGGCCAGCATCTTCTCGCAGGCGTCGATCGTGGCCTGAACCAGCGCGAAGGTACCCCACTCGCAGGCCGTCCTGCGGGAAAAGCGGATATCGGGCTGATCCGCAAGGGCCGTGACCAGTGCGGATTCTTCGGCTTCGGGCACGCGTCGGTCAAGATGGATGACGACCGGGCAGCCATGCATGGCCCAGTGGCGAGCCACCTGCGCGGCCCGGTCAAGCGCGGTGTGGCACATGAGAACCACGCCAAGGGTCACGCCCAGTTTCCTTTCGACATCAGCCCCAGCACCTCAAGTTGGCGCCAGTTGACATACTTCTCGCTCCAATTGCACCACAGATCACGTTCCCGGCTGATGCCTTCGCGATAGGCGCGGTATTCGTGGCTTTCGGCATAATGCTGGCCGCGGCTCAGCTCTTCCTGCGCCTTTGTCGCGAAAGTATCGAGGAACTTGGCGTGCAGCAGGCAGCCCGAAGGCCGCTCGCCCCCCTGATCGTCGTAGGTCAGGTTCAGCCGACGCGGCAGCATCATATGGGTTGAAGAAACATAGGCGTAGGACCGGTCCCATTTGACGAGTGGGGTCTTGTTCATCGCCGGAGCCTTCTTTGGCCGGTCGGCGAAGAACAGCCGCGCGCGGGGCCCGCCCTGGATCCAGAGATTCCGGTACACCGGATTGCGGCTGATCATGTAGTTGCCGCTGTCAAAATACTGCGCGATCTCGAAGGGGTTCTGGCCTTCGCGGTAGGGATGCTCGTGCATCGCGCCCTTGGGATACATGTCCAGCATCATGGCCGAGAAGGTCCGCGTGTCGCCGCTGTCCAGCCAGTCGGTCAGGGCGCGCAGGGGGCGGGCTTCGCAGAACGGGTAGACGAGGAATTCATCGACATCGACCGTCAGACACCAGCGGCCGTGACCATGGCGCCGCAGAAGGTGCATCATCCAGTCCATCCCGAAGCGCGACTGCTTGTACCCGGCCGTGGCGGTCCAGACGGAAACGTCGGGCTGTTCTGCCAGGTATTCGCGGGTCCCGTCGTCCGACCCGTTGTCGACGATCAGGAAGTGGTCGATCCCCAGGCGCCGGTAGTAGGTCAGGAAATAGGGAAGCCGGACCCGTTCGTTCCGGACCGTCGAAAACAGCAGGATCGGCTGGCTCGGCAGCGTCGCGGTGCGATCATTGACCGGCTGCAGCTGACGGCGGCGCCGGAAGGCACGGGCCAGAAGGTACTTGCGGCGGACACGAAGCCCGTAAAGCGAGATCAGGCCCATGGCCCGCCCCGGACGGAAAGCCGCGCAAGTCCCGTCATATCCAGCCGCCCCGCGACATCAGGCCTAGTGCCTCCAACTGTCGCCAGCCGGTGTAACGGGTCGAGGTCGCGGTATGCAAGACCGGGTCAGAGATCAGGCGGTCATAGTAGGCAGCATATTGGCTGGCATTGCCAAAATGCTCGCCCCGCAGCTTCTCTTCGGCCGAGCGGTCGGTGATGCCGGGCAAGAACTTCGTGTGCAGAAGAATGCCGGAAGTCAGCTCGCCCCCCTCGGTGTCATAGACCTGGTTCAGCCTGGCGGGCAGCAGACTGTGGGTCGAGTTCACATAGGCATAGCGCCAGTGCCAGCGGACCAGTGGCGTCTTGTTCAAGGTGGGGGCCTTGCGGGGGGTCTCGGCAAAGAAGACCCTCGCGCGGGCACCGCCCTGGATCCACAGATTGCGCATTCGCGGCTGGACCTGAACCTGGTAGTTTCCGGCATCGAACCAGCACAGATGGCTGATCGGGTCATCCTGCGGCCCGACATTGCCGTCCGAGACCGGCCCCCCGGGATACATGTCCAGGGTCATGGCTCCGAACGATTGACGGCCCTGGCGGTCAAGCCATTCGGTCAGGGCGGGCAGGGGCCTTGTCTGCCAGTAGGGGTAGACCAACAGCTCATCCGCATCGAGGGTCAGGCACCAGTGCCCGTGCCCGTGGCGCATCTGCAGCCAGGTCAACCAGTCCATCCCGAACCGCGCTGCCTTGTAGCTGGCCCGCGTCTGCCAAAGCGACACATCGGGCTCGGACCGAAGCAGCGCCTCTGTCCCGTCCGTGCTGCCGTTGTCGACGCCAAGAAAGTGCCTGACACCCAGTGCACGATGATGGCTAAGGAAATGCGGCAGGCGCCCGGCTTCGCTTCGCAAACAAAAGAAGCAGAGCACGTCGCCAGCCTCGATCAGGTGCGTCCGGTCGACGACTGGCGTCAGATCGCGCCGCCGCCGCAATGCTCGCAGCAGAAGACCGCGCCGCTTCAGCCGCAGCCGGTACGCGCGCCATGCAGCACCAAGACTGAACCCAGTGTCAGGCAGGCTGCCTATCGGAAATGCGTGGGGCAGGGCCCCGGGTTTCGCGACAGGCTCCGACAAGACCTACTGCGCAGCCTTTCGCATCGCCATGAGCTCATGCAGGAAGACCGAGAACTCGGCCCCGAGATCCGGACGAGACAGGCCGAATGCCACGGTCGCTTGCAGGAACCCGATCTTCGAGCCGCAGTCATAGCGCTGACCACGGAAGCGCAGGCCGAAGACCCCGTCCTTCTTCTTCGTTTCTTCGGCGATAGCGTCGGTCAGTTGAATCTCGCCACCGGCGCCTTGCTTGATCTTGTTGAGGTTGGTCAGAACCTTGGGGGTCAGGATGTAACGGCCGATCACGGCAAGGTTTGACGGTGCATCCTCGGGCTTCGGCTTTTCAACCATACCCTTGACCTTCACGATCTGGCCTTTGTCTTCAGCAATATCGAGCACGCCATAGCTGGAGGTGCGCTTGGGCGCGACCTCCATCGCGGCGACCATGCAGCCACCGGTTTCGGCATGGGCCTCGACCATTTGCTGCAGGCAGGGCGTTTCAGCTGCGATGACGTCATCGGGCAGCAGGACGGCAAAGGGTTCGTTGCCGATCAGGCGGCGGGCGCACCAGACCGCATGGCCAAGGCCCATCGGCCGGTTCTGCCGGACATAGGCGATCGCGCCGCTGTCCATGTTGGTGTCCTTGAGGATCTCCAGAAGGTCGGTCTTGCCCTTCTTGCGAAGCTCACTTTCGAGTTCGGGCGCGTGATCGAAGTAGTCCTCAAGCGCCGATTTCCCGCGCGAGGTGACGAAGATGAATTCCTTGATCCCCGCAGCACGGGCTTCATCGATTGCATATTGGATCAGCGGTCGGTCAACCAGCGTCATGATCTCTTTCGGGATCGACTTGGTCGCCGGCAGGAACCGCGTTCCAAGGCCAGCTACCGGGAAAACGGCTTTGGTGATCTTTCTGGCTTTCATGACTTGTCCCAACCCCAACTGTTCTAGCGATCAAAGGCTCTAAGAATTCTCGTTCGCAACCGAATCTGACCTTATCCGGGCGCTGTCGCGGCAATATCTGTAAATTGCACCATAGCGGTCACGAAAGCACGAAAAAGCTGCGATTTTGGCGTTTCAGCTAAAGATTGTGACGCCTGTCACCTATGCAACCCCAGACAGAATCTGCTCGATAATCGGCACGTCCTTGGGGTTGTTCAGTTCCCAAAAGCGGCGGCCCTTCGCATCGACCTCGACACAGAGAACGGGCCAGCCATTCTCCAGAAACCTCAGCTGTTCAAGGCCTTCCCGCTCTTCCAGTACGCCCGGGGCCCAGGTGACATACCGCGACAGCGCGTCGGCTCGATAAGCATAGACGCCGATATGGTGAAAGACGGGTGTCGGGGCCTCCGGTGCATGGTCACCGGCCGTGAAGGGAATCACTTCCTTCGAGAAGTAAAGCGCGGTCCGGTCGGCCCGAAACACTACGGTGGTGCCTCCGACCGTTCCCGCCCGGCGATAGGCCAGAAGCCCGGCCAGCGCCCGACCGTCGCAGCGCAGCACAGGGGTCGCCACCGCCGCCGAGGGGTTGTCGGCCATGGCCGCCGTCAGCGCCTCAACGAACCACGGAGGGGTCAGGGGGGTGTCGCCCTGAAGATTGATGATCAGATCATGGCCGGGCAGCTTCTCGGCGACCTCGGCGCAGCGTTCGGTGCCGTTCCGACATGTGGCCGAGGTCATCACCACTTCGGCCCCGAAGCCCCGGGCGTGATCGGCAATCCGGTCATCGTCGGTGGCAACGACGACCCGGTCCACACCGTTGACGGCTGTAGCGGCCTCCCAGCTGCGGCGGATCAGCGTCTTCTCGCCATCAGGTCCACGCAGGATGACCAACGGCTTTCCCGGGTAACGCGTCGAGCCGTAGCGCGCCGGTATGGCGATCAGGGTCTTCATTTCAGCGCGACACCGGGGGCAAAGGCGATGAAGAAGGGGTTGTCCCAGCCGGGCTTGCCATATCCCAGAACGGTGTGGTCATCGAAGCGGACCACCCGTCCGCCAGCACCCCGCAGAACGGCATCCCCTGCGGCCGTATCCCACTCCATCGTCCGGCCAAGCCTCGGGTACAGATCCGCCTCGCCAGTCGCGACCAGACAGAACTTCAGGCTCGACCCGGCCGAAGTCATGTCACGGACAGCGTAGCGCGAGATATAGTCATCGGTCGCCTGGTCGCGGTGCGATTTCGAGGCCACGACCATGAGGGCTTCGTTGTCCGGAACCGCGACGCGCAACACGCGGGTCGGGCCGGGGCGCTCCTTGTCGAACGGGCCGGTCTCCTCGACGGATGCCCCATCGGCCCGGGTATAGAACAGGCGATCCTTGGCCGGGGCATAGACAACGCCCAGGGTCGGGACGCCCTCCTGCACGTAGGCGATGTTCACGGTAAAGTCGCCACGCCGCTGGACGAACTCCTTGGTGCCATCCAGCGGATCGACGATGAAGAAGGTCCGCGCAGTCAGCGCGTGGCTGGCGGCCTGCTCTTCGGTGATGAGCGGAACTTCGGGAAATGCGGCACGCAGTCCGGCCGAGATCACCGCATCTGCGGCTTCGTCTGCCTCGGTCACGGGGCTCGCATCGCCCTTGGCGCGAACCTCAAAGTCGGGGCGGCCGTAGATCTCCATGATCCGGTCGCCGGCCTCAAGCGCAAGCTTGCGGGCAAGTTGCGTCAACTGTGCGAAATCCATCACATCTCCTGCGGCCACGACTGTGGTGATTGCCGTTCAATCCCGGGGCCCTTATCCTTCGCCATAAACGGAACGGCAAGATTTGCTGATGCAACATGTCGGACCGATCGGAGTAGGCCGAATGTTCCGCCAGCAGCCCCACCAGCGTACATGGCTTGGCACAGGGTATGAAACCCTGCGGCTGATCTACCATGTCGCCGTACGCAACCTGCGCAAGTCGCATGGCAATGCGGTGCTTGGCCTGGTGATGTCCATCGTCCAAAGCCTCATGATCCTCATGATCATGTATTTCATGATGCATATCTTCGGTCTCAGACGCGTGGCCGTGCGCGGGGACTTCATGCTTTATGTGATGTCCGGCGTCTTCATGTTCATGACCCACATCAAGGCGATTGGTGCGGTTTCTGGCGCGGACGGGCCGACGTCGGCGATGATGATGCATGCCCCGATGAACCCGATCATCTCGATCATGGGGGCGGCGCTTGCCTCACTGTACCAGCAGACACTTTCCGCAGCGGTGATCCTGTTCGTCTACCATACACTCTTCACCCCGATCACGATCGACGAGCCAATCGGGATGATGGGCATGTTCCTTCTGTCCTGGTTTGCCGGGATCGGCATCGGAATGGTTTTCCTCTCGGCCAAGCCATGGCAACCCGAGGTAGTGGGAATCCTGGTTATGATTTACCAGCGCGCCAACATGATCGCTTCCGGCAAGATGGTGCTGGCCAACAACTTGCCAGCCGAGCGGCGGTCCTGGTTCGACTGGAACCCGCTTTTTCACACCATCGATCAGGCGCGTGGCTTCATTTTCCTGAACTACACACCCCGCTACACCCAGATCGATTATGCCGTCTACTTTAGCCTGGTCTGCATCATGATCGGTTTGATGGCTGAATTCTTCACCAGGCAACATGCCTCTGCCAGTTGGAACAAGCGGCGATGATCCGTCTTTCCGCGCTACTTCTCCTGCTGTTGGCGCTTCCCCTTCACGCGCAGGAGCTTCCGGCCTTTTACTCGGTCAGCGGGGTTGCAGCGGATGACGTGCTGAACATCCGGGCGGCACCCGAAGCTACCGCGCCTGTTCTCGGAACCCTCGCCCCCAACGCCACCGGGGTCGAGGTCATCTCGATCGTCGACGGCTGGGCGGTGGTCAATGCCCAGGACGTGACAGGTTATGCCAAGCTGAGTTTCCTTGAGCGCGAGGCAGGGCCGGACTGGAATACCCTGGCGATGCCACTCACCTGTCTGGGGACCGAACCATTCTGGTCGTTGGCCATTGATCCGGAGGCCGGAAAGGCGGGCTTTCTTACCCCGGAAGACCAGGAACCGCGCGTCTCGGCTATCACAAGAACCTGGCCGGGTGCGCCTTGGGCGCGGGCTGCGGCACTCGAACTGCCCGAGGGGTTGGCTGTTCTGTCCCCCGCCGAGTGCTCGGATGGAATGTCCGACCGCAGTTACGGCATCGCCGTCGACCTGTTTCTGACCACTGCCGATCCGGATATCGGGAGAGACCGGCTCTCCGGCTGCTGCCTGCTGGCTGCGCCGTAATCGGGGCTGCGGCACCATGTCCGGAAGCCCGCGCTTTTGCGCATCAAACCCGAAGATTCGCGGCAAAGCACACCATGCGCCCGTTGCAGCGCCGAAAGCGCCTGCCTATATACGCCTCACACGGGTGCCAGGCCGCCAGACCTGACGCCTTCTCCAGGGTGGGGATGCCTGCTTGCAAGGGTCCTTGCCGGAACATCGCCTGAAGTAAAGGGATACACACATGGCCAAAGTCATCGGTATTGACCTCGGGACCACGAACTCCTGCGTTGCCATCATGGATGGCGCACAGCCTCGGGTCATCGAAAACTCGGAAGGCGCGCGCACCACGCCTTCGATCGTCGGCTTCACGGAAAGCGAACGCCTGGTCGGCCAGCCTGCCAAGCGCCAGGCCGTGACCAACCCCACCAACACCGTCTTCGCCGTCAAACGTCTGATCGGCCGCCGCCTGGGCGACGCCGAGGTGGAAAAGGACAAGAAACTTGTCCCCTACAAGATCGTGGATGGCGGCAACGGCGACGCCTGGGTCGAGGTGCGCGGCGAGAAGTATTCGCCCAGCCAGGTCTCGGCCTTCATCCTGCAGAAGATGAAGGAAACGGCTGAATCGTATCTGGGTGAGACCGTCACCCAGGCCGTCATCACCGTGCCCGCCTATTTCAACGACGCGCAGCGTCAGGCCA
>JAEULQ010000067.1 GCA_016792685.1 Tabrizicola sp. | reverse complement strand
AAGCGATGTCGGAGAAACAGCACTTTCAGGACCGGCTTCTTAGCCTTGGCCTTGCCCGGGTGTCGGAAGCCGCGGCCTTGGCCTCGGCTCGTCTGATCGGGCGCGGCGACGAGAAGGCGGCCGATCAGGCCGCGGTCAATGCGATGCGCGACCAGCTCAACCTGCTGGACATCAAGGGTGTCGTCGTCATCGGCGAGGGCGAGCGGGACGAGGCGCCGATGCTGTTCATCGGCGAGGAAGTCGGCACAGGCACAGGCCCCGAGGTCGACATCGCCCTTGACCCCTTGGAAGGCACAACCCTTACCGCCAAGGACATGCCCAACGCGCTGACCGTGATCGCCATGGCACCGCGCGGCACGCTTCTGCATGCCCCGGACGTCTATATGGACAAGCTTGCCATCGGCCCCGGCCACAAGCCCGGCACCGTGACGATGGCCATGTCGCCCTCCGAACGCGTCTCGGCACTTGCCGCCGCCAAGGGCTGCTCGACCGAAGACATCACCGTCTGCATCCTCGACCGCCCCCGCCACGAAGACCTGATCGCCGAAGTCCGCTCCACAGGCGCCGCGATCCGGCTGATCACCGATGGCGATGTCGCCGGTGTCATGCACTGCGCCGAGCCCGAAATCACCGGCATCGACATGTACATGGGCTCGGGCGGCGCACCAGAGGGCGTCCTCGCCGCCGCCGCGCTGAAATGCATGGGCGGCCAGTTCTACGGTCGGCTCCTCTTCCGCAACGACGACGAGCGCGCCCGCGCCCGCAAGGCAGGCATCACCAATTTCGACCGGGTCTATACTCGCGACGACCTGGTCCGCGCCGATGTGATCTTCGCCGCTACCGGCGTGACCAACGGCTCGCTCCTCGCCGGCATCAAGCGCGACCCCGGCTGGGTGACGCTGGAGACGATTCTGATGCGCTCCAAGTCCGGCTCGATCCGGCGGATGACCTACAAGACCCCGGTTCGGTAGCCCTACACAGCACCGCGACGTCAATCGAGGTTGCTCCTGGCCATAAGCCACATCGAAAGATTGTGCCTCTAGCCAGCCCGTCTAAGTGAGCGGTCCCCACTTCGGACGAAGTGGGCCCCTGACTTGATGGGAAGGTGAGCAATCCGACCAGCGCCGGAGTGTTAAGTCCGGACCATGATTTTCTGATCGCGTTCATGCGGGCTGAAAGCAAAGGCTCATGGTCGCTACCGACCCTTTCGACCGTCAGCCGTTCCTGCATGAACGTTGATTTTCGATTTTGCGGTCTCAAGCAACTCACCTAGGCCTGCATAACTATATGATACTCTTGCCGTCTTTCCATTCCGGAAGGTGAAGAGATAGTGCTTCATTTCCGCAACCTCTCGAACATCCACAAGGTCGGCCCAGTGATGGGTAGAGCGACCGCCAAAGGAATTGGAAACGCTCAGTGTTGAAGCATCGAAACGTACCTTGGCATTGAGGAACACGGGTATGCAGAAAAGGCAGAATAGTCCGGCAGCTTGGAAGGCCCATGGATGAGGGGCCTCCGGGTCCAGCTCCGGATAGGCGAAGAATAGAAAGGCGCAGCCAATGCAGGCGATGGTCATGAACCAGAGGGTTCCAGCCTTAAGGCGCAGGACCGTATATCCGTGGATGTCCTTTTGTGTCCCGTCCGAACCGAGGCGGCCGATTGCATAGATCAGCGCCGTCAGCGGTACGCCCAAGACGACCACAAGCATGACCTTTACGCCCCTGAGGAATACGGGGTCGTCACGCGTGATCCCCTGCGCATCCAGCCAAGGTTCCCACAGTTCGGGGTGCCAAGCGATGAATGCTACCAGTCCGAAAGCTACCGCCGTAAGAACGAACAAACAAAGCACTCGTGTCATAGGCATGTCGCTCGCATCGATCCACCCATCGCCCTTGCGGAGAATACCATCTGGAGAACTGGTCTGGGAAGTCGAACGAAATACCAAACTCCACGAGTGTCGCCCGTCTGCATCCGGGGGCTTTGCGATCCATAAGGCAGGGCGGCAGGCGCAAGGTGCGCAGCGTCCAGCACGGTGTCGAGGTCGCTGAATAGTCGGTACTCGACGCTGTTTGCTGGCAGACTTGTACCGGCAATGAAAACCCGCCCTGCCCTTCAGGCGGATTCTTCGTTCGACTGGTCGCTCCGGCCTGAGGTCTGTGTGACCATCCCGTACCTATGCCAGAACCCAAGGCATCCAATGCACTCTGGCAAGCCTTGCCAAGCACTTAATGCCCGCAATCAACCCATTGATTTCCCTCACACCATGAACCGGTCCGCACGTGGACACCCCACTCGCCTCTTGCCAGACCGCCCCCTTTGCGGCACCCCTTCCCCATGACCCCCTTCCTCGACGTCGCCTCCTCCCTCACCGGCCGCCGCTGGGTCGGCCCCGACCCCGTCCAGGACCGCCTGGCCGAGGGCATGGCCCAGCAGACCCGCCTGCCCCTGCCCCTCTGCCGGATCCTGGTTGCCCGCGGTGTGGCCCCCGAGGACGCTCCCGCCTTCCTCGCCCCCTCTCTCCGCGACCTCTTGCCGGACCCCCTCACCCTGCGCGACATGGCCCCCGCCGCCGACCGCCTGCTTCACGCGGTCGCCCGAAATGAAAGGATCGCGATCTTCGCCGACTACGACGTCGACGGCGGCGCTTCCGCGGCTCTCCTCATGACCTGGCTCCGCAGTTTCGGCCTCAAGACCACCCTCTACATCCCCGACCGCATCGACGAGGGCTACGGGCCCAATGCCCCCGCCATGGCCCAGCTCGCGGCGGACCATGACCTCATCCTCTGCGTCGATTGCGGTACTCTCTCGCACGAGCCGATTGCCGCCGCCAAAGGGGCGGACGTGGTCATCCTCGACCACCACCTCGCGCTTGAAACCCTGCCCGACGCACTCGCCATCGTGAACCCCAACCGCCAGGACGAAGACGGCGCCCTTGCCCATCTTTGCGCCGCCGGAGTGGTCTTCCTTCTGCTGGTAGAGGCCAACCGCCGCCTGAAGCAGCAGGGGAACCAAGTTCCCGACCTCATGGCCCTTCTCGACCTCGTGGCGCTCGCCACCGTCGCCGATGTCGCCCCCCTGACAGGCATCAACCGCGCCTTTGTCCGGCAGGGCCTGAAGATCATGGCCCGCCGCGACCGCCCCGGCCTCCGCGCGCTGGCCGATGTCGCCCGCATGGACCAGGCCCCAACCCCCTACGCGCTCGGCTTCCTCCTCGGACCCCGGGTCAATGCCGGGGGCCGCATTGGCCAGGCCGACCTTGGCGCGCGGCTTCTGGCCACCGACAACGATGTCGAAGCCGCGCGTATCGCCGCCCAGCTTGACCAGCTCAACTCCGACCGGCGCGAGATCACCGAACGGGTCCGCGAGGAAGCCATGGCCCAGGCCGAAGCGCGGGGCCTGGACGCACCCCTCGTCTGGGCCGCCGCAGAAGGCTGGCATCCGGGCGTCGTCGGCATCGTCGCAGCGCGCCTGAAAGAGGCCGCGCACCGCCCCTCGGTCGTCATCGGCTTCGAGGGCGACATCGGCAAGGGCTCGGCCCGCTCGATCCCCGGCGTCGATCTGGGTGCCGCGATCCAGCGGGTGGCGGCCGAGGGGCTGATCCTGAAGGGCGGGGGGCACAAGATGGCCGCAGGCCTGACGCTGACCCGCGCGCAGCTTGACCCCGCCATGGCGCGGCTCGCCGAGCTTCTTGCCCGGCAGGGCGCAGGCGCCGAGGGGCCGCTGGACCTGCGCATCGACAGCCTGCTCGCAACCTCTGCCGCAACAGTCGCGCTCATCGAAGAGATCGAGAACGCAGGCCCTTTCGGTGCTGCTGCCCCCGCGCCGCGGTTCGCCTTTGCCAATGCCGCCGTCTCGGCCCGCAGAATCGGGGAAAGCCACCTCAAGCTGTCGATCTCGGACGGCGCCGGCCCGGCCCTTGACGCAATCGCCTTCGGAGCCTTTGACAGCCCGCTCGGCCCCGCGCTGGAAAACCCTGGGCACCGCCGCTTTCACCTGGCAGGAAAGCTTGAACTCAACCACTGGAACGGCCGGACCCGGGTGCAACTGCGACTGGACGATGCTGCCCCTGCGTGAACCACGACAGGGCTGCATTTTTCCTCTTGCGGAACTGCGGCACCCGTTCTAGACACCGCCCCACCGAAAGCGCGGCCCGTTCGTCTATCGGTTAGGACACCTGGTTTTCAACCAGGTAAGAGGGGTTCGACTCCCCTACGGGCTGCCACTTCTTCCACCACAACGGACCTTGACACCGGCCCTCGGGCTGGTGTGTGTGATGCAGGAACGCCGCGTGTTTCGGCGGTGGAAACAAATGCATAGGTGACCCGTGCCACGCTTAGCCCGTCTTTCTGCCACTGTCCTTTTTGCCTTCCTGCCGCTTGCGGCCCATTCCGCCAGTTGCAGTGACACGGGCGGAAAGTATGAGGCGTGGAAATCCGAAATGGCAGCGGAAGCCCGGGCCGAAGGCGTCAAGGAACGCGGGATCGCGGCGTTGATGGCCACCTCCTATTCCAAGGCCACCATTGGCGCCGACCGCAACCAGAAGAGCTTCAAGTACAGTCTCGAGAAATTCCTGCAGGTCCGCGGTGCAGACACGATTGTCGCCCAGGGCCGCAGCCGCAAGGCGAAGAATGCCGATTTCTACGCCAGCCTCGAAGCCGCCTATGGCGTGCCCGCAGGCGTCCTGATTGCGATCCACGGGATGGAGACGGGCTTCGGCGGTTTCATGGGCGATACCAATGTCGTCTCGGCCATTGCCACGCTCACTTACGATTGCCGCCGCTCGGACTTCTTCCGCCCCCATCTGATCGGGGCGCTGAAGATGATCGACCTCGGGATGATCTCGCCCGATTCAATCGGCGCCAAGCATGGCGAGCTTGGCCATACCCAGTTTCTGCCCGGCAATGCCTATGCCTACGGTGTCGACGGCAATGGTGATGGGGCGATCGACCTGAACAACTTTGCCGATGCCCTGGCCTCGACCGCCAATTACCTGCGCAAGAAGGGTTGGAAACCCGGCAAAGGCTATCAGGAAGGCGAGCCGAACTTTGCCGTGATCAAGGAATGGAACGCGGCCAAGGTCTACCAGCAGGCCATTGCCATCATGGGCGCCAAGATCGACGGCTGAAGCCCGAATCCTTGACGCAACGACCCTCCGGGCTGCAACCTGTGGCCAAATCAAGCCACAGGGAGACGCGAGATGGGCTGGAGCGAGGCGGACAAGCGCCTGGGAATGGACCGTGGCATTACGCGGCGTGACTTCCTGGACGGGGTGGCTATGGCGATAGGTGCGACGGCGCTTGGCGGCTGGGGCGCCCGCCCCGCCATGGCTCAGACTGCCGCCTATCCGCCCTCCGGCACCGGCCTCCGTGGCCAGACCGACGCAGCGCAGAACGTCATGCACGCGATCCGCGACGGCAGCTTCTGGGCCTCGAACCCCAACATCACCGACAGCGGCGAAGTCTATGACCTGGTCGTCGTCGGCGCCGGCATCTCCGGCCTCGCCGCCGCCTTCACCTACCGCCAGCAGAAGCCCGGCGCCAAGGTCCTGCTGATCGACCCGCTGGAGGACTTCGGCGGCCATGCCAAGCGGAACGAGTTCACCTCGTCCAGCGGCAAGCGGCTGATCGGCTATGGCGGGTCGCAGTCGATGCAGACGCCCAGCTATTTCAGCCCCGCCGTCAACGCGACCCTGGCCGCCATCGGGATCGAGCCCGCAAAGTTCGAGACCTACTACAACCAGAAATGGGCCGAGGAACGCGGCCTGAACGGCGCCGTCTTCTTCGATGCCGCGAAATGGGGCGTGGACAAGCTGGTCGTCCAATCCGGGGAAACCGCGGACTGGGTCGCCCAGACGCCGCTGAACGACAAGGCCAAGGCCGACCTGATCGCCCTGCTCGACGCGCCGGGCGACTACCTGCCTGGGATGACGCCCGAAGAGCGGCTCGAAAAGCTGTCGCAGATCACCTACAAGGAGTTCCTCCTCGACTACGTGAAGGCTGACCCGCAGCTGGTCGACTACTTCCAGACCTCGACCACCGGCTATTTCGGCGTGGGCATCGACGCGACGACGGCGCTGGATGCGCGCGGCAACTGGAACCCCGGCTTCGACGGAATGGACCTCGGCGAAAGCGTCTCGAAGTACCACAGCCCCTCGGGGCGTCTGGGCTTCACCGACCCCGACCCCTACATCTACCACTTCCCCGACGGCAACGCAGGGATCGCCCGTCACCTTGTCCGCGCCCTCATTCCTGCCGCGCTTCCGGGGTCGACAATGGAAGACCAGGTCGTTGCGATGGTCGATTATGCGGCCCTCGACGCGCCCGAGAACGAGGTGCGCCTGCGGCTGAACTCCACCGCCGTCAAGGTCGCGCATGACGGCGACCCGGCCAGCGCCGAAAGCGTGACGGTCACCTATGCCGGGGCGGACGGGTTGCACTCGGTCAAGGCGGGACACGTCGTGCTGGCCTGCTGGCACCGCGTCATCCCCTACCTCACCGACGAACTCGCCCAAGCCCAGATCGACGCGCTGAACGACCAGCAGAAGGTCCCGCTGATCTACACCAACGTCCTTCTGAAGAACTGGACGGCACTGGACGAATTGAAGATCGACGGCGCCCGCGCCCGGGGCAATTTCTGGAGCGGGTTCGAGATCGACTTCCCCGTCTCGATGGGCGACTACCAGTTCGCCAACACACCCGAGGACCCGGTGGTCCTGCACCTCTCGAAGGTCATGGTCGAACCCGGCCTCTCGTCGCGTGAACAGGCGCTGGCGGGCAAGCGGGCGCTGATGACCCTGCCCTTCGAAGAGATGGAACGCTCGATCCGCGAACTCCTGACGAAGGCACTTGCCGGGACCAGCTTCGACCCCGCGACCGACATCGAGGCCATCACCTGCAACCGCTGGAGCCACGGCTACGCCTACGAATACATGCGCCCATGGGATCAGTTCTGGCCCGACGGTCCTCTGCCGATCGAGACGGCGCGCAAACCCTGGGGCCGGATCAGCATCGCCAATGCCGACAGCGGGGCCTACGCCTATGCGCATTCCGCCATCGACCAGGCGGTCAGGGCCGTGCGCGATCTACTGGGAACCCCCGACGGCGCGCCGGACTTTGCCCGCTTCCCCGGACCGCCGCTCGACAAACTCGGCCTCTGACCCCTTGCACCTACCCGCGCCTGCAGCTACGAGGCGCGGCAGTGGCCCGTTCGTCTATCGGTTAGGACACCTGGTTTTCAACCAGGTAAGAGGGGTTCGACTCCCCTACGGGCTGCCACCTCCGTTACAATCCGCAAACGTGCATGTGACTGGCATTTAAGGCCGGGATCGGTTTGATGGGCGCGATCAACAAGCCCCGGAACTGCCATGCTGCGCAAACTTGCCGTCCTGCTTCTGCTCTCCTCCCCAGCTTTGGCCGACACCGCCGAAGGCGAGGCCCTGAAGGCCATGTCCTGGGATGAGATCGTCGCAGAGGCCCGGGGCGGTACGGTCAACTGGTTCATGTGGGGGGGTGCCGACAACATCAATCTCTACGTCTCGGACTATGTGGCGGGCATCCTGAAGCGCGACTACGACATCACGCTGAACCGCGTGCCGATCACCGATGCGGCCGAGATCGTGAACCTGATCCTGTCCGAAAAGGAAGCCGGTATCACCGATGCGGGTACGGTCGACCTCATCTGGATCAACGGCGAGAATTTCCGGTCCATGAAGCAGGGCGGTCTCGCCTTCTGCGGCTATACCGGCCTTCTGCCGAATGACGCGCTGGTGAACTGGGACAACCCCGCCATCGCCAATGATTTCGGCGTCCCGGTCGAGGGTTGCGAGGTGCCCTGGAACACCGTGCAGTTCGCCTTTGCCCATGACAGCGCCGCCCTGGCCGAACCGCCGCGCGACATGGCCGCGCTCATCGCCTGGATCAAGGCCAACCCCGGCCGTTTCACCTATCCCGCCCCGCCCGATTTCACCGGCTCGGCCTTCGTCCGCCATGTCTTCACCCATGCTGCGGGCGGGCCGGAAAGCCTGCTCGGCCCCTTCGATCAGGCAACCTTTGACGCGGTCTCTGCCCGGACCTGGGCCATCCTGAACGAGATCGAGCCCTTCCTCTGGCGGGAAGGGGCAACCTATCCAAACACCATCACCCAATTGAACGAGCTTTTTGCCAATGGCGAAGTGGCCTTCACCTTCAACTACGACCCCGCACAGTTCGGCCTTGCGGTCCAGGCCGGGACCTACCCGGAGACGACCCGCTCCTTCGGCCTGACCGACGGCACGATCGGCAACACCAACTATACGCTGATCCCGTTCAATTCGCCCAACAAGGCCGCGGCCATGGTGGTGCAGAACCTGCTCTTGTCCGGTGAAGCCCAGTTGGAAAAGGCCAAGACCGAGGTCTGGGGCGCAGCCCCGGCGATCGAGATCAGCCGGACCTCGCCCGAAGTCCAGGCGGGCTTTGCCGCGATTGTGGGGCACCCGTCGGTCATCCCCGCCGCCGAGCTTGCCAAGGCCACGCTGCCGGAACTGCAGGCGGACTGGCTGAGCGCCATCGAAAAAGGCTGGGCCGAGCAGGTCGGCAACTGACCGGACCGCACCTCGGTCGCCGCCCGGGGGACGAGGGGTGGACGAAATCCATCCTCGCGCCGCCGCTTGCCCCTTGCCCGTTTGCCAAGCTAGCCTGTCCCGACCGCAGGAAGGGCTCCTTTCCCCCATGACCGACCGCCACCGCATCCTCCTGCTTCTGGCCCCTGCCCTCGTCATTCTTGGCGGTCTCTTCATCACGGGCCTCGGCCTTACGCTCCTGCGGTCCCTGCGCTACTTTCCTGGCCTCGGGCTGACCGACCCCGACCTCTCGGCCTACCGGGCGATCCTCACCTCTCCGGGCTTCCTGAAATCCCTCGGCCTCTCGCTCTGGATCGCATCCGCCTCGACACTGATCGCGGCAGGGCTCGCTCTGGCGGCGGCGCTTCTCCTGCGGCAGACTTTCCCCGGGCGCGCGGTGATCAGCTTCCTCGTCCAGTTGAACCTGACCATCCCGCATATCGTCGGCGCCATCGGCATCCTCTATCTCTTCTCGCAGTCCGGCAGCTTCGCCCGCCTCGCCCATGCCGCCGGGCTGATCGCGGCACCCGGCGACTTTCCCGCGCTGACGCAGGACCCCTACGCCATCGGCATCATCCTGCTTTACGTCTGGAAGGAGCTGCCCTTCATCACCCTGATCCTGCTGGCCAATCTGCAATCGATCAGTGCCGACCACGAATCCGTTGCCCGCTCGCTCGGGGCGACGCGCTGGCAGGCATTCCGCCATGTGCTGCTGCCCATGCTCATGCCCGGCCTCGCCGCGGCCTCGGCCCTGGTCTTCGCCTTTGCCTTCGGCGCCTACGAGGTCCCGCTCATCCTCGGGGCCAGTGCGCCCAAGGCCCTGCCGGTCCTTGCCTGGCAAAGCTACACCGACACCGATCTGTCCACCCGCCCAGAGGCGATGGCCATGGCGGTTCTGATCGCCCTGTTCGGGCTGCTCCTCCTGTTCCTCTACATGCGCATCCTGCGCTCGGGTGGCCGCGATGCACCCTAGGCTGAGACTGCTTGCCGCCCTCGCGCTGGCCGGCTGGCTTGTCCTGCCGTTCCTGCCGCTTGCCGTCTGGTCGGTCGCACATGGCTGGCGCTTTCCCGATCTCTGGCCGCGCGCGCTTTCGGGCAAGGCCTGGGGCTACGCGCTGTCCGATACGGCGGGCGTGCTGGACAGCTTCGCACTGACCGTCTTCATCGCGCTTTCCACCACGGTCCTTGCGGCCCTGGTCGGTATCCCGGCCGGGCGCGCGCTCGGACTTTACCGTTTCCGGGGCAAGGGCCTCGTCACGGCGCTGCTCCTCGCTCCAGCGATCCTGCCCGGCCTTGCCATCGTCTTCGGCTTGCATGGCATTTTCCTGCGCCTCGGCCTTGTCGGCACGACCGGCGGGGTCATCCTGGCCCATCTGATCCCGGTCCTGCCCTACATGACCCTGGTCATGGCCGCCGTCTTTTCCGCCTTCGACACCGGGTACGAGGATCAGGCCCGCTCGCTTGGCGCAAGCCCGGCCCAGGTCTTTCGCCATGTGACCCTTCCCGCCATCCTGCCCGGACTTCTGGCCGGCGCCCTTTTTGCCTTCCTGATCTCGTGGTCGCAGTATCTCCTTACCCTCGCGATCGGGGGTGGGCGCGTGCAGACCTTGCCGCTCGTGCTTTACAGCTTTGCCGCTTCGGGTCGGAACGACATCACCGGGGCCATTGCGCTGCTCTACATCCTGCCCGGGCTTCTGATCCTGGTCGTCACCTCGCGCTGGATCACCGGCCGCAGCGCCGCTGTCGTGGGGACACTGCGACCATGACCACCTTGACGCTTCAAGCGCTGGAGATGTCCTACCCCGGCACAGGGGTCGCGGCCGTCAAGGGACTGGATCTGGTCGTCGAAAGCGGCACGCTGACGGCACTTCTTGGCCCGTCGGGCAGCGGCAAGACCACGACGATGAAGCTGATCGCCGGGCTTCTGCGCGCCGACCGCGGTGACATCCGGCTGGGAGAGCGCTCCATCCGCGACCTGCCGCCCGAGCGGCGCGGCGTGGCGATGGTGTTCCAGTCGCCGCTGCTTTTTCCGCATCTGACCGTGGCCGGCAACATCGGCTTTGGGCTGAGGATGCGGGGCCTGGCGCCCGATGACATTGCACACCGGGTTCAGTCCATGCTGTCGCGTGTAAGGCTTGACGGGTTCGGTCCCCGACGACCTGCCGCGCTTTCGGGCGGGCAGCAGCAGCGGGCCGCACTGGCCCGGGCGCTGATCCTGGCGCCGGACCTCCTCTTGCTTGACGAGCCGCTTTCCGGCCTCGACCCAAGCCTCCGCGACGAAATGCGTGGCCTGATCCGTGAGTTGCAGCGCGAAACCGGCATTACCACGCTGGTCGTGACCCACGACCAGGCCGAAGCCGTCACGCTTTCCGACCGGATAGCGCTCTTGCTCGACGGAAGGCTGGCCCAACACGGCCCGCCCGAGGATTTCTACCGCCGCCCCGCGTCCGGCACCGTCGCACGTTTCTTCGGCGGGGTGAATTTCCTGTCCGGACAGGTGCGCGCAGGGGTGTTCCATGGTCCGATCGGCCCGCTCCAGCTGTCCGAACATGTGCCGGACGGCGACGGGACCTTGACCATCCGGCCCGAGGCCCTGCGGCTTGGACCGGGACCGAACGCCCATATGGCCAAGGTGGCCGGGCTTACCTTTCTGGGAACCCAGACCCGGGTTGATCTTCTGATCGCGGGCACCGCGTTGCAGATGCTGGCCGCACCGGATCAGGTGGCCGGGCTGCGAGCCGGGGCCGAGATACTGGTCTCACTGCCCCCGGATGCGCTTTGGCTCTTGCCCCGCCCCCCCGCCTGAGGCCTGCGCGACAAAGGTGGGGCCGGGTGACGCCCCTGTCAGCGTCAGTCAAACTCCGCGGCCCGGTGCGGCCCGGTCATTCCCCGCGCGACACCAACAGCACCGCCCGGCCCCGACCGGCATGTTTGGCGGCATAAAGCGCGCGGTCCGCGGTCGCCAGAAGCTGGGTCGCTTCGGGGGTCGCAAGGTCGGTTGACCGGACGATCCCTATGCTTGCCGAGACGCGGCATTCCTGACCTTCGAAATCCATCGGCTGGCATATCCGGGCGATGATCCGCTCAGCGATCGATTGCAGGGTTTTCGGATCGCTGCGGCCGACAATGATGACGACAAATTCGTCACCACCGATCCGTGCGGCGCAATCTTCGGCCCGCAACTGTTCGCGCAGGATGCGGCCCACCGATTCCAGCACGAAGTCGCCGGCGGCATGGCCCAGACTGTCATTGACCGCCTTGAAATAGTCGAGGTCCATGTGCAGCAGGCCGAAACTGGCCCGTGCGGCGCAAAGCCGTTCCAGGATCAGGTCGACAGCCCTGCGATTGCGCAGCCCAGTCAAGGGATCGGTCATCGCCTCTTCCTCGGCCGCCATGCGCGCGCCTTCCAGCCGCACGTTCAGACCCCGAAGCTCGCGCGTCACAGCGGCATTGGCTTCGGCCAGGTAAAGCAGTTCCATGGCAAGATCGGTGGCCGCGAAATCCGCGTCGGTCAGGGCCAGTTCCCGGACCGCGGCGATAAGGTCGATACCGAACGAGAGGTTCAGCAGGATCTTGTCCCCACCCGGAAGCCGCAGCCCCAGTCCCCGCAGCCCCACACGCACCCCGTTGCGCGGAAGCAGCCGGAACCGGTTGCCCGCGCGGCCAAGAACATCCGAGACCGTGACCGCCCCGCCGGGCGAGCGGACCTCGAACATCTCTTCGAAGCGCATGCCTGGGACGGCCAACTCCTGCAGCACGCGCGCCAGGGTCGGCCCGAAACTCAGCGCCCGACCCTCGCCATCAAGCAAGAGGTGCATCGGCATGAATTGCGCCAGATCGCTGCTGTCCAGGTCCAGTCGGTGGACGGGAAGCTCAGCGTGCATGGCTCAGCGCTCCGGCATGGCAAGCGCAAAGGCCCGCGCCTTGGAGTGGCGGCTGTCCAGCACCGAGATCTTCGTGCAATCCGCCGCGACCGGTTCGATCAGGCAAAGCGCACCATAGTCGTCGGCCATGGCGGTCAGCATGCCGACAAGGACACGCTGCGTGCCGGCCAGATGCGACTGGCAGCGCAGCTCGAACTGGTCGGGTCCAACCTCGTCCAGCGTCACCTCGGGCAGGTCCAGATCGGGCATCGCCAGCCGCGCGCGGCCGGGCAGTTCTTCCAGCGAGTGCAGGAAATCGGCATAGGACATGCCGCCGAACCGCAGAAGCCTGCGCACACCTTCCCGATCGGGGTTTGTCACCAGATAGGTCCCCACATCTTCCCAGACTGCTTCGACGGGCCGCCCCAGGACCTGCGCAGCAACCTGCGCGATCCGGTCCGCCGTTCCGGGATCATAGCGCAGCATGGGCTCGAATGTCTCGACCGACAGTTCTGCCCTGCGACAAATCTCCTGCCAACTCGCCAGACCAAAAGTATCAAGTACATAGCCTTGCAAGGACCGCAGCATCAGCGCATCCATGTCCATCCCCACCTTCCGTTCCGGACCCAGCATAGACTGCATCGGTTAACGGAATCCCCAAGGTCACGGCAGGATGAGAAGCCCGGCCTCGCCGGTTCCAAGCTGGTTCAGCTGGGCGGCCGTCACTGGCGGTGGGGCCAGCCGGTATTGGCGCATCAGCTCGGCCGCCGTGGCCGTATCGACCGGCAGCCCGTCCGCCCGCAGCGTCGTGCGGTATTGCAGGTTGCCCTGATCGCCCAGGTAAAGCCCGGCAATCTCGATATAGTCGGGCCCGCGCTGCAGGAAGAACACCGCCTCTTCGCCCGGCCGCAGCGGCAAAAGCTCGGCGACCACCATGAGGCAGGCCCGGCTCCCGTCCGCAAGGCTCTGGTCACAGGTCTGGATCCAGTCCTGCAGTTGATAGGCCTCGGCTCCGGCCAGCAGCGTGTCCCGGGTGCCGGTGGCCGTGGCGGGTTGCAGCTCGATCAGCTCGGCCAGCCTTGCCGCAAGCACGGTCGTGTCCTCGGGTGAGGCCACCTGCTCCCCCGACAAAAGCTTGGCCAAGGCCTCCTGACCCGGTTCCTTTGCCCGGTCCTCCAGCGCGGCAATCACGGCGGCCCCCGGCTTGCCCCATTGGCCGATCGCGTAGAGGTCCAGCGCTTCGACAGGGGTCTTGCCCGCCTCATGGCGCGCCAGCTGGTTCTGTGCCGAAATGCGTTCGGCATTCAGGAGCGGGCTCAGCCAAAGGGCCGCCAGCAACGTCACTGCCAATGCCAGTCGGATGTTGCCCTGGCGGATCCGCTCCATCCACCCGGCGCCGCGCAGGACGGCGACGGCATAGGTCAGCCCGTACCCGATGCCCACCACGGCGACACAGGCCATGAACAGCCGCTCGGGCGACCAGCCGTGATCCGCCACCCGCAACCAGATCGCATAGAGCGCCAGGCCCGCAACGATCGGCAGGATCATGGCCATGGCCCGTGTCGCGCGCAGCAGAAGCGGGCTCTCGGTCGCATCGGCATCGGTCTGGTCGATGGCAATCGACACAAGCGCCACGCCGCCCGCCACCATGGTGAGAAGCAAGAGCGCCGGCGACCAGCCGCTGATCAGCCCGTCCAGACCCCGGAACGGCAGGGCCACCAGAAAGATGACCATGACCCCAAGGACCACCGGCAGGAACAAGCGGAAAAGGCGCAGGACCACATAGGGCGACAGCAGTTCGGCCAGATCATGGACCACCGCCATGCCAAGGCCGAGAACCCCACCCGTCAGCGCCATCACCACTACTTCATGCTCAAGAAGCTTGCCGATCACGTCAATGCCGACGATGCGCAACACCTCGTCAGACAGGTAGATCACCAGCCAGACCAGCCCGGTAAAGGCCCCCGCCGCCGCCAGCCGCAGGACGATCGACCAGGCCTCGAGGAACAGGGCCGGATAGTCCCGCCATCCGGTCCGCGCCTGGGCGATCAGGAACGGCACCGGCAGGGCCGCAACGATGAAGCCGGCCAGCGCCTGGATCGGATTGTGGAAGAAATCGCCAGCCTCGTCATAGCGCAAGGCGGTCAGCGCCAGCAGGGCGGCGGTGACCACGGCAAGCAGCAGGGCCCTTGGCAGGGACCGCACAAGGCCGATGGGCCCTGCCATGGCCAGAAGCGCGCCGAAGAAGGTCAGAAGCAGGCCGGTCAGCACCAAGGCCGGATAGTCACCGATCCAGTCCCGGTCGGTTGCCTCGAAAACGGCCCAGAGCAGGGCGCCGCCCAAGGCTCCGGCACTGGCAAGCTGCAGCCTTGCCGCGATCTGGCTGGTCATCGTCCCCTCACGCAATACGCCGTTCGTTATGACGAGGCGCATTGCGCCGCATAGTCAGGATTTCCGCTCGCTTGCCAAGGGTCTTGGCCCGGGTCAAGCTTTAACCGGCCTGTCGAAAGGAACGCCGATGCCAGCAAAGATTCGCCCGCTTCGCCCTGAGGACGAGACTGACTGGCGCCGCCTCTGGTCTGGATACCTTGCCTTCTACAAGACTTCGGTGCCCGAGGCCGTCTATCGCTCGACCTTCGCGCGCCTCCTCGGTGACGATCCGCGCGACTTCTCTGCCCTTGTGGCCGAAGTCGACGGACGCCTTGTCGGGCTGACCCATTTCCTCTTTCACCGCCATTGCTGGAAGGTGGAGGACGTCTGCTACCTGCAAGACCTCTACGTCGACCCCGAAGCCCGCGGCACCGGCCTTGGCCGCGCCTTGATCGAGGCGGTCTATGCCCGCGCCGATGCGGCAGGCGCGCCCGCCGTCTATTGGCTGACGCAGGACTTCAACCACGAGGCGCGGCTCCTTTACGACCGGATCGCCAAGGTCACCCCCTTCATCCGGTACAACCGGCCGCTCTGATCGCGATGATCGAGATCACGCCATACCAGACCAGTTGGCCAGAGGCCTTCGCGACCGAAGCCCAAGCCCTCCGTGTTCTGGTGCCTGCATTCGTGGCGCTTGAACATGTCGGCAGCACCGCCGTGCCAGGTCTTGCCGCCAAACCGATCATCGACATGATGGCCGCAGTGCCTGCGCTTGACGAGGTCGCACCCATTCTCCCTGCCCTCGGGCAGCGCGGCTATGCCCTGGTGGAAACCGGGATGCGCGAGCGGATCTTCCTGCAACGCGGGGGGACGCCCGGGTTCAACCTCCACATCGTCACGCTTGCAACCTGGCCAGACCGCAAGGAACGCCTGATGCGCGACACCCTCATCGCCGACCCCGAAGCGGCGGCCGAATATGCGACCCTCAAGCGCCGACTGGCTGAGGTCCATGGCGATGACATGGCCGCCTATACGCGGGCAAAGACCGCCTTCGTGCAGCAGATCATGGATGCGGTGCGCGACCGGCTGGGCCTGCCACGCACGGATGTCTGGGAGGACTGACCGCCCGGCCCCGCTTCTCGTCGGTCCTCGCCCCCTCGTCCCCAACTCTTGCGGGGCGAGACGCTCTATTCCTGCAGCGACCGCAGATATTCCGCGATTCCGACCAGCCGCACCGGCGTCGGTGTCGCGATCCCATCGCCGCCGTCATAGGGCACCAGATCGCCCTGCAGCAGCGGCCCGAAGGCGGGCATGGGCGACGCTCCGTCATGGCCACCCGTATAGCCCCAGATCTTGGCCATCACTTTCGTGCCCGGGAAAGCGCCGCCATTGCGCGCAGAAAGCCCGGTCAGGTCCGCCGGTTTCCGGTCCAGCCCCGCGGCCGCAGGCCCGTCGCCCCGGCCCGAGGTGCCGTGGCAGGCGGCACAAAAGGTTGCGAAATCCTCGCGCCCGGTTGGCTCGTCACGTTCGACGCAGGCCACCAGAGCCAGGGGCAGCATCATCCATCCAAGACGCATTCTCAGTCCTCCTCGTGCCATAGCCAACCAGACCCGCCGCCCGCCCGCCTTGATTCAGGTCACCTGGCCCGCCGAAAGCCGCACCACGCGGTCCATCCGCGCGGCGAGCTCCAGGTTATGCGTCGCGATCAGCGCCGACAGACCCGTCGACCGCACCAGCTCCATCAACACCCCGAACACCTGATCCGACGTCGCGGGGTCGAGATTGCCCGTCGGCTCATCGGCCAGAAGAAGCTTCGGCGCATTGGCGAGCGCCCGGCAAAAGGCCACGCGCTGCTGCTCGCCCCCCGACAGCGCCGCGGGCCGATGCCCCGCCCGCGCAGCAAGACCGACCCGTTCCAGAAGATCCCTTGCCCGTGCCTCGGCCGAAGCACGCGGCACGCCATTGGCCAGCTGAGGGATCACCACATTCTCCAGCGCGCTGAACTCGGGCAGAAGGTGGTGGAACTGGTAGATGAAACCGACCTCACCCCTCCGCGCCTCGGTCCGTGCCTTGTCGGACAGACCGCCCATCTCGCGCCCGTCCAGCCGGACGGTCCCGCTGTCGGGCACATCCAGAAGCCCCGCGATATGCAGAAGCGTCGATTTCCCCGCCCCTGACGGCGCCACCAGCGCCACCACCTCGCCCCGGGCAACCGACAGCGTCGCGCCCTGCAGCACCAGCACTTCCGACGGCTTGCCCCGGTTATAGCCCTTGGTGACCCCTGCCAGCTCCAGCATCGTCTCACTCATAGCGCAACGCCTCGACCGGGTTCATCCGCGCCGCCCGCCGGGCCGGCAGAAGGGTGACGACAAAGGACAGCCCCAGCGACAGGGCCACCGCCGACAGCACGTCGCCCAGCTGCAGCTTTGCTGGCAGCGAATAAATCCCGCGGATCGAAGGATCCCAGACCTCGGCCCCGTTCATCCAGTTGATGAAGCTCATGATCTGGTCGATGTTCAGCGCGGTAAGGCAGCCTAGCACCACACCCGCGACCGTCCCGATGACCCCGGTGAAGGCGCCGCAGATGAAGAATACCCGCAGCACCGACCCTTCCGTCAGACCCATGGTCCGCAGGATGCCGATGTCGCGGCCCTTGTTCTTCACCAGCATGATCAGGCCCGACACGATGTTCATCGCCGCGATCAGCACCAGGACCGAAAGGATCACGAACATCACGTTGTCCTCGATGTCGAGCGCGCGCAGGAAGGCACCCGAGCTGTCCTTCCAGGTCCAGAGCATCGCCGTCGGCCCCGCGGCCTGCAAGATCGCCTCCCCATAGCTCTCGATCGCGTCCGGCGTTTCGACCATCACCTCGATCTCGTCCGCGCGGCCCTCCTTGTTGAAGAAGCTCTGCGCCTCGACAAAGGGCATGTAGATGCGGGTCGTGTCGATGTCATAACGCCCGGCCGTGAAGATGTAGACGACCTCGTAGGCGTTGACGCGCGGGCTGGTGCCCAACGCCGTCTTGACACCACCCGGCGCGATCAGCCTGACCCTGTCGCCCAGCGTGACCCCAAGCTCCCGCGCGATGCCCGAGCCAAGGGCAATTCCTTCGGGGAACCGCGCCAGATCGCCAAGCGCCCCGGACCCCGCTCCGATCCGGGGGATCGTGGCGAAATCCTCTGGCAAAAGGCCGTAGACCTCGGCGCCGGTCGTGTCCTCGCCGTCCGAGACCATCAGCTTGCCCTTGATCAACGGGGCCGCCCGCGTCACGCCCGGAACTTCCCGGATCGCCGCCGCCATCGCATCGGGCGCCGTGAAACCGCGGACAAGCTGCCCCTCGGCCCCGATCTCTCCGGCCGAATAGACCGTCACATGCGCATTGGCCCCCAGGATCGTGTCCACGAACTCCGCCCGGAACCCCGCCCGCACCGCCAGCGTCAGGATCAGCGCGAAGACTGCCAAGGTGATCCCGATGAGGCTGATCCAGGTCATCACGCTGACCCCGCCCTCGGCCCGCCTTGCGCGCAGGTAGCGCCAGGCGATCATGAATTCGAATCCCGCGAAGGGTGCCGTGCTCTTTGCCATCTGCCTCTGCCCGCTTCCCGGGCCCTTTGTTTGACGCGCAACCTGAGCGACCGGGGCCCAAAGGTCAAGCGATGGGGGCGGCCGGGCGGAAATCCGCGATCCGCCGCAGCTTGCCGTGCGGGCCGCTGCAGCATGCGTTACCCTTCCAGCGCGACTTTGTTCTGTCGCCACATCCATGACATAAGACGAGGGATACCATGCGTTTTGCCTCCACCATTCTGGCCCTTGCCGCCACGGGCTTTCTGGCCGCCTGCAACAGCGAAGAGGCCTGCACCGAGGAACTTGCCACCAAGAAGGCCACCGAGCTGACCACGAAGATCCAGGAAGTTGCCGCCACCGATCCGGCAAAGCTCGCCGAACTGATGCCAAAGGTGCAGGAACTGGCCACCAAGGCCGCTGCCGGCGGCGAGGACCTGCAGGCCACCTGCAAGGCCCTGGACGAGATGATGGCCGAACTGTCGAAGTGACGGCCCTCGGTCCGGGCCTGGCACGGCCCGGACCCCTTCCCTTTCGCGGGAACACCGGGCGCGCCACGCTACGCCCGGCGCAATCCGCAGGCGTGGTCACGCCGGGCTTCCAAAATTAAAAATTTCGTTATATAAGCGATTCGTTACATAACGGACTCGCCAATGCCCCCGCTCGACCTTCCCTTCGCCGCCCTTGCCGACCCGACCCGCCGCGCCATCCTCGCGCGCCTGGCCGAGGGCGAGGCCACCGTGCAGGACCTCGCCCGCCCATTCGCCATCAGCCAGCCCGCGATCAGTCGCCACCTCAAGGTGCTGGAGGAGGCGGGCCTGATCGAAACCCGCATCCAGGGCACAGCACGCCCGCGCCGCCTGAAGCCCGACACGATGGCGCAGCTCTGGGACTGGCTTGGCCAATACCGCGCACTGTGGGAGGCCCAGTTCCAGCGCCTCGATGACTTGCTCGACAGTCTTGACGATCAGGCCGCAGCCCCATCCCCCGACACCGAAAGGAAACCCTGATGTCCCTCGACCTGCGCCCGCTGCAAACCGTCCTCGACGGCGATACCGACATCGTCATCCGCCGTGACTTCGCACATCCTCCTGCCAAGGTCTGGCGCGCGCTCACCGAACCTCAGCTCATCCGGCAATGGATGGCGATCGAAGGCTTCCCGATGACCCGCTGCGAGATCGACCCGCGCGTGGGCGGAAGCTTCCACTACGCATGGTCCGGTCCGGACGGAAACGCCTTCTTCTTTTCCGGACCTGTCGTCGCGGTCTCGGCTCCGCACCACATGACGCATGTTGAGTATTTCAACGGCGACACGTCCTCGGGTGCGACGATCACGACCGACCTTGAGGATCAGGGCAGCGGCACGAGGATGATCATGCGGATGCGCTATGACAGCGCCGAGGCCCGCGCCGCAGCCATCGCCACCGACATGACCGACGGCATGGCCGAAGTCTACGGCAAGCTCGACGCCCTGCCGATCCCCGACTGACCGGTAACGCTTGCCAACTGGCCAACCCGGGATTGACCACCACCCCATTCGCGAAGCGGACAGGCAGTCTGCGCCCCAGCCTTTCACCTTGACCCAAATATCCCCGCGCGGCGCGCCGCCCGAGCCCCTGCGCGTTCTTAAAGCGCCGGGGCGAGACAAAGGCTTGCGCGGAACGCGCACTATTTGAAAGCCGCCCCGGCAAGCGATGCCACATGAGGCTGGGCGCCCGGCCTCACCCCAATCGGCAGGGGAAGGGCCACACGTCCCGACCTGCGCCCACCGGCGGCGGCGCAGTCCGAAAGCCCGTCGAATGCGCTTCCCTCGGCACAACGGCGACCGGGCACAAGTTAAGATAGCGTTGACGCGCGCAGACAAGCCCTTGCTAACAAAGGAGTCCCTGGCCTTGTCCACCGTGGACAGTCCGGCTTCAGAAATCCGTGGGCGCCCCACCCTCCTGCTTCCGCTTCGCAACGAAACGGCGCAGGTCTTCCTGATGGTCGCCGTTCATCTCGGGGGCCTCGAACTCGGCCAGGATCTGCTTGTAGATCCGATGCGCCCGCTCCACCGTCCAGACCGACCCGTCCGCCTGCCAGGCCTCATAGTTGCGCCAGTCTGAAACGAAGGGCGCATAGAAGGCATGCTGGTAGCGGTCCTGGGTATGCTGGATGCCGAAGTAATGCCCGCCGGCGCCGACCTCCTTGATCGCATCGAAGGCCAGATCCTCGTCCCGCGTGGCCCAGGTGACCTCCTCGAAGTAGCGCTGGATCATCTGCAGGACTTCGCAGTCCATGATGAACTTCTCGGGGCTCGCGATAAGCCCGCCCTCCAGCCAGCCCGCCGCGTGGTAGACCATGTTGGTCTGGCTCTGGACCGCCGACCAGAGGCTGTTCGAGGTTTCCCACATCGCCTGCCCGTCCGGCACGTTCGCCGCGCAGACCCCGGACGCCCGCATCGGCACGCCGTAGAAGCGCACCAACTGCCCCGTCATCTGCGTCGCCCGCATGTATTCCGGCGTCCCGAAGGCCGGAGCCCCCGATTTCATGTCGACGTTCGAGGTGAAGGTGCCGATCGCCACCGGGCACCCCGGCGCGATGTATTGCAGGAGGGCCACCGCAGCCAAAGCCTCGGCAATCGACAAGGCCACCGCCCCCGACATCGTGACCGGCGCCATCGCGCCGGCCAGCGTGAAGGGCGTCACCACCACCGGCTGGCCGCGCTTGGCCATCCGCATCGCCCCGTCAAGCATCGGGTAGTCATGCTTCAGCGGCGACACCGAGTTGATGTTGGTGTACATCCGCGGCTTCGCTTGGAACTCCTCCTCGGTCAGCCCGCCCGCGATGCGCACCATCTCCATCACGTCCTCGACCCGCTCGGCACCCAGGCTGTAGGCATGGACGACCTTGTCGGTCAGCGTGAGCTTTTCATAAAGGCAATCCAGATGGCGGACCGAGGCATGGATATCCACTGGCTCGACTGGATAGCCGCCCGCGATGTGGATGCAGTTGAAATACTGCGTCAGCTTCATGAATTCCTTGAACGTCTCGAAGTCGCCCGACCGCTTGCCGCGTTCAAGGTCCCAGGCGTTCGGCGGCGAGGAAACGTTCACGAACAGCATGTGCTTGCCGCCCATGATGAGTTCGCGCTCGGGGTTCCGTGGCGTGATCGTGAAGGTCTCGGGCGCACGGGCGACCATTTCCATCACGAAATCCTCGTCCATCCGGACGTTGGTTCCGTTCACCGTGCAACCCGCGCGACGCAGATGCTCCACGGCCTCGGGGTTCAGGAACTCGATCCCGATGTCGCGCAGGATGCGCATCGCCGTCTTGTGGACCTTCTGCACCCCTTCGGCATCCAGCGGCTCGATCGGCCTGTCGGGGTTCACCGGGATGCGCCAGGGCATCTGGTCGATCACGGCCGATCCCGCGCGGACTTTCATCCCCGCCCGCCCGCCTGCGCGCTTTCTCCGGGTTGGCTCCTCGGTCATGGTCTCTCTCCGTTGCTTGCAGAGAAGATGACGGAAGCCGACCAAAAGTGGTCACCGCATTTGCGACGCAAGTGCGTCGTTTTTCGTGCTTCCTGTCGCCCGATCAGGCTTTCAGGCTGGAAAGCCACGCCGGGATTGCCCCAATATCATCCAGAACGACGTCGGCATGTGGCGCCAGTTCCTCGCGCCGGGCGATGCCGGTCAGCACCGCGACCGTCCGCATTCCGGCCGCGCGACCTGCTTCCAGATCATGCCGACTGTCGCCCACCATGGCAACCCGGGACGGCTCGAGCGCCAGTTGCTGCGCAAAGGCCAGGCACATGCCGGGCCCGGGCTTCGCGCCATAGCCGGAATCGTAGCCCGCGATGAAGTCGAAGCATTCGGTGATCCCGTGGTTCGCCAGATGCTGCCGCGCAGGGACCTCAGTGTCATTGGTCGCGACGCCCAGCCGCAGGCCACGCGCCCGGAGCGCCGACAAGAGCGGGCGAAGCGGCACCGCCTCCGACATCGGCGCCGATGCCGCGGTATCGTTGATCTCGTCCGTCAGGTCGGCAACCGTTCCTCCGGGCAGATGCGGGGCCAGTGCCGCGGCGATGTCGGCGGCTGTCGCGGCGATCACCGGGCTGTCCTTGGCGAAACTGCCGGTCTGAACATCGTAGCCGATGGCGCGGCCCAGGCGGTCGGCATGGGCCTCGTCTGCAGCAATGCGCTTCAGGAAAGCGGCCGCCCAACGTCCCCAGCTTTGCCGGAAATCGAAGAGCGTTCCATCCTTGTCGAACAAGAGGCCGTCGATCATCGCATTCCCTTCCCTCAGGTCCAGTTCACCACCGCGCCCCCGGGCAAGGCCGCACGGGCCGATTGCGGGGCGGTGTAGGGATGACCCTGAGCGTCGCAGAAGGCAACCACCCATCGGTCATCCTGCAGCAGGAAATCCAGCACGGCCGCCAGAAAGTCCGGATCTGACGCCTGTGCCTGCAGCGCGCCGAGATTCGCACCGGTCGCCGCCACGAACAGCGGGAAGACCTCATCGTCCGCGGCAATCCACCCCAGGGCTTCCAGTGCCAGAACCTGTGCAGCCTCTGGTTGCATCTTGGTCGTCCTTCTGTTGCCGGCACCCTGCCTAACCCGTGAAATATGATCACTCGCATACAAACGGAAAGGATTTCTTAACCTTCTTGCCGCCAGACTATCTGCATCTGGAGGGGTGAAGGAACCGCAACACAAGATGACCGCACGGATCCTCATCGTCGATGACGTGGCCGCGAACCGGATCGTCCAGCAGGCGCGGCTGTCCGCCGCCTTCTACGAACCGCTCCTTGCCAACGACGGCGCGTCCTGCCTGGCCATGCTGCGCGACGAACGCCCCGATCTTGTCCTGCTTGATCTGGGGCTGCCGGACAGGTCCGGGCTTGAGGTGCTGGCCGAGCTTCGGCGCGATCCCTGCAGCCGGGACGTCCCGGTCATCGCCCTCACGGCAAGCGGGACAACCGCAGAACGCCTGGCCGCCTTTGCCGCCGGGGCGGATGACGTGATGGACCGACCCGCAGCCGAAAGGGTGCTGCTTGCCCGCCTGCGCAACCTCCTTCGCACAAGGGCCGAGGTCGAGTATCCGACCACCGGCGATCCGGTCCTTGCCGGCCTGGCCGAGGTGCCCATCCCCTATGAGCCGCAGGGAACCGTCGCCGTCGTCGCTGCCGCCGACACCGCCCAGGCCGAGACGCTGTGTGGCGCGCTCTCCGGTCTCTTGCGCGACCGGCTGATCGTCGTCACCCGGCGCGAGGCGCTGGCCGACATCTTCCCTGGACAGGACCGCGCCACTGTGCCCGAGGTCTTCATCCTGCAGGATGACGGGCGCAATCCGTCCGGCATCCTGCGCCTTCTGTCCGAACTGAAAAGCCACCAAGCCACCCGCCATGCGGCGGTCTGCGTCGTAGGCCCCGCCGGGGCCGGGGACGAGGCCGCGATGGCTTTCGACCTTGGCGCCGACGATGCCGTCGGGCCAGGCGTCACGGCCGAGGAACTGGCGATGCGGACCCGCGGCCTGATCCGGCGCAAGCGCCAGGCCGACCGGCGGCGCGCGCGCATGCAGGATGAACTGCGGCTGGCCATGCTTGACCCGCTGACCGGGCTTTACAACCGCCGCTACGCCGTCCCCCAGCTGGGGCTGATCGCCGACCGGGCGCGGGCCGAACGGACCCAGTTTGCCGTGATGGTCATGGACCTCGACCGGTTCAAGCTGGTCAATGACCTATACGGCCATGCTGCAGGGGATCAGGTGCTGGTCGAAGTGGCACGACGTCTGACCGCCCATCTGCGCGAAAGCGACATCCTCGCCCGGATCGGCGGCGAAGAGTTCCTCGCTATCCTGCCCCGCAGCAGCCTTGCGGTCGCGCGCCGGGTGGCCGAACGGCTGTGTCAGGTCATGCAGGACCAACCGATCCGCCTGCATTCGGGACAAGAGCTTCATGTGACGGTCTCGATCGGCGTGGCCGTGGCCGGCACTTCGGGCGAAGGCAGTTTTGCCGTCGATCGGCTGGTCGAACAGGCCGACCTGGCCCTTCTGGAATCGAAGGGCTCTGGTCGCAACCAGGTCACCTACCGGCTGAGCGCTGCCTAGAATTCCGGGGGTCGACACATTCAACCCGGACCCTCGTCAGTCGCCGTTCCGGCCCCCCCGCCGCAAACCGCGCTCCAGGCGGTCCGCGAAGGCCTGGCGTTCCTCGGACGTCATCTCCAGCAGCCGCGTCTCGATCAGGCTGCGGCCAAGCTCCAGCCTCTCGGCATTGCGGGCCTCAAGCGCTGCCAGCGCGGATTTCATCGCCTCGGGGTCAAAAGGTTCGGCGCGCAGGCTGGCAAGCAGCGTCTCGAACTCGGCACGCGCCGCCTCGCGTGAGGTGCGGAATTCGCCGACGCGGTCCATCAGCGCCCGGCGCAGCGCGCGGCGGTCACTGTCGCTCAGGGCCTCGCTGAAGGGGCCGAAGGACATGTCTCGCGGCATGCCACGCGACGGACCGTCCCCCAGCCTGGCGCCCAGCACCAGCCCGGCGACGGCGAGGTTCAGCGCGACCGATATCGCCAGCGCGATCTTCACCCCTCGCGAGGTCGTGGCCGCAGGGGTCGGAACCGGGACAGGGGTCTGGGGGTCGCTCATCGGGATCAGCCTTCCGTCGTCAGAAAATCGGCCTCGGGGAAGAATTCGGCGGCCTCGGCCGTAGCGCCCGTCAGGTAATCCAGGGTCGAGGGGCTGAGGTAACCCAGCGCCAGTCCGAAGACGGCGGCCGTGCCAAGGCCCGCCAGCGCAGGCGGCCCGCCGAAGACGGCGGCCAGCCGTGACAGAAGACCAGGGCGCGACGGAGCCACCGCCGGGCGTAATCCCGGAGCCGCAGGTTGCAGGGCCAGTCCGTCGGCCAGCACCCGTTCCATCAAGGCCGCCGACGGCACGGGGGGGTGTTTCGCAGCCTCCGCCAACAGGCGGTCAAGGTCATCATCCTGCATGCCCGTCATCCTCATAGCCAAGGGCCTCCTTCCGGCCCGCCAGAATGGCCGACAGCGCGCGTTTGCCGCGCGCGGTCAGGATTTCCACCGCTTCGACCCCGATCTCCATGATCGCCGCAATTTCGGGGTTCGTCATCCCTTCCAGATGCCGCAAAACAACAGCCTGACGCTGCCGGTCGGGAAGTTCGGCCAATGCCGCCTCAAGGGCGACAAGGCGGCCACGGTCAATCAACTGACCTTCCGCCCCCGGCGCGCCATCCGCGATCTCCGGTGCGTCCTCCAGCGCCAGCTGGCGCTTGCGTCCCCGGGCACGCTGCCGGTCGATGCAAAGGTTTGTCGCGACCCGGTAGGCCCAGGTCGTCACCTTGGTTTCGCCTTGCCGCCAGTTCGGGGCAACCTTCCACAGCCGAAGCATGGTTTCCTGCGCCACATCCTCGGCCTCGGCCCGATCCCCCCCTAGGAGACGCGAGGCATAGGCCAGGACGCGAGGGGTGATGCGCTGCGTCAAGGCAAGCGCCGCATACCGGTCTCCATTGGCATAGAGCACCATCAGCGCCTCGTCCGAGGTATCACCACTTGCATCGAAGGCCATTGTCATCCCACGAACTGCAATAGAGCCTGCCCGACAAAAGTGGAAACTGGTTTTGCCGGACAGGCGACCACCTGGAATTCAAACCCAGGCGGGTTCTGCAGCACAGGCTCAGTTGTCGCCCATGCCCCAGCCGTGGCCACGCTTCTTGCGGTGCTTCATGCCGGCCTCGATCTCCTCTTTCGAGATCGCTCCGTCATTGTCCGTGTCGAGCCGCGCGAAATGCCGCTGACCCGGCCCTTCGCCCAGCTCGTCTTCCGACAGGCTGCCATTGCCGTCATTGTCCATGTTGTCGAGCATGTGCTGCGTGCGCTCCGCCTGCTTTTCCTGGAACCGCGCCAGAGAGCGGGCCGAAAGCTCGTCGGCGCTCAGCGCCCCGTCGCCATTGGTGTCAGCGGCGGCGAACTCGGCCGCGCGATGCGCTTCCATCTCGGCGAGGCTCAGCTTGCCATCCTTGTCGGCATCCATGGCGTCGAACATTTCCATCATCATGGCGCCGCGACCCTCGCCGTCGCCCATGCCACCCATACCGCCCATGCCGCCCTTTTCGGCCAGCGCCGCAGTGCCCAGAAGTGCGGCCATCAGCGCCAGACCGGCAATCGCGGATTTCTTCGATGCAGACATTTCCATCTCCTTGATGCGGGGTCGCATTGCCGACCCATCTGCCTCTCACACGGTCGGGCCGCCGGTTTCCGTCGCGGATATTCGCGACATCCCGACACAGCCCGGTCTTTCCCCTGTGAAAGGCCTCGGCCTGCGGCTATGTTCCGCCTCGCCCGGCCCGAAGGCCCGGCGCAAAGGACCGCTGTTGATGACGATGACCGTTAGCCATTCCCACCACGACACCGAAGACCGTCCGCTGAAGCCCGCGCTTCTGCGCGGCTGGCGGCGGCGCTGCCCGAACTGCGGCGCGGGGTCGATGTTCAGCGGCTATCTCAAGGTGCGCGACGCCTGCCCGGCCTGTGGCGAGGATCTGCACCACCAGCGGGCGGATGACGGCCCGGCCTATCTGACGATCTTGATCGTCGGACACCTGCTCGCGCCGATCCTGCTTTTCACCTACACCAAGTGGCGCCCCGAGCCGATGGTTCTTGCCGTGGGGTTCACGGTCGGGACGGTGGCCTTGTCGCTTTATCTTCTGCCCCGCCTGAAGGGGGCGATGGTGGCCCTGCAATGGGCCAACCGGATGCATGGCTTCGGCGCGCAGCCGCATGACTGAACCGATCCGCCCGGCCGCTACTGTCGTGCTCTGGCGCGAGGGTGCCGGAGGTCCCGAAGTGCTCATGGGACAACGCGGCGCCGGTGCGGCCTTCATGCCCTCGAAATTCGTCTTCCCCGGCGGCGGTGTCGATGCCGAGGACCACGGCCAACCCCGCCCGGGTTTCCTGACCGACGTCTGTCTGCGCAGGCTCGCTCTTCTGGTCCCGGAGGATGCCCCCGGACCCGAGGTCCTTGTGGCCGCCGCCCTGCGCGAGTTGACCGAGGAAACCGGATTGAACCTGGCGCTTATGGCCGGACCCGCGCTGCGCTTTTTCTTCCGCGCGATCACGCCGCCGGGCCGGACCCGCCGCTTTGACGCGCGGTTCTTCCTGGCCCATGCCTCCGGGCTCGACGGCAACCGCGAGGATTTCGCCGCCGCCTCGGGAGAGTTGCAGCACCTGCGCTGGCTGCCTCTGCCCGAGGCCCGCGCGCTGGACCTGCCGTTCATCACCGAGGTGGTCCTGGCCGAAGTCGCCGCCCTGGTGACGGGTGGCGATCAGCCGGGCGTGCCTTTCTTCGACAATTCCACCGACACGCCGCAGTTCCGACGCATCGTCTGACTACGCCCGGCGAGGCCGTCGTCGAGACGACGCCGTCCTGCAATGAGCGGCCAGGTTTCAGACCGGTACGGCGGTTGGCTTTGCCCCGCGGGCATAGGCCTTGAGGCACAAAAGCTCGATCGCGATGATCGCCGCCGCATTGGCCGTCATCTCGGCATGGTCATAGGGTGGCGAGACCTCGACCACATCCATCCCCGCGAAGTCCATCCCCCGCATCGCCCGCAGGATTGCCAGGGCCTGATAGCTCGACAGTCCGCCCGGGACCGGCGTTCCTGTGCCCGGCGCGGCCGAGGGATCAAGGCAGTCGATGTCGAAGGTGAGATAGGCAGGCCCGGTGCCTACCGCCTTGCGGATCACCGCAGCCACGTCTTCGGCCGACATCCGCTGCACCTCGTCGGCATGCAGGATCGTCATCCCGTGGCTCTTCTCGCCATTGAAGCAGGTCCGGATCCCGACCTGGACCGAACGCTTGGGATCGACCAACCCTTCGTTGACCGCATAGGTGAACATCGCCCCGTGATCGAGCCGTCCCGCCGCGCCCTCCTCGACATCGCGATGCGCGTCGAACTGGACGATGGCCAGCGGCCCATGCTTCGCGGCATAGGCGCGCAGGATCGGATAGGTGATGAAATGGTCGCCGCCCAGCACAAGGGTCGATGCCCCAGCCGCCAGGATCTCGGCCACATGCGCCGTGATAGCCGCCGGAATCTCCAGCGGCGCGCCCCAGTCAAAAGCGCAATCGCCATAGTCGACGCAGGCCAACGTATCGAACGGGTCGAACCTCCAGGGCCAGATCGGTCCCCAGGCATGCTGAGCGCTGGCCTTGCGGATGGCTTCGGGGCCGAACCGGGTCCCGGGGCGGTTCGAGACGGTCAGGTCCAGCGGAATGCCGGTCACCGCGACATCGACACCCGCCAGATCGCGGCTGTATTTCCGGCGAAAGAAGGACAAGGCCCCGGCATAGCTCGACTCGAAGTACGAACCCCGCAACGTCTCGCGCCGAAAGCCCGCATCCGGCAACGCTTCCCCGACATCCTTGCCCATTCTGACCTCCTCGACTGCCGTGCCACTATTGGCAGCGGCCGCCGGGTCGTCAATCCGAGCCGGACTTCTGCACCGGCCAGATCGGATGCGGCACCGGGTCCTTGGCGCGGAAGAGGTGACGCCGGAATATCTCGGTATAGCTGCGATAGACGTAGGAGTCGTTGCGGCGCAGGTAATGGTCGCGCCGCGACCGGTAGAGCGCGGGCAGCGCATACCAGGCCACCGTGGGGTGCATGTGGTGCACGACATGGAAGTTGTTGTTCAGGAACAACAGCGACAATGGACCCCGGCTTTCGATCACGACCGTGCGGGCCCGCGCAGCTTCATGGGCGCGGTGTTCCAGATAGGTGCGGATCTTCAGGAGGCTCCACCCCAGATAGGCCGCAAGCAGATAGGCCCAGACCGGCATCGACCCGACAGCCCAGAGCCAAAGCCCGACCGGTATCATCCCCAGCGCATGCAGCCCCCAGCCCAGCGCCACGCGGCGGTCGCCCCTGGCGATGGCCTGCGCATCGCCCTTCAGCAACGCCCAGATCGAGATCGCCGGTCCGACCAGCATCCTCCCGAAAAGCGTATTGTTGAAGCGCAGCAGCATCTGCATCGGACGTGTCAGCCGCGCCCAGACCTCTGGGTCCATGTAGTTGGACTCCGGGTCGTCGTAGGGGTCGGTCAGGTTGGGGTCGAAATGATGCTGCAGATGCAGGTCCCTGAAACGCAGGTAGGGCACGAAAACCGTCAGGCCTGGAAAGACCAGCGCTTCGGACAGGGTCTGCGATGGCAGGGGATGGCCGTGCAGCACCTCATGGGTCAGCGAGGAGTACTGTCCGATGGCAAGGGCGGCGACCAGCACCGCCAGCGTCGGGGAAAGGCCCCAGAGAACGGTCGTGGCAAGCGCCCAAAGGGCGTAGGTTGCAGCGAAGATGAACAGGGTGGGCCATTCGATGGTCCGGGTATCGGTCGGCAAGATGGTCCTCGACAGGATAAATTCTGCGTGACGGTAGCAAATCCGCCATCTGCCGTGAATTTGGGATATTGTAAACTTAATCCAACTATTGCTGTATAAAGTCGAACTATGATGGAAAAAATCGACAAACGGGATCGCGCCCCGGTGTTCCGGACCCGGCTCGCCGAGGCCATGGCCAGCCGCAAGGTCAGCCAGGCCGAACTCGCGCGGCAGACCGGGGTCGACCGGTCCACGATCTCGGCGCTGCTCCAGCCCGGCACACGGTTGCCCAATGCCCAGCTCGCTGCCGATTGCGCCCGTGCCCTGGGGATCAGCGCCGACTGGCTTCTTGGCCTTTCCGGGCGCCCCGAACCCATTGCCGACCTCCTCGCCGCCTCGCTTTCGCTGACCGAGGCCCCCCGGGCCCTGATCGACGAACGCATCTTCGGCTGGCACCAGGAAGCGGCCGGCTACAAGATCCGCCATGTCCCGGCGACGCTGCCCGACATGCTGAAGACGCGCGCCATGGTCGAATGGGAATATACCCCCCAGCTTGGCCGTACCGCCGAACAGGCGATCGGGGCCTTCGAGGACCGGCTGAAATGGATGCGCGGCGCGGGGTCAGACTACGAGATCGCCCTGCCCCTGCACGAACTGACCGCTTTCGCCACCGCCTCGGGCTATTACGAGGGCCTGTCCGCCGAAATCCGCCTTGCGCAGCTTGACCACCTGAAGCGGCTTTGCGCCCAGCTTTATCCCTCGCTCCGGCTTTGCCTCTTTGACGCGCGCAAGCTCTTCTCGGCCCCCATCACGGTCTTCGGGCCGCTTCTCGCCGTTGTGTACCTGGGCCGCCACTACCTCGCCTTCCGCGACAGCGCGCGGGTCGAGACCATCACCCAGCATTTCGACCTGCTGGTCCGCGAGGCAGAAATCGGCGCGCGCGACATCGTGGACCACCTTCAGGGCCTGATCGAACGCGTGCGATAGACGACCCGTCTTCAGGCGAATGCGCTTCCTGTCGAACCGCACCGCGCAAATCACATGAACGCAGCGACGTGTCGGGGGCTAGAATGCCCGCAGCGCCCCCACGGCGTAGCTGTTGAAGTCGAAGATCTCGCGCGCGGCTTCAAGCCGGTCTGCCGGGATCGGCCCGCGATCCAGGACAAAGCCGAAGCGCCCGGACGGTGTGCCGATGGCCATGGTCCGATAGCCCGAATCCACCCAGAGCACCCACCAGTCTTCCTGCCCCTTGATGCCCAGCCGACCGGGGCCGATGGGTTTGGCCAGACCGGATATCCGCTGGACCACACCGTTCAGGCAGAGATTGCCGTCAAGGCTCAGCCCCCCGGCCGCGGGCTGGATGTCGATCTGCCCGGCGGGACAGTCGGCAGCACCAGACTGGAAGGCTGCCACCTGCTGCCAGACCCCGGCCAGTTGACCGGGCTGCAAGCCTGCCGACGACCAGATCGGCGCATCGGACGGACGGAAGGATCCTGTCCCGGTCGGCTTTACCGCGCAGGCCGACAGGGCAAGCACTGCCGCAAGGATCACTCGATGCACAGGGTCACCCGCGCACCATTGTCCTGCAGAACCTCGTTGCAGCCGAACAGCGGCTTAGCCGGGGAACAGGTCCGCGACCGCGCGAGGCACACCCCTTCGCAATCGCTTTCCTTGTCGCAGCTCTTGCCGCTGTCCTTGGTCATGAAGACACAGGCCCGCAAGTCGCCTTTGCCGATCTTGGACCAGACGCCCTTCTTCTTCTCGCAAGCAAGCTGCCGTTCCGACTTGGGCGTCTCGGGCACCTCTTCCAGGTCCGCCTTGGGCGCCGGGTCTGGCGGGGCAACCTCTGCTGCGGGTTCGGCCTCGGCCTCCGGGCCCGGGGGCGTCACTTGAGGCGCAGCCCGTTCCGCACCGGCAGCCTCCGTCTCGTCCGGGGCTTCGGCGCCCGCCTCTGGCGGGGCATCAAGCGGCGTGACCTCGATCGGGTCGCCGGTCACGGCATTGGGCGTCACGCCCCCGGCCGCCCCGACAGGACCCTTGCCGGGACCGCCGGTCTGGCAAGCCGCGAGAAGGCCGGTCACACTGACGAACAGGACAAGACGGAACAGGCGGCGCATCGGGTTCTCCGGTTGGGGGAAAGAAGTGCCTTGAACCGCCGCCCGCCGCAAGTCCCGTCAGTAGGGCGCAGGGTGGGCCCGGTGGGTTTCCGCTATGTCCGCCAGCACCTCCGGGCCAAGGGTGATCCCTGCGGCTCCGATATTCGTGCGCAATTGCGCCAGCGTGGTCGCGCCGATGATCGGGACGGTCTGGAACGGGCGCGACCGGCAGAAGGCAATCGCCATCTGGCAGGGGTCCAGCCCATGGCGCGCGGCAATCCCCAGATAGGCCGCGACAGCGGGAAAGACCTGGGGCGTGATGCGCCCGCCCAGATCCGGCGTATGCATGCGCCTTGTGCCCTCGGGCGTCACGTCACCGGCATATTTGCCGGACAGGAGCCCCGTGGCGAGCGGCGAAAAAGCCAGAAGCGGCATGTCCTCGATCAGGCTGAACTCGGCCCAGTCGGTGTCGAACTGGCGGCAGAGCAGGCTGTATTCGTTCTGCACCGATCCCATGCGCGGAAGGCCCAGCGTATCGGCCAGATGCAGCCAGCGCGCCGCCCCCCAGACGCTTTCGTTGGACAGTCCGATCGCCCGGATCTTGCCCTCTGCGATCAGGGCCTGCGCGGTCGTCAGCACATCGGTCATATGCGCGGTCTCGGCGACCTTGTCGGTGCCGGTCGGGGCATAGCGCCAGGCCTGACGGAAGTGGTAGCTGCCCCGGTTCGGCCAGTGCAGCTGGTAAAGATCGACATAGTCGGTCTTCATCCGGCGAAGTGATCCTTCCAGGGCCGCCCGCATCGTGGCGCCGCTGATCGGCTGGCCCGGGCGGACGATCTGCCCCTTGCCGGTCACCTTGGTCGCCAGTTGCAGCCGGTCACGCCCACCACGTGCGGAAAGCCAGCTGCCGATGATTTCTTCGGTCCGGCCCACCCGCTCGGCCAGAACCGGGTTCGTCGGATACATCTCTGCCGTATCCCAGAAGGTCACGCCGTGCTCCACGGCCAGATCGGCCTGGGCATGGCCCTCGCTTTCCGTGTTGTGGCTACCCCAGGTCATGGTGCCGAGGCACAGTTCCGAGACCTTGAGGCCCGTCTTTCCCAGCATCAGCGTTTTCATCGGGGGCTCCTTCTGTCGAGGGGAAACTAGGGCGGATCGGCCGCCGGGCAAAGGGTCCCACTTGAGAACATTACAGGAACACTATAGCATTTCTGCATGAGTCTGCCGATCCAGCACCATACCCCACGCCGCCCCGAAGAGCTGCAACCGCTCGCGGAAGGGCTGACCCTGCGGCGGGGAAGGGTGCATGAGCTTTGCGGGCCATCGCGGGTGATGCTGGCGGCCCGGATCATGGCCAGGGCCCAGGGTCCGGTGCTCTGGATCCGCCCCGGCTGGGGGACGGACCGGCTGAATGCCGCGGGCCTCCAGCCGCTGGCCGATCCCGCCCGGCTGATCCTCGTGCAGGGTGACCGGGACGAAAGCCTGCTCTGGGCTGCGGAAGAGGCGCTGCGCTCGGGCGCGGCACCGCTGGTGGTGGCCGAACTGCTCACGCCCCCCGCCCTCACCCCCACCCGCCGCCTGCATCTTGCCGCCGAGGCCGGGGCCACCGCCGCCCGGCGCGAGGGGCAGATGGCTCCGCTCGGGCTCCTCCTCCTGCCGGGGTCCGGGGGCGCGCAGGGCGTGGAAAGCCGCTGGCACATGGCCCCCGCGCCCAGCCGCTCGCTCCTCTGGTCGGACGAGGACGCCTGGACCCTCACCCGCCTGCGCGCGCGGCTTTTGCCGCCCGCCGCCTGGCGCCTGCGCCGCATGGCCCGGGGGACCGACACGCTGGAGCCGGTTCCGCTGGGCGATCCCGCAAGCACGACGGCTTGATTTTGCGAACCATCCCCCGGCTGCTACGCTCGCCGATCAAGGGGGATCCACCGATGCTTCGACCCAGACATCTAGCCTTGCTTGCCCTGCTTGCCGCACCCGCTTCCGCCGCCGTGGTCGACTACCAGCTTGACCCCATCGCCTCTACCGTCGCCTTCGAGACCGATTTCGGCCCCGACCTGATCACCGGCACCATCCCGCTTGAACTTGCCGATCTCAGCCTCGACTTCGACAATGTCGCGAACTGCACCGTCGAAGTCGCGCTGGACGTGACCGGCGCCAAGGCGAGCTTTCCCTTTGCCGCCCAGGCGCTGAAAGGCCCCAAGGTGCTGGACGCCAAGGCGCATCCCCGCATGACCTTTGCAAGCACCTCGGTCCGGCGCGCGGGCGATGCGGCCGATGTCACCGGCAACCTCACCATCCGAGGCGTGACCCGGCCCGTCACGCTGAAGGCGCAACTCTTCCGCCCACAAGGCAGCGCCGCCGGCGACTTCAGCCACCTCACCGTAAAGCTCACCGGCCGCGTCAACCGCAGCGACTTTGGCGCCACCGGCTGGGCAGACATGGTCGGGGACGAGGTCCGCATCATCATCACCGCCCATATCGACGCCAAGGGCTGAGAGATGGGACTGCGCAACGGACCCGAGAGCTTTGGCTTGGTCTCGCGCCTGTTTCACTGGCTCATGGCGATCCTGGTCCTGTCGCTGATCGCCCTTGGCCTGCGACTCTCGTCGATGGAACCGGGCCTCTCCAACCTCTGGCTTTACGGGTTGCACAAGACCCTGGGCCTGACTGCACTTGGCCTCGTTCTCCTCCGCATCCTCTGGCACCTGATCTCGCCCCCGCCCGGACCGATGGCCACCGGATGGGAGCGACTTTTCATCAAGGCTTGGCACTGGACGCTCTACGCCCTGATGATCGCCACCCCCATCGCGGGCTGGGCCGGTTCGTCGGCCAGCGGCATCGATACGCTTTACGCCGAAACCTTCGTGGTCCCGCCCCTGGTCGAGGCTGACGAGACCTCGGAATTCGTCTGGTTCATCCTGCACGAGATCTTTGCCAAGACCCTTTTAGGCATGGTGATCATTCACATGCTGGCCGCCCTTAGGCGTGGAATGGCGGGCGACGGCACTCTGACCCGGATGTTGCGCGGCAAGGCCTGAACGCTGGCCCTTTCCTCGCGCTTGGGCTAATCAATCGCCGGACTTAACGGCAAGGCGCAGACATGGCACGCATTCTCATCACCTCGGCCATTCCCTACATCAACGGGATCAAGCACCTGGGCAACCTCGTGGGCAGCCAGTTGCCCGCCGACCTCTTTGCCCGCTTCAACCGCGCGATGGGGCATGAGGTGATGTTCATCTGCGCCACTGACGAACACGGCACCCCCGCCGAGCTTGCCGCCGCCAAGGCCGGCAAACCCGTCGCCGAATACTGCGCCGAGATGCATGAGATCCAGGCCGAGATCGCCCGGGGCTTCCGCCTCTCCTTCGACCATTTCGGCCGCTCCTCCAGCCAGCGGAACCACAAGCTGACCCAACATTTCGCCGGGAAACTGGCCGAGGCGGGCCTCATCGCCGAAGTGTCGGAAAAGCAGGTCTTCTCGATCGACGACAACCGCTTCCTGCCCGACCGCTACATCACCGGCACCTGCCCGAACTGCGGGTATGAGGCTGCGCGCGGCGACCAGTGCGAAAACTGCACCAAGCAGCTTGACCCGACCGACCTGATCAATCCGCGCTCCTCGATCTCGGGCTCCACCAACCTCGAAGTCCGTGAAACCAAGCATCTCTACCTCAAGCAGCGCGCGCTGAAGGACAAGCTTGAAGCCTGGATCGACAGCAAGACCGACTGGCCGATCCTCACAACCTCGATCGCCAAGAAATGGCTGAACGACGGCGACGGACTGCAAGACCGCGGCATCACCCGTGACCTTCACTGGGGCATTCCGGTCAAGAAAGGCGACCAGCCCTGGCCCGGGATGGAGGGCAAAGTCTTCTACGTCTGGTTCGACGCCCCCATCGAATACATCGCCGGGACCGCCGAATGGGCCGACGCCAATGGCCTCGACGATGCCGCCTGGGAACGCTGGTGGCGCACTGACAAGGGCGCGTCGGACGTCACCTATTACCAGTTCATGGGCAAGGACAACGTCCCCTTCCACACCCTTTCCTTCCCCGCCACGATCCTGGGGTCCGGTGAGCCCTGGAAGCTTGTCGACTACCTGAAAAGCTTCAACTACCTGAACTATGACGGCGGCCAGTTCTCGACGAGCCAAGGCCGTGGTGTCTTCATGGACCAGGCGCTTTCGATCCTGCCCGCCGATTATTGGCGCTGGTGGCTCCTTTCCCATGCGCCGGAATCTTCGGACAGCGAGTTCACCTGGGAAAACTTCCAGACCTCCGTGAACAAGGACCTCGCCGATGTCCTCGGCAACCTCGTCTCCCGCGTGACCAAATTCGCCGTCTCGAAATTCGGCAACGAAATCCCGGCGGGCGGCACCTTCGGCCCGCTGGAAACCGCCCTCATCGCCGACCTTGGCGCCCGGATCGCCGATTACACCGCCTACATGAAGGCCATGGAGGTCCGCAAAGCTGCGTCCGAGCTCCGCGCGATCTGGGTCATCGGGAACGAATACCTGCAAAGCGCGGCACCCTGGTCGGTGGTCAAGACCGACCCCGAGCAGGCCCAGGCCATCATCCGCCTCGCCCTGAACCTGATCCGCGTCTATGCCGTGCTTTCCTCCCCCTTCATCCCCGACGCCTCGGCCGCGATGCTGCAGGCCATGGGCACGAAGGACCAAAGCTGGCCGCATGACATCTCGGAAGCGATGCGCGCCCTGCCTCCGGGCCATGGCTTCACCGTGCCGGAAAACCTCTTCCGCAAGATCACCGACGAAGAGCGCACCGACTGGCAAACCCGCTTCTCCGGCGTGCGGAGCTGATCCTCGGCCGTGCCGCGCAGGGCCGGCCATACCGCCCACGCCCTGCCGCCACCCCACGATTCGCCGTTCGTGATTAACGGCCTTTCGTCTCTCCGTGCGTAGAGACGGAAGGAAGATGGAAAGAAGACGCAAAGAGGATCGTCCCTTTGCCGGAAATTCGCGGGATTAACCCCGCGTTCCCAAGCCCTTGCGGCCCGGCCAATCCTCCGCTCGACCCTGATCCCGCCGCAAGGCAGAACAGATTTCGTTTGCAACCGCAGAAACCACTCCCGTACGGGCGATTTTCTGCCGATACCGACAGTTTTCGGGAAGAAATTCCGCCGACCCCTGAATCTTGGGGAGCCGCGCCACAAGCATGAGTGGTATCTTGCCGCCATCGGACCCGAGTCGCTGCCACGTCAGGAGAGCCCGAGATGCCACATGTTCTGCCTTCGCGCACCCGCCCTGCCAGAACTTACGCAGCCGTAGCCTTGTTTCTGGTCGTCTATCTGGGGGTTCTGGCCTTCGTCTTCGCACCCAAGGACATGATTTCCGCCCAGTCGCCGACTGCGCTTCTTGCAAGCGACTGATCTGGCTTAAATAATCGCCCCCTCCACCAGCGCGCGCCCCTTGGCGATGCGCTCATAGTGGAATTCCGACAGGTCAAGCGTGCGATATCCGCCATGGACGATCAGCTCTGCCGTGGCGCGCCCCATGGCCGGGGATTGCTGCAGGCCGTGACCTGAAAAGCCGTTCAGGAACAGGAAGTTGCCGACTTCGGGGTGCGGACCGGTAATCGCGTTCTGGTCCAGCGTGTTGTAATCGTACTGTCCAACCCATTCGCTGATCACCTTCACCGCCTCGAAAGCCGGAATGCGGGTGGCGATATAGGGCCAGATCTTGTCCATCCAGAGCCCGTAATCCATTGCGAAATCGTCGAAATCCACTGCCGGGTCGATATCCGCATGACCCCCGGCCATATAGGTCCCGCCGCCCACTTCCCGCACGAAAACGCCGGATGGGTCGATGGTCAGCGGCAGGGGCCGGTCGAGCGGGCTTTCCGCCTGGATCACCCAGTTGAACCGCTTCCGCGGCTCAATCGGAATGGCGATCCCGGCCATGGCGGCCACCTGCGCCCCCCGGGTTCCGGAGGCATTGACCACCGTTCCACAGCCGACCCGACGGCCGGATTTCAGCCGGACTCCCGTGACTTGCCCGCCCGACATGTCCAGCCCCGACACCTCGTCCGCGACATAGTCCACCCCGGCCTCGCGCGCCTTGCGGCGGAACCAGTCGAACACGGTCGAGCCGTCGAAATAGCCCTCGTCCTTCGTGTTCAGGCTGCCCAGGACCAGATCGTCAACCATGTAGAACGGAAACTCGGCCTTGATCTCCTCGGGCGAAAGCAGGCGCGTCCCTGCCCCCGCCGCCTGCTGCACAGCATGGTTGGCGCGCAGCACCTTGGCGAAATCGTCACTGTCGGCGAGGTAGAGATAGCCGAAGTTCTGGATCTTCAGCTCTGGCACCCGGTCATCGTCGCCCATCTGGCTCCGCAGGGATTGCACGAAATCGGCGCCGAATTGCGAGATGCGGATGTTGAGCTCGGTCGAAAACTGCTGGCGGATGCAGGAAAAACTCAGCGTTGTCGCCGCCTTTTCATAGGACGGATCACGTTCGACCACCAGAACCCGGCCGGTGAAGCCCATACGGGTCAGCCACCAGGCGGTCGAAGATCCCATGATCGCGCCGCCGATGATCACGACATCATAGGTGTCGTGCTTTGGTTCCGTCTGAAATCCCAGCATTTCCGTCCTGCCACAAGCTCTCGCCCGGGGTGTAGCGCAGCTTGCCGGAAGGGTAAATGCAGGTGGTCCTCAACGCTCCGGCGGGACGTCCACCGAAGGCAGCCAGGGTTTGATGTCCAGAAGCGGGGTCCCGTCGAAGGCATCAAGCGCGTCAAGTTCCAGCACGCCTGCCTTATGGTCGACCGCCAGAAGCCGCACGACGCCCAGGGCAATCGGGTTGGGCCGACTTGGCGCGCGCAGGGCAAAGACGCCGGTTGGCCCATCCCGATGGGGTGGGTTCAGCACGGCAAGGTCCCGCCGCGCCTGCCCGGTCCAGTAAAGCAGGATCACCGCCATGCCCGCCGAAAGCCCAAGCAACGCGGGCCGGAACGGCAAGTCGATTTCCGCCCGGAACGCCCCGCCCCGCTCCCGCGCCTCGCGCAGGTTCTTCGGGCAGTTCCCCCGCGACCAGGGGCTGCGCAACCGGCCAATGGCCTGCAGTTGCGCCAGTCCCGCTTGAAGCGCCGGGTCGAAGGGCAAGGCCAGCTCGCCCGGTCGAAGGGGTTTCCTCGGGATCGTCATTCCGCTCTCCTGCCGGAAGCTCCCGCATGCTGCGACCGCAACTTTCCCTGCGCAAGCGCCGAGTGTGGGTCCGGGATCGTGGACAAGCGGAAGGTCAGGGATTCATCTTGGAATGATCCATTCCTTCATGACTTCCGCCCTGCCCCATCGGCGGGTCGATCATGAACTCGATCTCCACCCGGCCCGCGCGTTCAAAGACCAGCACGGCCTTGTGCATCTCGCCCTCGACCAGTTTTCCCTTCAGCCCCATGAACATGATGTGATAGCCGCCGTGTTCCAGATTGACCGTCTCGCCGGGTGCAATCTCGATGACATCGACGTGGGTCATGGTGCCGAGGCCGTTCGCATCGACCTTGCTTTCATGCACCTCCACTTTCATCGCAATGTCGCTTTCGATGCCGATAAGGCGTTCGGCCTCGGCGCCATTGTTGACGATGGCCATGAAGCCCCCGGCGGCTTTGGCGCTGGCTGCGGGTTGCGGGATATGGGGGTGGATTATTTCAAGATCACCGACGGTTACGCTATGCGCCATCGCGGGCGCGGTCAGGAAAAGTGCGGCCAGAACGGCCATGATACGGGACATCGAGAGTCTCCTTGATGGATTGGAATGGCCCCCTTCCGGCAGGGTGCCGGACCGGGCGGGTCTGCGGTCTTTGGCGAAGGCAGTAACCCTTCGGGGAGACAGGACTGGCCCCGCAACCCGCTGGAACTGCCACCACCCTCAGACGGCAGGCGGGCCTTGCGGGCTGTGGGAGGGGTCAAGCTTCCGTGAAGGCGTCGGTTGGTTCCGCGCTACGAAATCCGCACCCAGGAAGGCCAGTTCAAGGTCGATCAACGCCCCTGTCGCACCAGGCAGATCGGCGGATCCGGTCAACTGGCAGGCCGGACAATGAACCCGCCCCCGCGCGTGGCCATCTTCCGGATCGCCGCAGAAATCGGCCAGCGTCACGCCATTGGCCAGGGCGAAGGCCAGGGTCTCATCCTGCGGCGCGGGCATGCGATGCGCAAAGCCGGTCGCGACCAGCGCGACGGTCAAGGCAGCAAGAAGCGCCATCCGGTGCAGGCTGAGAAGGGCGTTGACCAGCATGTCGTCGGGATAGGCCCGCAGCGCGCCTTGGTCAACCGGTCAGTGCGCCGCAGCCCGCTTGCACCTTTCCCGCAAAAGCAGAAGAGTGCCGCCAGTTTTCCCCCCAGGCTTTGCCGCAACCTCCGGACCCTTCCCATGACCAAGCTTGTCCCCGTCTTCGATGGCCACAACGACCTTGTGCTGAAACTCGCCGAGGCGGGGGCGGACCGCGACAAGCTTTGGCTTGAGGGCAAGGGCGCCTGGCATCTCGACCTGCCCCGTATGCTGAAAGGCGGCTTTGCCGGGGGGCTCTTCGCGATCTTCCTGCCTTCGCCCCACACGGACGGGCCCGATGACCACCCGATGTCCGCTCCGACTTACGACCTGCCCCTGCCCGCGCCACTGCCGCTCAAGGAAGCCCAGGCCATGGCTGTCGACCTCCTCGGCCAACTCCTCTGGATGGAGCGGGTCGCGGGCGGTCGCTTCCGTTGGTGCCGCAGCGCGGGCGAGATTCGCAAGGCGATGGCGGAAGGCGTCGTCGCCGGGGTTATGCATTTCGAGGGCGCCGAGGCGATCGGCCCGAACCTCGATGCGCTGCATGTCTTCCACGCCATGGGTCTCCGCTCGGTCGGTCCGGTCTGGAGCCGCCCGACAATCTTCGGCCACGGCGTCCCCTTCCGCTACCCCGGCACGCCCGATACCGGGCCCGGTCTGACCCCGCTTGGCAAGGACCTGGTCCGGGAATGCAACAAGCTCAGGGTGATGATCGACCTCAGCCACCTGAACGAAGCGGGGTTCTTTGATGTGGCAAAGCTTTCCGACGCGCCCCTGGTCGCGACCCATTCCAACGCGCATGCCATGACGACATCCACCCGCAACCTGACCGATGATCAGCTCCGAGCCATTGCCGAAAGCGGCGGGATTGCGGGGCTGAACCTCGGGGCCTGTTTCCTGCGCCCCGACGGGCGCGAGAACACCGACATGACGCTCGAGCCTGTCAAGCAGCACATCGGCCACATGTTGAAGGTCGCCGGGGAAGACTGTGTGGGCATTGGCTCCGACTATGATGGCTGTCCGACCCCCAATCCCATCGGCGGTGCCGAGGGTCTGCCGGTTCTGATCGAGGCCATGCGCGAAATGGGTCTGGGCGAGGCGCTGATCGCCAAGATCGCCCATGGCAACTGGCTTCGGGTTCTGGAGCGGACCTGGGGCGCCTGACCGAGCCGCCCGCTTGCGACTTCGTCGCGCCTCGCACAGCGCCGGCAACGAGGAAGCTCAGTCTTCCGACCGGGCCAATCCGCGCTGCAAGGCCTCGGCAAGGTCCCGGTAACTTTCCGACAGGGGATTGCTTCTCCGCCAGACCATCCCGATCGTCCGGCGCGGGCTTGGGTCGGGCAGTCGGTGCAGCACCACCGGGGCCGAGCGCGTCTCGACCGCCGCGGCCATTTCCGGGATCAGCGTCACCCCGATCCCGGCACCGACCATCTGGACAAGGGTCGACAGCGAGGATCCCTCCATGATCTCGCCCGCTGGGCTTTGCGGCATCTTGCAAAACGCAATCGCCTGATCGCGGAAGCAGTGCCCTTCCTCTAGCAGAAGAAGCGGCGCCTCGGGCAGGTCGACAAGCGCCGGGATCGGCAGGTGGGCCGCGCCCTGGTGGCGGACAAGCAGGAATTCCTCTTCAAACAGCGGCATTTCGACGACCGACGGCTCGGACACCGGCAGGGCGACGAGCGCCAGGTCCAGCCGCCCCTCGCCGAGATCGCGCATGAGTTTCGGTGTGATCGCCTCGCGCGGGCGGAGGTCGAGGTCAGGGAAACTGAGCGCCAGCTCACGCATCACCTGTGGCAGAAGATAGGGCGCAACCGTCGGGATCACCCCCAGCCGCAGCCGTCCCGACAGGGGCCCGGTCGAGGCCCGTGCCAGGGCGCCAAGCTCGTCTACTGCCCGCAACACCTCACGCGCGCGCAGTGAGAACTCCTCGCCCAGGGCGGTCAGCCGGATCTGTCGGGCGCCGCGTTCGACCAAGGGTGCGCCCAGGATGTTCTCCAACTCCCTCACCTGCAGCGAAAGCGCAGGCTGCGAAATCGCCGAAGCCTCGGCCGCCCGGCCGAAATGGCGGTGCCTGGCCAGCGCGTCGAAATAGCGCAGGTGTTTCATCGTCAGCGGCGTCATATGTTTTTCATATCGCGGCGATTAGGATTTGAAAATTCCCTTTATCGCTTAGCGATGGTAGCCATGACGCATGGCGAAGACTGGCGAGTCGCGGCCCTTCCTCACGGGTGGGGTCTCGCGGGCTTGCCGCTTCGCAAATGCACAGCCAAGGAGGAGAGCAAGATGGACGGCAACAACAGCGCGGGCAAATGCCCGGTGATGCACGGCGCGATCACCACGACCGAGGCCTCGGTGACCGATTGGTGGCCGAAGACGCTGAACCTCGACATCCTGCACCAGCACGACACCAAGGTGAACCCGCTGACCGGGTTCAACTATCGGGAAGAGGTCAAGAAGCTCGACTTCGCAGCCGTGAAGCGTGACCTGATCGCGCTCATGACCGACAGCCAGGACTGGTGGCCCGCCGACTGGGGTCATTACGGCGGCCTCTTCATCCGCATGAGCTGGCACGCCGCGGGGACCTACCGGATGGCCGATGGCCGCGGGGGCGCGGGCACCGGCAACCACCGCTTTGCGCCGCTGAACTCCTGGCCCGACAACGCCAACCTCGACAAGGCGCGGCGGCTTTTGTGGCCGATCAAGAAGAAATACGGCAACCGTCTGTCCTGGGCCGACCTCATGGTCCTGGCCGGGACCGTGGCCTATGAAAGCATGGGTCTGAAAACCTTTGGCTTCGGCTTCGGACGCGAGGACATCTGGCATCCGGAAAAGGACACTTGGTGGGGCAACGAGAAGGAATGGCTCACCGACAAGCGCTATGGCAATGCCGAAGACCGGAAGTCGCTGGAGAACCCGCTGTCCGCCGTGGTCATGGGCCTGATCTATGTGAACCCGCAGGGCGTGAACGGCCAGCCCGATCCGCTGCGAACCGCCCAGGACGTGCGCGAAACCTTTGCCCGGATGGCGATGGATGACGAAGAGACCGTGGCCCTGACCGCGGGTGGCCACACTGTCGGCAAGGCACATGGCAACAACAATGCCGCCCTGATCGGGCCCGAGCCCGAGGGCGCGGGACTGGAAGAGGCCGGGCTTGGCTGGAACGTCCATGCCGCACGCTCGGTCGGTCGGGACGCGATCACTTCGGGCATCGAAGGTGCCTGGACCACCAATCCGACGAAATGGGACGGCGGCTATTTCCATCTGCTTCTCAAATATGACTGGGAACTGGTGAAGTCCCCGGCAGGCGCCTGGCAGTGGCAGCCGATCAACATCGCGACGGAAGACATGCCGGTCGACGTGGAAGACCCGACGATCCGCCGCATGCCGATGATGACCGATGCCGACATGGCGATGAAGATGGACCCGGCCTATCGGGCGATCTCGGAGCGGTTCGCCAAGGATCAGGCCGCGTTCAGTGACGCCTTTGCGCGGGCCTGGTTCAAGCTGACCCACCGCGACATGGGGCCGAAGGTCCGCTACCTCGGCCCCTGGGTTCCGTCCGAAGATCTGATCTGGCAGGACCCGGTCCCCGCTGGCTCGACTGCGTGGGACGTGGCGGCCGTGAAGGCCAAGATCGCCGCGTCGGGCCTGTCGGTCGGCGACATGGTCACCACCGCCTGGGACTCGGCCCGCACCTTCCGCGGTTCGGACAACCGGGGCGGCGCGAATGGCGCCCGCATCCGTTTGGCCCCGCAGAAGGACTGGGAGGGCAACGAGCCCGCCCGTCTGGCCCGCGTCCTCTCGGTGCTGGAGCCGATCGCCAAGGCCGCCGGGGCCTCGGTCGCCGATGTCATCGTGCTGGCCGGGAACCTTGGCGTCGAGATGGCCGCCAAGGCGGCTGGCGTCGACGTGGCGGTTCCCTTCCATGCCGGACGCGGCGATGCGACAGCCGAAGAGACCGATGCTGAAAGCTTCAGCGTGCTTGAGCCGGTGGCAGACGGTTTCCGCAACTGGATGAAGAAGGACTATGCGGTCACGGCGGAAGAACTCCTCCTCGACCGGGCGCAGCTCATGGGCCTCACCGCGCATGAGATGACCTGCCTGATCGGCGGCATGCGGGTGATTGGCACCAACCACGGGTCGACCCGCCACGGGGTCTTCACCGACAAGGTCGGGGCATTGACGAATGACTTCTTCGTCAACCTCACCGACATGGCCTATCGCTGGGTGCCGAAGGGGATGAACCTCTACGAGATCACCGACCGCAAGACCGGCGCGGTGAAATGGACCGCGACGCGGGCTGACCTCGTCTTCGGTTCAAACTCGATCCTGCGCGCCTATGCCGAGGTCTATGCCCAGGACGACAACCGCGACAAGTTCATCTGCGACTTCGTCTCGGCCTGGGTCAAGGTGATGGAAGCCGACCGCTTCGACCTGCGGGCCTGATCCGACGAAAGGCTTTGCGACGGCCCGGGGTCTTCCCGGGCCGTTTGCGTTTCACCCACTCCGCATCCCGGCGCGGAACGCCCGGTCAAGAAAGCCAGCTACGCGGTCGAGATAGGCTTCGACATTCCCGCGCCGGAAGATGCCGTGGCCTTCATTGTCGAAAAGCATCGCCTCATGCGGGATACCCGCCACCGTCAGTTCGCGGATGGCGACATGGGTGTTCTCGGGGCCCACATTGCTGTCGGCGAGCCCGTGGACGATCATCACATGGCCACGGATCCGGTCGATGAAGCGACCGGGCGAGGCATTGGCGTATTTCTCGGGGAATTCCTCGGGCGTGCCGCCCATCATCTCTTCGCTATAGGCGCGGCCATGCGGCATCTCGGTCGCATGATAGTCGATGTCCAGCCGGTACATCCCGCACATCGGAATGGCTGCCGTGACCAGATCAGCGTGGCGGGTGATCGCAAACCAGCTGGAGAACCCGCCATAACTGTTGCCCATCACCGCCACCGGGCCGGGCACGCCTGCAGCCAGCGCCGCCTCCAGACCGCTGCGAATGTCGGACTGCTCCCGCCCGCCCCAGCCATCATCCTTCACCGCCTCGCGGTGAGCGCGGCCAAAACCGGTGGAGCCGCGATAGTTGGGGTCCAGGACGGCATAGCCCAGCGCCAGCAGATACTGGATGCGCGGATTGACCCAATCCTCCGAATGCCAGGTCGGCCCGCCATGGATGTATCCGATCAGGCCTTTGCAGCGACCTTCCGGACGGTAAAGCCAGCCCTGCATCGCCATCCCGTCCGGGGCATTCCAGCGAAAATCCCTGGGCGCAATGAACTGGCGGCCGGGGTTCGCCGCGGCACGGGCAATTGTGCGGCAGGTGCCATCGGCGGCGACGGCAACCAGATCATGCGGGGCATCGGCGTCATAGGCTTCGGCCAGCCAGCCGCCTTCAGGCAAAGCGGCGTGGGGCAGCAGGCTGCGGCGACCCGAAGCGTTCGGCAAGGGACGGATCACGCCGCCTTCTACCAGTGCGGCGCGCGTGTTCGACTGGTCGTGATGAATGCAGGCAAAGGTCGGCCCGGTCCCGGCCAGCACATCATGCGGGCAAAGCGCCGGTTCTCCCGCGATCCAGTCGATCTGCCCGGTGGAAAGGGTCAGGACACCCAGCCGGTCGGCCCCGTCCCGATCACCGACAAAGGCGATGCGGTCATCGCTGACCCATGTGCCGGTCGCGCTGTTTTCGGGTCCGAGGTTCAGCACCTCCTGCGGGGTCTGGCCGTCGACCCATACGACCCAAAGCTGGTAAAGCCCCGGCGCGCCTTCGCTGCGGTGCCACAGAAGCCTTGTGCCATCGGGGGACAGGCGGGGGCCGACATAGTAGTGCGGCGGGGTGTCTGCGCGCGCAAGGCAAGTGCGGGCTCCAGTTGCCAGGTCCTGCGCCCAGAGCCAGGAACCCAGGGTGACCTCGTCCCGGTCATAGTCGTAATCGGCCTGGAAGAAGATGCGCCCGCCATCCGCCGAAAAGCAGCCACCATAGACGTAATGGGTGGATTGCGTCGGCGTCAGTTGGGTCAGCTCGCCACTGACACGGTCGAGCAGCAACAGATGGTCGTGTTCGTTGGCATTCACTGACTGGGCAAGCAAAAGGCGCGCACCATCGGGCGTGACATCGCGGATCAGGAAGTGGTCAGAGCCATGGGTCAGCCGCCGGGGCGGTTCGGAGCCGTCGAGGGGCGCGCACCAGACTTCATCCGTCTCGGTCACGCCCTGCCAGCACCAGAAGGCCCATCTGCCATCCGCACTGGCGTGGACGCAGGACAGTTGCGGGCAGGCGGCCCAGAGTGCGGCAAGGTCGGTCATCCTACACCTCGACGAAATGGCAGGCGGCAAGGCGGCCTGGCGCGACCTCGCGCAGCTCAGGGCGGGTCTGGCGGCAAAGGTCCGCAGCCTTTGGGCAGCGGCTGGCAAAGACGCAACCCGGGGGCGGTTTCAGGACCGAGGGAAGCTCTCCCTGCAGCGCGGTGCCGACCCGGCCCTTTTCACGGCGCGGGTCGGGTTCGGGGACGGCCGCCATCAACGCCTGCGAATAGGGATGAAGGGGCCTTGCATAAAAGGAACTGCGCGGCGCCTGCTCGACCACGCGGCCAAGGCACATCACCATCACATCATGGCTGATGTGCCGGACCACGGCCAGGTTGTGCGAGATGAAGACCAAGGCCAGTCCCATCCGTTCCTGCAATTCCATCAAGAGGTTGATCACCTGCGCCTGGATCGAGACATCGAGAGCCGAGACAGGTTCGTCGCAGATGATCAGTTTGGGGCGCCCGACAATGGCCCGGGCGATGCCCACCCTCTGCGCCTGCCCGCCCGACAGCTCATGCGGGTAGCGGTCGGCGAAATCGGCCGACAGGCCGACCTGTTGCAAGGCCTCGACCGCGCGGGCACGGGCGTCCTTGCGTGACAGCCCGGGCTCGAAAGTGGCCAGCGGGCGGCTGACGATGCGGGCCAGGGTCATCCGGGGATCAAGTGCCGCAATGGGATCCTGGAAGATGATCTGCATCTCGGCCCGGCGGCGGCGCAGATCGGGGATCCCAGCCATATCCTCGCCCTGCCAGAGGACCGTGCCACCCGATGGCCGGATCAGCCGCAGAAGCGCACGGCCAAGCGTCGACTTGCCGCAACCGCTTTCGCCCACGACGCCCAGTGTCCGTCCGGCCTCGAGCGACAGCGAGACGTCATGGACAATGGGCAGAAGACGCGGGGCCGAGAAGAGGCCCGGGCCAGGCACCTTGTAGCCGACTGCAAGATGACGGGCTTCCAGCAGGCTCATGTCGCGGGCTCCGACAGGTGGCAGGCAGCGCGGCGACCCGGGCCCTGACTGCGCAAGGGGTGCAGCGCCGGACGTTCGTGCGTGCAGCGGTCGAACCGGGCCTCGCACCGGGGCGCGAAAGGGCAGCCGGCAAGCATCGCGCCTCCGGATCTCGGCGTGCCGGGAATGGTGCCAAGCCGCGGGGTCAGCGTGGTCTCAAGCCGCGGCATGGCGGCGAGAAGCCCGCGGGTATAGGGATGTGCGGGGGCATCGAACAGCGCCTCGGCCGCGCCTTCCTCCATCACCCGCCCGCCGTAAAGAACCGCCACCCGGTCGCAAAGCCGGGCGACGACGCCCAGGTCGTGGGTGACAAGCACGATCGCCGCCCCCGTCTCGCGCCCCAGTTCGGCCATCAGGTCAAGCACCTGGGCCTGGATCGTCACATCCAGCGCCGTCGTGGGCTCGTCTGCCAAAAGAAGGCGTGGCCGGGCCAGAAGCGCCATAGCGATCATCACCCGCTGCCGCATGCCGCCGGAAAACTCATGCGGGTAAAGCCTGGCGCGGCGGGCTGCATCGGGAATGCGCACCCGGTCAAGCATGCGCACCCCTTCGGCCCGCGCGGAAGCCCAGGACATTCCCTTGTGGACCACCAGCCCCTCGGCCAGCTGGTCCACGACCCGCATGTAGGGATTGAGCGAGGTCATCGGGTCCTGGAAGATCATCGAGACCGCCTGCCCCCGTACCCGGTCAAGCTGCGCTTCGGTCAGCGAAAGAAGGTCCTGCCCCTGGAAGAGCGCGCGACCACCCGCCCGACCGTTCGAGGCTAGAAGCCCCATCAGCGCATAAAGGATCTGGCTTTTCCCCGACCCGCTTTCACCGACGATGCCCAGAACCTCGCCCGGCGCCAGGTCCAGCGACACCCCATCCACGGCCACCGTTTCGCCGGCGGGCAGGCGGAAGCGGACGGTCAGGTCCTGCAGCGAAAGCAGCGGTTCAGCGGTCATTGGGGTCAAAGGCATCCCTCAAGCCATCGGCGATGAAGTTGAGGCAGAGCAGCACAATGGCCAGCATCGTGCCGGGCAGAAGCAGAAGCCTGAGGTCGCTGTCCATGGCCGACGTGCCAGAGGAAATCAGGTTGCCCCAGCTGGCCTGCGGCTCCTTGATGCCGATGCCAAGGAAGGAGAGAAAGCTTTCCGACAGGATCACCTCGGGCACCAGCAGGCTGCCATAGACGATCACCACCGAGATGCAGTTCGGCACGATATGCTGCAGCACGATCCGGCTGCCGGTCATGCCGCCCGCGCGGGCCGCCTCGACGAACTCCTTCCGCGCAAGGCTCTGCGCCTGCGCCCTGACGATGACGGCCGGGGTCAGCCAGAGCGTGAAGACGATGGCGGCGAAAAGCGCCATGTTGCCACCGCCAAGCAGAAGGCTGAGCAAAATCACCAGGATCACATAGGGAAAGCCGTAAAGGATCTCGACGAGACGCATCATCAACCCGTCGACCCGTCCCCCCGCATATCCCGCGACCGCCCCATAGATCACGCCGATCCCCCCGGCCGCCAGCGCGCCCAGAAAGCCGATGGTCAGCGACACCTGCCCGCCCTCCAGCACCCGGACCAGGAGGTCGCGGCCGTATTCGTCCGTGCCGAAGAGATGCGGCCAGGACAGCTCGGCCGGGGCCGAGATGAAGTCGAAATCTGCATCCTCGCCAGTGAAGGGGAAGGCATAGGGCCCGAAGAAGCAGGCCAGGACGATCAGCGTCAGGACGACGACCGAAGCCATGGCCAGGCGGTTCGCGGCAAAGCGGCGGACCTGCAGTCGCAGGGTCGAAACACCGCGCGGCGGGGCGGCCTCGGGCGTGGAGAGGTCAACGCTCATGCCGGATCCTCGGGTCAAGGATCGCGCGAACGACATCGGTCGCGATGTTGAACAGGATCAGGAGGCTTCCGTAAAGCAAGGTGATCCCCATGACCAACGGGTAGTCCCGGTTCAGCGCCGCATCTACGAAATGCCGCCCGATGCCGGGAACGGCAAAGACGGTCTCGATCAGGATGGAACCGGTGATGACCGCGGCTGTCGCCGGGCCAAGATAGGCGATGACCGGCAGCAGCGCGCCGGTCAGGACATGCGAGGTCAGCACCCGACGCCAGCCCACCCCCTTGGCCCGAGCGGTGCGGACATGATTTTCCCGCAGGGTCTCGATCATCGAAGTGCGGGTGATGCGGCTGATATAGGCGATGTTGGGCAGGGCCAGCACGAGGATCGGCAGGACCAAGGACCGCCAACCCTCGGTGATCCCCCCCACGGGCAGCCATTCGAGGCGCAGCGAAAAGAAGGCCTGGGCGAGCGGGCCAATGACGAAGATCGGAACGGCGATCCCGACGACGCCGATGGTTCCGGCCAGGTAATCGGTCGCCGAATTGCGGCGAAGCGCGCCGGCAAGGCCAAAGGCGACCCCGACCAGTGCGGCGATGACGATGGCCCAGAAGCCGATTGTCAGTGAATAGGGCAGCCCCGAAGCGATCAGGTCATTGACCGAATAATCCCGATGCCGGGTCGAGGGGCCAAGGTCCAGCCGCAAGACCCCCCAGACAAAGCGGCCGAACTGCTGCCAGAGCGGCTCATCCAGGTGGAAGGCGGCCTCGATATTGGCCTGAACCTCCGGGCTGATCTTGCGATTGCGCGAAAAGGGTCCGCCCGGGGCCAGACGCATGACGAAGAAGGTCAGCGTGACCAGCGCCGCCAGCGTCAGCCCTCCGTGCCACAATCTTTTGCCGATGAACCGCAACATGATGTGTCAGGCCCGGGCGGACCGTCGCGCCCGGGCCCTGCTCCTCATTCCAGCGTCATGAACTGGCTGTTGTGATAGCCCGCGACCGATGGCGCGAAGCCCTTGACGTTGGCTTTGACAAGATGGCGGTAGGGCTCGATCGCCATGGGCGCGAAGATATAGTCGTCCAGCAGGATCCGTTCGGCCTTGGCCAGCCCGACGTAGCGGCCGGCCTTGTCCGGGACCTGCGCCGCCTCGTCCATTGCCGCATCGTATTCCGGCTTTTCCCACCCATAACCGGGTTCCGCCGAGGGACGCATGTAGGACAGGAAGGTCTCTGGCCCCGCAAAATCGCCGACCAGGTTGTCGGCAAAGATCGACCAGTCATCGGTGTAGAAGAGATCCAGCCAGGCCTTGCGTTCCATCGAGTTGATCTCGACCTCGGCGCCCAGCACCTTCTTCCACATCAGCGCCGCACCCTGGGCCCGGCGGATGTTGATCTCGGCCACCGTCGTGGCAATCGACAGTTTCAGCGGATTGTCCGGCCCATATCCTGCCTTGGCATAAAGCTCTTGCGCCAAGGCTTCGCGCTCGGCCTGGCTCATGCTGGCCTCGGCGATCTGCGGCGCGGGATAGTCCGCGTCAAAGCCGCCGCCATAGGACAGCGTCGGTACCCCGCCGCCCTTGACGATCTTGCCTTCCAGGACCTCGCGGTCGATGGCCAGCGACAGGGCCCGCCGCAGGTCCAGGTTCGACAGGTCGGGATGTGACAGGTTGAAGCTGTAGTAGATCAGATAGGTCGAGGGGAAGATGAAGACCTCGTCCGGCGTTTCCGCCGAGAGCCGCTCCAGATCGGCCAGGGGAATGTCATAAGTGATGTCGATCTCGCCGGCCTGATAGCGCTTGAGTTCGGTGCCCACGTCCTCGGTCACATGATATTTGACGAAGGGGATCTTAACATTCGCTGCATCCCAGTAGTTCGGGTTCCGCTCAAGCAGCACATGGCTTTGTGGCACGACCTCCTTGATGACATAGGCCCCGTTCGACACGACCTTGCCGGGATCGATGAAGACGCCGGCCCCGTCGGCCTGAAAGCTGGGCGAATGCAGCGGCGCCAACTGGAACGACCCCATGAGGTCAAGGATATGTGGCGCAGGGGTCTCCATCTCGACGACCACGGTCCGGTCATCCGGCGCGGTCATCCCCAGGACAGCAGGATCCTTGGTCTCGCCATTCGCCAGCGCCTCGGCGCCCTTCACCTTGATGGTCGAATAGAAATAATAGCCCTTCTCGGAAATCGTGTCGGGGTTCAGCGTCCGCAGCACGCCGTTGACAAAGTCCTGCGCCACCAGCGGGTCCCCGTTCGACCATTTCAGCCCCTCACGCAGGCGGAAAGTATAGGTCTTGCCGTCCGCGCTCGCCTCCCAGCTCTCGGCGGCGCCCGGGATGATCTTGCCTGAGGGATCGAAGTTCACCAGCCCCTCATAGGCATCCGCCAGGATCCAGCCCGCCGCCGCGTCGAAGTTCACCTGCGGGTCAAGCGAGGACCATTCCGATCCCACGCCCCGATCCAGCGTGTCATCGGCCAGCGCGGGGCCCGTCGCCAGCGCCAGAGTCATGGCGGCCCCGGCGAGCCAGCGCGCCCATCCCTTTCCTTGTCTCATCATCTTGTCTCTCCCCGTTGGTCTTATTGGTTCAGTTCGACAGAAGGTCGCCCTGTCGTCGGATCTCGGTCCCGGCCACATGGCACAACCCCTGCCCTTTCAGGCAGGAAGTCCAAAGCTCTTGCCGGAACAGAAGTCCGGTGGTGGGCGCCGTGATCGGCAGGCGACGGCGCAAGGCTGCATCGGTGATATGGCCCAGAACCTGCCCCTCCTCGACCCGGTCGCCCGGAACCGTGATCCAGCTGACGATCCCGCCAATGGGCGCAAAGAACTCCACCGCTCCGGCCAGAGGTGCCGTCTCGGCAGGCGGATGCAGCAGTTGCGGGCCGTCGATGATGGCACCTACGGCAGAAATGAACGCCATCAGCCCCTCGGCATCGGCCAGGGCCAGCGGGTCCGATACATCTTGCTGGCCGCGATATTCCAGCGTCGTGGCAAAGCAGGGATCGGGGATCGGATGATCCGGAAACCGCGCGCGCAGGTCCCGCCACGGGGCGGTATGCGCCTCGTCAAAAGCGTTGCCACCCGAAAGGTCCGCGATCAGCGCCAGTTTCGAGCCGACCGCGCGGCCCAGAAGCTCGCCGATCCCGGCCTGGGCGGATGAGGTGTAGTGGTGCATCACCGCATGGTGGTCGCAATGCAGATCAAGTACATGGTCAGCGTCGAACGAGCCCTCGATCAGGCGCAGGCGCAGCTCATCGACTTCGGTCTCGGGACGCAGGTCAGAAAGGCTTTCCGCAAAGGCCTTTCGGATCGCCCGGACATTTGCCGCCGCATCCGCGCCAAGCTTGCCCGCCAGAGCCCCGCCCGCCAGGGCAGCCAGATCCGGATAGCCTCGGTTGAAGTTCTGCGCCCCTTCCAGGTCGCGCCGCCCGACCGGCTTGTGCAAAAGCCATTCCGAAAGCCCGATCGGATTGGCCAGCGGAACGACCACTATATGCCCGGTGATCCGCCCTTCGGCCTCGGCCTCATCCAGCAGCGCCATCAGGTGATATAGCGCAAGCGGGCCCGGCATCTCGTCGGCATGAAGACCGCCTTGCAGATAGACCTTCGGCCTTGCATCCCCATGGCCCCAGTGGTGCCGGGTCAGGCTTCGCGTCGTCCCTGGACTTGGCCCCGCAAGGGGCACTGTCTCGGTCTTCATCCGCACCTCTGGCCCTGTCGGCCATATGATCAAAACTCTGCGCCCGCGCTTTCGGGCCTGTCAAGTCTCACGGGTCCAATGGACCAAGTACCGGTTCCAGCATTCCAAGGCAGGCAGTCCGCGCCCGCTGGCTGTCAAAGCCTTCCGGGTCGATGCATTGCTCAAGCCACAGCCCGTCGACCAGCGCGATGACGCTGGCCGCCAGCGGTCCTGCATCAAGCTTCAGGCCCCGGCTCCGGCCATGCGCGGCAATGGCGCCCTCGACGATGGCGCGGTACTGTCCGTAGTTCCGCCGATGCGCCGCCTTCAGCGCCGGGTTCACGGCAATCTCGCCCCAAAGCGCAAGCCAGGTCCGCAGGGTCGGCAGATCATGCGCCTCGGCGTCGAACATCGTGTCGATCAGTTGCCCCAGCGCCAGCGCCCCAGTCTCGGGTGCGATCTTGGCCAGCATGGGCGCATAGGCCGCCTCATAGACCGCCGCCAGAAGCCCGTCCTTCGAGCCGAAGTGATGGGCGATCAGCCCGCGCGAGGCCCCGGCGCGTTTGCAGACGTTGTCGACCGTGAAGGCCGTGATCCCACCTTCGGCCAGGCAGTCCAACCCCGCCTGTACCAGCATTGCGGCCCGCTCCTCGGCGGCATAGCGGCGGAATTTCGGAGCGTCAGATATGGTCACGGGGGATCGCCTCCTGCCAACTCCGGCGGTGAATTTCCTGACCGTTTTCCAGGATCACCACCTCGGCCCCGACATGGAAATGGGTCAGGTCGCAGGTCATGCGCCCTGTGCTTTCATGCACGAAGACACCATCCGCCCTGATCTGCTCGACCCTGTAGGCCGTCTCCATCGCCGCACTCAGCGGGTCACCCTCGGTGATCTCGTATCGCGCATGTCCGGTCGAGCGCTGGCGGATGCCGATATCGGTCATCTCGTGATCATAGGTCCAGCGCGGGAAATCCACCGTGATCCGCCCGGACAGCAGATCGCGCGTCACCCGGCGCGGGTGGGCCTGCGGGGCGGAGTGATGCAGGACCGGCGTATCGGGCGCAGCTTCGGGCGGTTCAAAGGCCCGAAGGCGCGCGTCCTCGGCCCGGGGCGGACGGACCGGCAAGGTCAGGACCGTCGCCCCAAGGTCCAGCGTCAGCGTCGCGGCCTCGGGCGAGGGCCAGGCAATCGGCCAGTAGGTCGAGGACAGCGACAAGGCAATCCGGTGGCCCGGTGGAAAGGCATGGGCGATGTCGTCAAGCTCGACCTCCACCTCCACCGGCTGCCCCGGCACCAGTGGCTGCGGGCGGTCATGGCCCAGATGATGCGTAAGATTCATCAGCCCGACCGTCACCCGGGTCGAGGCCCCGTCCGGCGCCACATCGTTCAGCCGCACTGCGACCAGCGCCAGCGGCTTGTCCGATGCAACGCGCAGCCGCAGCCTTGGCGCGCCAAGGATCTCCACCCGCTCGGCCAGGGGTTCGCCCACCCAGACCAGCGAGCCCGCGTCATCCTCGCGCTGGTCGGTCGGCCAGTCGGCATCGTCGCCATAGCGACCGACCTCGCCCGCGGCCATGCCGACCCAAAGCGGCGAGGCGATCCGCGCCTGGCCCGGCTCGGGCCCTTCGCGCAAGGCCCCGCCCACCGGGCAAAGCGGCAAATCGAGGATGCGGGGCGAGGGCCAGTGCTCTTCACCCACCCAGCGCCCCGGTCTCTCGTGGTAGCAGGTCCGGGGGGGCAGGCTTTCCTGCATCCAGACCCGCAGCGCCGGTTCCGCCATGATCCCGGTCTCGCGGCCCTTCATCCAGTGGTCACACCAGCGCACCACCTCTTGCAGCCAGCCGATGGCGGGCTCGACCGTCACATCCTGCGGGAAACTGTGCGCCCAGGGCCCGATCAGCCCCCGGCAAGGCGCGGTCATTCCGGCCAGAAGCCTTGGCACCGCTTCCGAATAATTGTCCGCCCAGCCCGAGACTGCATAGACCGGCACCCTGATCGCGGCAAAGTCCTCGCAGACCGAGCCGTGCCGCCAGTAGTCGTCCCGGCGCTGGTGCCTCATCCAGGTCAACCCCCAGGGCCGGTTCGCCGCGATCCGCTGAAGCCAGATCTCCCGCCAACCCTCGCCGTGGATCGCCGGGTCCGGCGGCAGGTCCATGCCCGCCACCATGGTCCCGGACCAGTCCAGATTGTCCTTCGACAGACAGCCGCCAACGTAATGGACATCCGTGGCATAGCGGTCGTCGGTGAACCCCACGGCGATCACGGTCTTCAGCGCCGGAGGCTGGCGCGCCGCAATCTGCAGGCCGTTGAATCCGCCCCAGCTGATCCCGATCATCGCGACCTGCCCGTCGCACCAGCCCTGCCCCGCGATCCAGCCGATCACGTCGCAGCCATCGGCAAGCTCGACTTCGGAGTATTCGTCGTCGATCACCCCTTCGCTTTCACCGCAACCACGGATGTCGACGCGCAGGCAGGCATAGCCATGCCCGGCGAGATACATGTGCAGGCCCTGATCGCGGCCCCGCGTTCCGTCATGCTTGCGATAGGGCAGGTATTCCAGGATCGCCGGATACCGCCCCTGCCCCTTTGGCCGCCAGAGCTTGGCCGCAAGCCGCGTGCCATCGGGCAGCGGGATGAAGAGGTTCTCGACGACCTCCACTTCATGCGGAAATTCGGTCCGTATGGCTGGCAAGCGACTCTCCCTGTTGAACGACCATGCAACAAGCCCGAGCCACCTGTCAAACGCCGCTTGACCGAAGCCGTCCCGCGACCCTACTGTACAACCGTTCAGCAAGGCCCGCACATGCCCCGCAACCCCAGCTACGATATCCTGTTCCAGCCGGTGCGGATCGGACCCGTCACCGCCCCCAACCGGTTTTACCAGACCCCGCATGCCACCGGCTTCGGTTGGCAGCGCCCACAGTCCGGCGCGGCATTGCGGGGGGTGAAGGCCGAGGGCGGCTGGGGCGTCGTCTGCACCGAATACTGCTCGATCCATCCCAGTTCGGACGACAGCCCCTATGCGTTCCTCACCCTCTGGGACGACAGCGACATCGCCCCCCTGGCCCTGACAGCCGAGGCGATCCACAAGCATGGCGCCCTGGCCGGGATCGAGCTTTGGCACGGCGGCGCCCATGCATCGAACCGGATGACCCGCGTTCCGGGGATCGCGCCGGACGTGCAGCCTGCGCTTTACCACCTGCCCGCAACCGCGCGGGCCATGGACCTGAGCGACATCCGCGACTTCCGCAGCTGGCAGCGGGCAGCGGCGATCCGGGCGAAACAGGCAGGCTTCGACATCGTCTATGTCTATGCCGGCCACGACTACCTGCCCTTCCAGTTCCTTTCCCGCCGCACCAACCATCGCGGCGATGCCTATGGTGGGTCGCTGGAAAACCGTGTCCGCCTGCTGCGCGAAATGATCGAAGACACGCGCGACGCCGTCGGCGACACCTGCGCCGTGGCCGTCCGTCTGGCCGTTGATGAGCTTCATGGGCCGGACGGCATCACATCAGAAGGCGAAGGCCGCGAGATCATCGCAATGCTCGCGGAACTGCCCGACCTCTGGGACGTCAATGTCGCAGGCGCCCTGGGCAATGACAGCCGTTCGGCCCGGTTTTCGCCCGAAGGCTTTCAGGAGGCGAACGTCGCCTTCGTGAAAAGCCTCACGACCAAGCCCGTCGTCTCGGTCGGCCGCTTCACCTCGCCCGACCGAATGGTCAGCCAGATCAAGCGCGGCATCCAGGATTTCATCGGCGCGGCAAGGCCCTCCATCGCCGACCCTTTCCTGCCGCAGAAGATCCGTGAAGGGCGCGAGGACGAGATCCGCGAATGCATCGGCTGCAACATCTGCCGGGCCGCGAACAACGAAGGCGTGGGCCTGCGCTGCACCCAGAACCCCACGATGGGCGAGGAATGGCGGCGCGGCTGGCATCCCGAGCGGATCGCGACCTACCCCAGGCGCGAAAAGGCGCTGGTGATCGGCGGCGGACCGGCGGGGCTGGAGGCGGCGCTGACCCTCGGCCGCCGGGGCCTTGAAGTCACGCTGGCCGAGGCCGGCACCGCCCTTGGCGGACGGCTCCTGCACGAGGCGACGCTTCCCGGCCTGCAGACCTGGATGCGGGTCCGCGACTGGCGGGTCCACATGATCGGCAAGCTTTCAAATTTGCAGATCTTTCCCGGCAGCCGGATGGAGGCTGCCGACATCGCCGAATTCGGGGCGGACCATGTCGTCCTTGCCACCGGTTCACGCTGGCGGCGGGACGCAGTCGGGGTCTATGCGATCCGTCCGGGCGCCTATCCCCAGGCACTGACCCCGGACGACATCTTCGCGGGCGCCCAGGTGACGGGCCCCGTGGTGATCTACGACGACGAGCATTACTTCATGGCCGGGGCGCTGGCCGAACGTCTGGCGGGCCAGGGCCATGCGGTCCATTACGTCACCACCGCCGCCGTTGCCTCGTCCTGGACGGCCCTGACCAACGAGCAGGATTTCCTGCAGGCAAGGCTGATCGAAGCCGGGGTCAGCATCCATCCCCTTAAGGCGCTGAAGGGGCAAGCGTCCGACCACATCACCCTGTCTTGCGTCTACACAGGGTGCGAGGAAGCACTGCCTTGCGGCACGCTGGTCCTTGCAACTGGCCGCCTGCCAGAGCTTGGGCTCTGGACCGCGCTTGCCGCCACGGGGGTTCAGGCCACACGGGTTGGTGACTGCCTTGCGCCTTCCTCCATCGCAGATGCGGTCCACTCTGCCCACCGCTTCGCCCGCCTCCTGGGCGAGCCCGACCTTCCTCCGCGCCGCGAGCGCGCGCCCGAAAGGCCATACTGATGCGCCAACGCCGTCCAACCCGGGCCCCGAACGCCATCCCGCAGCCGCCCTTCGGACAGCGCCCCCGACCCTATGATCCGATCCGCGTCTTGTCCGAGGACCATGTCGAGGCGATCCATCAGGCGGCCCTGCAGCTATTGGCCCATCAGGGCATGCGCGTCCTGAACGCCCGCGCCATCGACCATTTCCGCCGTGCCGGGGCACGGGTCGAGGGAAACATGGTCTATCCCGACGCCGGTCTTGTCGAAGAACGATTGGCCACTGTCCCCCGCACCTTCACCATCGCCGCCCGCAACCGCGCAAAGGACCTGCGCTTTGGCGGCAATGACGTGGTCTTTTCGACGGTCGGCGGTCCGGCCTATGTGATGGACCTCGACCGGGGCCGGCGTGACGGGACTCTGCAGGACATGCAGGATTTCCTGCGCCTTTGCCAAAGCCTGAACGTACTCCAGCAGGAATCTGGCGGGCCGCTCGAACCGATGGACCTGCCCCCAAGCACGCGGCATCTCGATCTTTACCTGTCGCAATGCACGCTTCTGGATAAAAGCTGGAACCTGAACGCGCTTGGCACCGAACGCACCATGGACGGCATCCACATGGCGGCGCTCTGCATGGGCTGGTCGCTGGACGATCTGGCCCGCCAGCCGATGATGATGGGGGTGATCAACACCAACTCGCCCCGACAGCTTGATGACCCGATGAGCCAGGGTCTGATCGCGCTCGCCGAACACGGTCAGGTCGCCATCGTCACGCCCTTCACGCTGGCCGGCGCCATGGCCCCGGTCAGCCTTGCCGGGGCGCTGGTCCTGCAGCATGCCGAGGCTATGTTCGGGATCATGCTCACCCAGATCGTGCGTCCCGGCGTGCCGGTGATGTACGGCGGCTTCACCTCGAACGTCGACATGAAGACCGGGGCGCCCGCTTTCGGGACGCCCGAATACGCCAAGGCCGCCCAGGCCTCGGGCCAGCTTGCCCGCCGGATCGGGGTGCCCTTCCGCTCCTCGAACACCACCGCGGCCAACGCCATCGACGCCCAGGCGGCCTACGAATCCATGATGTCCCTGTGGGGCTGCCTGATGGGCGGCGCGCATCTGGTGATCCATGGCGCGGGCTGGATGCATGGCGGGCTGACCGCGAGCTTCGAGAAGCTGATCCTCGACGCCGAGCTACTGGGGATGATGCAGGCCTATTTCGAACCCATCCGGGTGAGCGAGGAAAGCCTGTCCCTTGACGCCATCATCGAGGCCGGGGTGGGCGGGCATTTCTTTGGCACCGCCCAGACCATGGCCCAGTACGAGACCGCCTTCCACCCGCCGATGCTGTCGAACTGGGACAATTACCCGACCTGGCTTGCCAAGGGCGCCGAAGAGGCCCCGGCCCGGGCGAACCGGATCTGGAAAGACCTGCTGGCCGCCTATGAAGAGCCGCCCCTTGACCCGGGCATCCGCGAGGCGCTCGAGGCCTTCGTCGCCCGCCGCAAGGCCGAGGGCGGGGCGCCAACGAACTGAGCGAGCGGTCGATCAACCGGATTGCTGGGATAGGCGCGCCGGAAAAGTCGATGTGACCCGCATCGGCGCGCCCAGGCCGCGACGGCAACACCGGACCGCCCCAGGCGCGGCGCCAGGCTCGATGGACCCTGCCGGCAAGGCAAACGCAAGGGCCCGTCCAAAGCAGGCCCGCCCCGAGCAAGCGCCGGGCGCGTGGGCGGTTCGCTTAGACCAGACTCAGCCTCGCGCGAGGTCCTCGAAAAGCCGCGCCACGCCCTCGGCGCCCGGATCGTTGTGCCCTTTGAGCTTGTCGGCCGCCAGATAGCTTGCCCGCCCCGCCTTGGCGCGGGTCATCCCGGCCGTGGCATTCGCGCCTTCGCGCGCGGCCTTGGCGGCAGCACCTGCTCCGTTCGGCAGCGCAGCCAGCGCAGGGGCCAGCGCGTCGATCATCGTGCGGTGACCAGGTGCTGCGCCCCCAACCTGCATGACGCGTTCCAGGCCCGCGGAAAGCGCCCCGATCCAGGTCTTGCCCGAGGCGCTCGCATCCCCTGCCGCCGCGAAGAAGATGGCCAGAAGAACCCCGGACGAGCCGCCCATGGTCTGGCTCAGTTCCATGCCGATCGCGCGGTAAAGCTGCGTCGGATCGGCCAGCGGCAGGCGGTCAAGCGCGGCCAGCAATGCCCGGGCGGCCCCGGCAAGCGTGCTGCCCGTGTCGCCATCCCCTGACTTCGCGTCCAGCTGGTTCAGATCCGCCTCGCAGGCGATCAGCGCCTTGCAGCAGCGTTCGACCAGCGCGCGGCGGACAGGGTGGGCCGAGGGCACCGGCTGGATCGGCGTCAACCCGTCCGGCAAGGGCCGGACAGCCACGGCACCAAAGGGCGAAAGCCCGGGCCAGGCATGCGGCGCCACTGGCGCCGCAAGGCCGGTGACCTGCGCATGATCGACCGGCAGCAGCGAAACCGAAAAGCCATGCATGTCGAGCGAAGTCATCAGCGGCGCGGGGCCGATCATCCACTTGACCTTCGCTCCCAAGGGCGACCGGGCCAGTTCCTCGGCCAGGACCGACATCTCAAGCGGTGTCGTGGAACCAAGGTTGTTCAACAGAGCGACATGGTCGCCAGACCCGGTATGCGGCAGAAGCTTGTCGGCCACCATTGCCATGGCCGACCGCGCGCCCGAAAAGTCGACCTGCTCGATCCCTGCCTCGCCATGAATGCCAAGGCCTAGCTCGGCCTTGCCCGCGCTGATACGGTCCTCCTTGGGGCTGCCGGGGACGGTGCAGGTGTCCAGCGACATGCCAATCGAGATCGCGCCACGGATCACGGTCTGCGCGGCGGCAGTGATGGTTTCAAGATCGGCCCCGGCCTCGGCCATGGCGCCCGCGATCTTGTGGACAAAAAGCGTCCCCGCTACCCCGCGCGCCTGCGGCAGGTCCGGCAGCGCCACGTCATCGTCGACAATCACCATCGAGACCTTCAGCCCGAAGGCCCGCGCCCGTTCGGCGGCAAGGCCGAAGTTCAACCGGTCACCGGTGTAATTCTTGACGATGAGAAGGCAGCCCGCCTTGCCCGTCACTGCAAGGATCCCTGCCAGCACCGCATCCACCGAAGGTGAGGCAAAGACATCGCCGCAAACCGCCGCCGTCAGCATGCCCTGGCCCACGAAGCCCGCATGGCTCGGCTCATGCCCGGAACCGCCCCCGGACACCAGCGCCACCCTGGACCGGTCCCAATCCGTGCGGACCACCACGCGGATATGCGGATAGCCGTCCAGCCGGGCCAGCTTGCCGCCCGATGTGCGCAGAAGCCCGTCGATGGCTTCGGTGACCAGGCTGTCGCGGGTATTCATGAACTGTTTCATGGGACTGGCCTTTCAGATGCGGTTTCCGTTGGCGTCAAACCAAAGTGGCTCATGCGGGCGGATCATCAGCGTCTCACCCGGTTTCTGGTGGGTATGCGGCTCGGTCAGCGTGATCAGGCTGTGGGTCCCAAGCGCCAGATGCAGCCGCGTCTGGTCGCCCAGGTGTTCCACCCGGGTGATCGTGGCAGGCGCACCCTCGCCAACCCGGATGTGTTCGGGCCTGAGCCCGATCGTCGCCGCGCCTTCCGGACCTCCGCCAAAGACCCCGGCGGGCAGCAGGTTGATGTGCGGCTGGCCCAGACGCGAGGCAACATAGGTCGAGACCGGGGCTTCATAGATCTCGCGCGGGGTGCCGAACTGCACCAGCCGCCCGCGATCCAGCACGCCTACATGGCTGGCCATGGTCATCGCCTCGATCTGGTCGTGGGTGACATAAAGAAAGGTCGCGCCAAGCTCGTGATGAATGCGCTTCAGCTCGACCCGAAGGTCGGCCCGCAACTTCGCATCCAGCGAGGACAGGGGCTCATCCATCAGGTAGATGCGGGGATTGCGCACCAGGGCCCGGCCGATGGAAACCCGCTGCATCTCGCCGCCGGATAGGGCCGTGGCCTTGTTGTCCAGCTTGTGCGGAATGCGCAGGACCTCCGCCACCTCCTGCACGCGCCGGGCGATCTGGTCCTCGGGCATCGCGATCATCGGCGAGCGCAAGGGAAAGGCCAGATTTTCACGGACCGTGAGATGGGGGTAAAGCGAATACTGCTGGAACACCATCGCGACATCGCGCATCGCGGGTGTGTCGGCCAGGACGGACCGGCCGCCAATGCGGATGTCACCGCTGTCGGGACGGTCAAGCCCGGCGATCAACCGCAGCGTGGTGGTCTTTCCCGCACCGGTCGGCCCCAGAAGGACGACAAAGGCTCCATCGGGGATGGTCATCTCGACGCCCTGCAGCGCCTGGGTCGCACCGAAGGCCTTGGAAAGGCCAGAGAGGATCACTTCAGCCATGGAAAACCCCGGCATTGGCGGCGGTGCGGAAGGCGCGGCCACTCGTGGCATCGAAAAGCGACAGACGCGGGGCGGCGAGCGATAGCCCGGTCAGATCCCCTGGCTTGGCGGGCTGGGTCGAAGGCGTGCGGGCCTTCACCGTGCCGAAGGGCGTCGACAGAGTGATAATCTGGGTGGTGCCCAGATATTCCACCGCCTCGACGCGCGCCCTCAGCGCGGCTGCGTCCGACAGCGCGACATGCTCGGGCCGGACGCCAAGAACAAGGCTTCCCGCCGCCGCTTCCTGCAGCCGGGGCAGCGAAACACTGGTGTCGCCCAGCGTCACCACCTCGGTTCCAGCCGCAGCACTGCCCTCGAAACGCAGGAAATTCATCGCGGGACTGCCGATGAAATCGGCGACGAATAGCGTCGCAGGATGGTCGTAGATGTCCTGTGGGGTGCCGAACTGTTCGACGACGCCGTGGTTCATCACCACGATCTTGTCGCCCATCTGCATGGCTTCCAGCTGGTCATGCGTGACATAGACCGTGGTTGCCTTCATCCGGTCGTGCAGCGCGCGCAGCTCTTCCGCCATGATCTCGCGGAACTCTGCATCCAGCGCCCCCAAGGGCTCGTCCATCATGAAGGCCTTTGGGTTCCGCACGATGGCGCGGCCCAAAGCCACGCGCTGACGGTCGCCACCGGAAAGGCCGCCGACGCCCTTGTCCAGAAGGTGATCGATCCGCAGGATCCGCGCGACCTCGGCCACCTTCTTCTGCACTTCGGCCCTGGGAACGCCCTGCGACACAAGGGGATAGGCGATGTTCTTGCGCACGTTCATATGCGGGTAGAGCGCGAACATCTGGAACACCATGGCGATGTCACGCTGCGAGGCCGGGCGCTGCGACACATCTTCGCCGTCGATCAGGATTTCGCCGCTCGTCGGCAGCTCAAGCCCGGCAATCATCCGCAACGTCGTGGTCTTGCCGCAGCCCGATGGCCCAAGCAGCATGAAGAACTCGCCGTCCTTGATGGTGAAACTGGAGCCCTTCACGGCAGTGAAGGCGCCGAATTCCTTGCGGAGGTTTCTGATGACAATCTCGGCCAAGGTTCACTCCGGGAAATGGCTGGTGACGATGAACATCACCGTGCCCACAAGCGTCACAAGGAAGGACCAGGTATAGGCCCAGAGAAAAAAGGGCTGCATCAGCATCACCACGCCGAGCGCGATCAGGATGGTGGCCAAGAACTCCCAGGGGCCGCGGCGGAAGCGCAGGAGGCCAGTGAGGAACCAGGTCATGCCGTGACCCTTTCATGCTGAGCGCTGGAGAAGCCCGCCAGGACTTCGGCCCCGAAGCGCACGACGAGGTCGCCTGCAGCTTCGACGCTGTCGATGTCGCCAACACCGGTCCCGGCATAGAGACAAGCCCCCAGTGGGTCGCCGATGGCGTCGGGTCCGGGCGGCATATCGCAATAGCGGAGGTGATCGGCGCCATTCTGGCGGAAGACGACATCGCCCTCGCCCGGGCGATGGGGTGGCTGCGGGGACCCGGCCGCTTCCCAGGCCGTGAAGGTAGAGTTGCGCAGGACACGGTGCATGGCATGGGGCCAGTCGATATCGAAGCAGTTGGTGAAGGCGGTATCCTCGGCCTTGGCGGCGACGAGGGCGGCCTTGTGGTCGGAATGCGCGGCGGCCTCTCGCGTGGCCAGGAAGCGGGTGCCAAGCATGGTTCCCGCCGCACCGTCGGCGATGACCCGCAGGATGGCAGCAGCGCTGGCGATGCCGCCCGCAGCGACGACGGGGCGGTCGCCCGCCACGGCCACCACCTGCGGCAGCAACGTCGCAAGCGGCGTGGTGCTTTGAACATGGCCCCCGGCCTCGACCCCCTGCGCGATCAGGACGTCGGCCCCTGCAGCGATGGCCAGCCGCGCCCCTTCGACGGACCCGACCTGGACACCAACCTTCGCATCGGCGCGGTGCGCCCGGGCGATGCGGGCCGCGTCGATGCCAAAGGAAAATGTGACCATGGGCACATCGGCGTCGAGCGCGGCCTCCAACCCCTCACAGGGGAAGTGCAGCACGAAATTGGCGAAGAAGGCCGCGCCCGGCAGGGCATGGCGCAAGGCTGTCACCTTGGCGGCAGCCTCGTCCGGGCTGTCCCAGGTCAGGGCAAGCCCGCCAAGGCCCCCCGCCCTGCAGACGGCGGTGACCAGCTCGGGCGTGGCCGCCGACTCGATGGGCGCCTGCACAATTGGCAGACGTTGCCCGGTAAGGGCCAGCAGCGCTGCGACATGCGGAGGCATCGTCATTTGCGCACTGCTCCGAAAGTGATCCCCCGCAAGAGGTGTTTGCGCAGAAGGATGGTGAAGATCATCACCGGCAGCAGGAACAGCGTCGCCCCCGCAGCCACGGCAGGCCAGTCCTGGCCGCCGACACCGATAATTGTCGGGATGAACGGCGGCGCGGTCTGGGCATTGCCCGAGGTGAGGAGCACCGCGAAGGCATATTCGTTCCAGGCAAAGATCAGACAGAAGATCGCCGTACTTGCGATGCCCGTTGCGGCCTGCGGCAGCACGACTTTGCGAAAGGCCTGAAAACGGGTGTAGCCGTCGATAAGGGCCGCTTCCTCGTATTCCCGGGGGATCTCGTCGATGAAGCCCTTCAGAAGCCAGACGGCAAGCGAGATGTTCACCGCCGTGTAAAGCAGGATCATCCCAAGGTGCGTGTCGGATAGGCCAAGCTCGCGGTACATCAGGTAAATCGGGATCGCGACGGCGATGGGCGGCATCATCCGGGTCGAGAGGATGAAGAACAGAAGGTCATCCTTCAGCGGCACCTTGAAGCGGCTGAAGGCATAGGCGGCCAGAGTGCCCAGAAAGGTCGACAGCGCGGTCGAGCCGAAGCCGATGATGACCGAGTTCAGGAAGCGCTCGCCAAAGCGCGAGGGGCCGGCGATGACCATGCCCTGATCCCGGACGATCTCGTCCACCCAGGTTTCGGGCGGAGGGAGCGCCGCAAAATCCTCGGCCGCGATGCGGGTGCGGGTGGTGAAAAGGTTGACGTAGCCTTCAAGGCTTGGCTCAAACACCACTTTGGGCGGGTAGGAGATCGAGTCCGGCCCTGACTTGAAGCTGGTGGAGATGATCCAGACCAGAGGCAAGAGCGTGATGATCGTGTAGAGCGCGACCAGGGCGGCAGCGACCCATTTCGACGCTTTCGAAGGCTCGGTGACGGAATAGGCGCTCATCTTTCTTTCACCTTGTTCAGAGCCTTGACGTAGATCGAGGCCAGGCCGAAGACCGTCACAAAGAGGATGATCGCATAGGCCGAGGAATAGCCCGTCCGCCACTTCTCGAAGGCCTCACGCTTGAGGTCGATTGAGGTGAGAAGTGTCTCGTTCCCGGGGCCGCCGCCGGTCAGCAGATTGACCATATCGAACATCTTGAAGTTCTCGATGCCCCGGAACAGCACTGCCAACATAAGAAAAGGCAACACCATCGGCACCGTGATGGTCCAGAACTGCCGCCATTTGGAGGCGCGGTCGACCTCGGCCGCCTCATAGATGTAGTCGGGGATCGACCGCAGGCCTGCAAGGCAGATCAGCATCACGAACGGCGTCCACATCCAGGTGTCGACGATGATGATCGACCAGGGTGCAAGCCCGCCCGGCCCCAGCATCGAGAAGCTTGAAGCCGGGGTGCCGGTGAAAAGCTCGACCATATAGTTCACCAGGCCGATCTGCGGCTGGTAGAGGAAGGTCCAGAAATTGCCGACAACGGCGGGCGACAGCATCATCGGCAGCACGATCAGCGTCGTCAGCAGGTCATTGCCCTTGAATTTCCGGTTGATCAGCCAGGCCAGGGTGAAGCCGATCAGCACTTGCAGGACGATCGTCCAGATCAGGAAATGCGCCGTGGTCTGCATCGTGGCCCAGATCCCGTCGTCGGTCAGGATCCGGGTGTAATTGCGCAGGCCCACCCATTCGACCTCTTCGTTCGGCCGGTTCGCACGATAGTTGGTAAAGGACAGCCGGACCGTCCAGATCAGCGGGAAGATGTTGATCGCCAGAAGCAGGAAGATCGTCGGGGCGACGAAGATCCAGGCGATGGCGCGATCGCTGAGACCACGCAGGCGGCGCGCAACCGGGGCGGGCGTGGCCTTTGCAGCAATGTCGATGGGGTTGGTCATGGCGTGATCCCGTCGGGGCCAACGGGCCCCTCACCCTACCCTCTCCCCCGAAAGGGAGAGGGCGGCGGCTTGGTGATGATCTTCCCTCCCTCATGACAGAGGGAGGGAAAGCTTGAGCGGGGCCTAGAGCTTGCCTTCGTCTTCGAAGACTTCGGTCCAGTCGGCAATCAGCCCGTCGAGTGCCTCCTGCGCCGTGCCCTGATCGGCCACGATGTAGTTGTGCAGCCGCTCCTGCATGGCGAGCAGCAGCTGGGCGTAGGCCGGTTCCTGCCAGAAGTCCTGCACCCCGCCCATCGCTTCAAGGAAATCACCGGCGAAGGGCGCGGTGTTCACGAAGTTCGGGTCATCCAGCACGGCCTTGTGGCAGGAATAGCCACCGGCGGCCCACCATTTCTTCTGCACATCGGGGTTTGCGAACCATTTGATGTAGGCCAGGGCCCCATCCATGTTGTCGGTGTTCGCCACCACCGAAATGCCCTGACCGCCAAGGGTGGAGGCCGCAACATTCTGCGCGGGGTTCACGAAGAAGTCGATCTTGTCGCCGCCGGTATTCGGGTCGGCGTAAAGACCGGGGAAGAAGGCGAACCAGTTCATCGCCATGGCGACCTGACCCGATTTGAACGCGTCCAGCGACTGTTCCATATAGGCGTTGTCATAGCCGGGCGGGGTCGCGGTCTTGTAAAGCTCCTTATAGAATTCAAGGGCTTCCACCGCAGCAGGCGAGTTCACGGCGCCTTCCATGTCGTACTTGCCGGGGGTGTTCTCGTACTTGAAGCCCCAGGCGTAAAGCGCGCCGGTCGCGCCCATGGTGATGCCTTCCGACCCGCGCTCGGTGAAGATCGAGGCACCGTAGACCGTCTTGCCGTCGATTTCCTTGCCCTGGAAGAACTGCGCGATCTCAAGCAGCTCCTTCTGGGTCTTGGGCTCGGCCAGATCGCGGCCGTACTTCTCCTTGAACTCGGCCTGGATCTCGGGCTTGGCGAACCAGTCCTTGCGATAGAACCAGCCGTTCGCGTCGCCCATGGCGGGCAGCGCGTAATAGTTCGGCGTGCCCTTCGGCCAGGTCGAATAGGCATAGACGGTCGCCGGGGCGAAGTCGTCCATGCTGATGCCTTCCTTGTCGAAGAAGTCGTTCAGCTTGACGTACCAGTTGTTCTCGGCCGCGCCCCCGATCCACTGGCTGTCGCCGATCAGAAGGTCGCAAAGCTGGCCGCCCGAGTTCAGCTCGTTCAGGATGCGGTCGGCAAAGTTCGGCCAGGGAACGAATTCGAAGTTCATCTTGATGCCGGACTGGGCCTCGAAATCCTTCGACAGTTCGACCAGCGCGTTTGCCGGGTCCCAGGCCGCCCAGCAGAGGGTCAGCTCTCCCGACTGGGCATTGGCCTGCGCGGCCCAGGCCAGTGCAAGCGCCGCAGAGGCGGCAAGTGATGTCCGTTTCATGCGTAACTCCCGTGGTTGATGATTACGGGCCCGTGCAGACGCCGGGCCTTCTTGCCTTGACGCTACGATAGGCTCAGCTCTGCCGAGCTGTAAAGCGTTTTTGAGGTACGCACCTCATTTCGCCGAAAGCCCCTTGGTCAAAGCGATTTGGGGGCGGTCGACGGAACGGCTGGATTTCCCGCGCGATCAGGGGGACGGGCCCGAATCAGCGACCGGCGGCAGGTTCTCGCGCAGCATGATTTCGATCCGGATCCGCTCTTGTGCGGGCAGGATGTCGCGCCCATCCACTCGGGCCCGTAGTACCCGCAACGCCGAGCGCGCGAGGTGGCCAACGTCCTGCGCAATGACGGCGTCGATGGCTCCCGACTCCAGCGCCAAACGGGTATGCGGCGTCAGGTCATGCGCGATGACAGTGACCCGGCCCGCAAGTCCCATGGCTTCCAACGTGGCTGTTACCCCCCTGGTTCCGGCCGCCGCCACATAGACCCCGGCCACCGGTCCGTTTTCTGCCAGGCAGGCCCTCAGCACCCGGGCCGTCTGTTCGGCATCGTCATGGCCTTCGATCGAGGCCAGCGGCTCGAGTTCCGGAAAGCGTTCGGCCAGGACCGCGTCAAAGCCAAGACGCCGATCCACCATGTCACGCGCAAGGATCGAGGACACGACGACGGCTACTTTCCCCGGCCGCCCGCCCAGAAAGCGCCCCATCAGCACCCCCGCCGTACGCCCTGCCGCCAGGTTGTCGATCCCGACGAAGTGGTCCCGTGCGGCATGCGGCTGGTCCGAAACAAGCGTTGCGACCGCGACGCCCTTTTCCTTCAGCCGCAGGATCAGGTCGCGCACCTCCGGCGTCTCGGGGGCCATGATCGCCGCCCCGTCCAGGTTTCGACCGGCAAAGGCCTCGACCAGAACATGTGGATCGCGCAGCGGATAGGTCACGATGCGGACCTCCGAACGTTCGGAGATCATGCCCTGCGCCGCCTCGTCGATGGCCGCGCGCAAGGCCAGAAGGAACTGCGACCCGGCATCCGGCAAGGCAAAGACAAACCGATAGACCCGCTGCCGGGCCAGATTTGCAGCCGCCACGTCCCGGACATAGCCGATCCGGGCGATGGCATCGTTCACCGCGCGGATGGTCTTTTCCCGAACGCCGGGACGGGCATTCAGAACCCGGTCGACGGTCGCGAGGCTGACCCCGGCCTCGCGTGCGATATCGTTCACTGTTGGCCGCAAGTCGGATCCCCGGTCCTTTCGCCAAACTATCGGCAGCGCCCTGAGGTGCGTCAATCAGGAATTCCCAGGACTGCCGTCGAAAGCGCGCAGATCGCGGCTTTCCCTTTGTCGCGAACCGGGTAAACCTTGATCTTCCGGACCGGAACGAGGGGGATGATCGGATGCGCACGCTGCTGCTTTTCGGGGACAGCAATACCCACGGCACCATGCCCATGCCCGATCTGGGCTTTTCAGGCCGGTTCGACCGCGACGAACGGTGGTCCGGGCGGCTGCAGAAACTGCTTCCCGACTGGGAGGTGATCGCCGAGGGGCATCCCGGCCGCACCACCGTGCATGACGACCCGGTCGAAGGGGCGCATCGCAATGGCTTGTCGGTCCTGCCCGCACTGCTGGAAAGCCACCGACCGGTCGATGTCGTGCTGGTCATGCTCGGGACGAACGACCTGAAGGAACGTTTCTCAGTCAACGCCTGCGACATCGCCCTGTCGCTCGAGCGGCTGGTCCGGATGATCCTTTCTTCGGCAGCGGGTCCGGGCAACGCTGCGCCGGGCGTCCTTCTCGTCGCGCCGCCGCCCATCATCGAGGTCGGCTGCCTTGCGGGCATGTTTGCCGGTGGTGCCGCCAAATCCCGTGCGTTGACCGCCGAGATCAAGGCCGCCGCCGCGCGGGTTGGCGTGCCGTTTCTGGATGCCGGGCAAGTGGTCAAGGTCTCGCCCATCGACGGCATCCATTACGATGCCGAGGCCAATCCCGCGCTCGCCCAGGCCTTCGCCGCGGCGATCCGGACGCATTTTCCCGGCTGATCCCGGCCGCATTTCGCTTGGCAGGACCGGGCGTCCGGCGCAGGATGGGGCCCAACCGGGAGACCGCCATGACCCGCCACGACCCAGCTCTTTCCGCCATTGCCGAGCTTCGCGCCAATGTCTCAGTGCCCTTCGAGCGGGCACAGGCAATGCCGAAGGCAGTCTATACCTCGCCTGAATTCGCCGAAGCCGAGCGACGGCACATCTTTGCGCAGGAATGGCTCTGCGCGGGACGTGCGGATGCCCTGAAGGGGCCGGGCGACTATCTGACGATGGAGATCGCGGGCGAGCCGGTGATCATCCTGCGCGACCGCGACGGCGTCCTGCGCGGCATGTCGAATGTGTGCCGCCACCGGATGAGCACGCTCTTGCAGGGTCGCGGCAATGTGCGCACGATCGTGTGTCCCTACCATGCCTGGACCTACAATCTCGACGGCAGCCTCCGGGGCGCGCCCGCGATGACGCGCAACGAAAGCTTCTGCAAAGAGGACGTCCGGCTTCCGGCAGTGCGGGTCGAGGACTGGCACGGCTGGATCATGGTGACCCTGAACCCGGATGCACCGCCACCGTCACAGCGGCTGGCTGCGGTCGAGAAGCTTGTCGGCCACCTCCCGATGGCCGACTACCGCGAGGTCTTCCGCGAAGAGTTCCGCTGGGACACGAACTGGAAGGTCCTGGCCGAGAATTTCATGGAAAGCTATCACCTGCCGGTCTGCCATGCCGGCACGATCGGCGGGGCCTCGGATCTCGACAAGATGGAATGCCCCGAGGGTGAAGAGGCCTTCAACTATCACTGGATCATCAAGAACGACCTGGTGCCGCTTGCGCTGGCGCATCCCTCGAACACCACGCTTCAAGGCGATGACCGGCGGATCACCTGGCTCTTGGCGATCTATCCGGCGCTCTTGATCACCCTGACGCCCGGGTATTTCTGGTATCTGTCCCTGACCCCCGACGGGCCGGGCGCAGTCAACGTCCTTTTTGGTGGGGGGATGAGTGCCGAGTGGATGGCCGATCCCGAGGCCGAACGGAATCTGGCCGGGGTCAAGGCGCTGCTCGATGCGGTGAACGTCGAAGACAAGGGCTGTGTCGAGCGGGTCTGGAAAGGGCTCTGCGCCGGCCTGTCGGGCCCCGGTGCGCTCAGCCATCTTGAACGGCCGAACTACGACTTCGCCCGTTACATTGCCGGACGGATGCCGTGAAGCCCAAGGATTTTAAGTAAAATCCTTGGCAAATTCTTTACTTAAGGAATTTGGCGGTCCCGGGGCTTGACCGCGCGCGTCAGGGTCGCACCATTGGGGCCATGCCCCGCGCCCTGATCATCGCCCACGGCCAGCCCTCGGATCCCGGACCCGCAGCCTTGTCCCTTGCCGCCCTGGCCAAAAAGGTCGAGGCCCGCATGGAAGGCTGGACGATCGGTGCGGCAACTCTGGCCGAACCCGGTGCGCTTGCCCGCGCGGCCGACGGCGGCAGCGGTCTGGTCTTCCCGATGTTCATGGCCGGGGGCTGGTTCACCAAGGTCCATATCCCCGCGCGACTTGCCGAGGCTGGGGCCGTGGGCTGGACCGTGCTTGAACCCTTCGGCTGTGATCCTGCCCTGCATGATCTCTGCGTCACGCTGGCCAGCGAGGCAGAGGCCCGCACCGTGCTCCTGGCCGCGCATGGCTCGTTCAAGTCGGCGGTTCCCTCCGACATCGCCCGACATGTAGCCGGGCGCATCGCCGCCGAGACCGGCGCGCGCGTCCTGACCGGGTTCATCGATCAGGCCCCGCAGCTTTCGACCCTGACCGGGCTTGATCGGGACGCGGTCTGCCTGCCCTTCTTTGCTGCCGACGGAGGCCATGTCAGCGAGGACATCCCGAAGGCGCTCATGGAAGCCGGGTTTCAGGGCAGAATCCTGCCGCCTGTAGGGCTAGATGCCCGCGTGCCAGACCTGATCGCTGCGGCAATCGTCCGCGGAAGACCGGTCTGCGCCGCGGCCTGCCGCTGGGCCGCCGATGCCCGAACGTCAGCCTAAGGCCGGCTTGCGCCGAAGGTCCGCCCCCCGTCAGCCTTCGCGGATCGCTGCGTTCTGGTCGATCAGATAGCGCTGCGACAGGGGAATCGCCGCTGCGCCCAGCGCCCGGGCATCGGCTCCAACAGTGCCCTCTCGGATGGCGGGCGGATCGATCCCGGCCAGATCGAGCCGCAGGAACGCCGCCTCGGTGCGCCGGACAAGCTCGGCCCGGATCGTGACCGGCATCCAGCCGTCGATCAGCACTGCCTGGATTTCGACCAGCGCCGCAGCCGCCAGTGTCGCATGTGCCAGGGCCCCGGCCGCCTGATCCAACCACCGCGAAAGCACGTCATCCGACACAGTCCAGCGCGCATGCTGGCTCCACAGGTGATCGCTGGGCTCGCCCGCTGCGTCCATCGCCGCAGCCAGGATTGACATCGAGGCCAGGTCGATCAGCCGTCGCGTCCCGCCACCCGGAGCGGGAACCTGCATCGTCCCGACCGCCGCCGCATTGCCCGTCCGGCCCAGGAAAAGCTGGCCATTCATGACAAGGCCGCCCCCGATGAAGGTGCCGAAATAGAAGTAAAGGAAATCCTTTGGCCGCTCACCCGTGCCGAAAATCAACTCCGCCCCGCAGGCCGAGGTCGCATCGTTCTGGATATAGACCGGAAGCCCAAGCCGGCCTCCCAGCTCGGCGCCAATGTCGCGCGCGCGCCAGGCGTCCATTTCGGTCTGTGGCGCCCCGATGATCGACACCCAGTTCCACAGCTGGAACGGCATGGCCACGCCCATTCCCATGATTCGGCCGCGCAGGGGGGGATCCAGGCTATCGCGCAGCTCGGGTGCCGCCTCGGCCACGAATCCCACCACATCATCCGGCGTCGGGTAACGATAGACCCGGCGCCGAGCGGCCCGGATCCGGCCAAGAAAGTCTGTCAGGACCAGGTCCGCCGACCGCCGCCCGACCTTGAGCCCGTAGAAGAAGGCCCCGTCCGCCGACAGCGACATCGGGACCGAGGGCTGGCCCACCCGCCCCCTGACCGGCTCGCCCCGCGCCAGCAATCCGTCTTGCTCCAGTTGCCGCATGATGACGCTGACGGTTTGCGCCGAAAGCCCCGTCATCCGGGCGATATCCGACTTTGCCAGTGCCGTGTGCCGCCGGACCAGGCTCAGAACCAGCCGCTCGTTATGGTCGCGCATGCCCGACTGGTTGGTGCCGCGCAACGCTACGGCTTCGGTTTGGCTGCGGTCTGGAGTGAGGTCCTGCATCGCCATGCTGCCACAGCCTATGTCGCGGGACCAATCACCCCCTTGCGGAGGATGACATTGGCAAAGAGAGACATTTCGCTGGTGGCAACGATGGCATGGGCCGCCCGGATTCGCGCATAGATCGCCTCACCAGGCAGCGCGACGACCTGCATTCCAGGGGCTTTCCTGCCGATCAGCGCATCGATCGCATCATGGATGTCGCCCCGCTGGGCCGGGTCGTTGTTCTGACTTGCCCGGAACACAGCCACTTCGACGGACCGATCCAGGGGCAGCACTGACAGGATCGCGTCGATCACCGGCAGCAGTCCGTGCCCGTCGGCCCGGACCAGCCGCCGCGCGTGCTCTGCCGCAGGATAGTTGCCGTCGACGATGGCGATCTCGTCGCCATGTCCCATGGCCCGCAGAACCGCCAAAAGCTCGGGCCCAAGCAGGGGCGGAATACCGATCAGCAAGACTGGCCTCCCCTCCTGCAAGCCGCGGTTCACTCGTCCGTTCAGAGCCAGGAGCCCAGACCGACACAGCGCAGACTGCAGAGGGAATCGATCTGTGTCAATAATAATTCAGAGTGATTTAATTATCTTGACGTGCCCTCGGGAATCAGCTTTTCTGAGCGACGGCGCAAGGGCCTGCAGCCTGGCGCGCAGAATTCGGAAACGGGGGCATGAACGCCCCCACCTTGGGAGGAAGACCAATGAAAGTCACCACGAAGGCCCTTCTGGGCGCGGGCGCGCTTGCGCTGATGTCGGGCATGGCTTCGGCCGCAGACCTGGCTTGCCTGATCACCAAGAACAACACCAACCCCTTCTTCGTGAAGATGAAGGAAGGCGCCGAAGCCGCCGCCACCGCCGCGGGCCTCGACTTCCAGGCCTATGCTGGTGAAAAGGACGGCGACGCCGCCCCGCAGATCACCGCGATCGAGAACTGCGTCGCCGCTGGCGCCAAGGGTATCCTGATCACGCCCTCGAACGACTCGGTCGGCCCGGCCCTCAAGGACGCCCGCGCTGCTGGCATCCTGGTCATCGCGCTCGACACCCCGCTCGCCGACGCTGAAGCCCAGGACATCACCTTTGCGACCGACAACTTCGAAGCCGGCCTCCTGATCGGCAAGTGGGCCGCGGCGACCCTGGGTGAAGGCGCTGCGACCGCCAAGATCGCGATGCTCGACATCAACAAGGACAACATCTCGGTCGACGTCGCCCGCGACACCGGCTTCCTCGTCGGCTTCGGCATCGAAGTTCCGGACCTGACCGTGATGGGCTCGGAAACCGATCCGCGCGTCATCGGTCACGAATCGTCGGATGCGAACCCGGAAGGCGGCCTCCGCGCGATGGAAACGCTCTTGGCCAAGGACCCGGACATCAACGTGGTCTACACGATCAACGAACCGGCCGCTGAAGGCGCCTACCAGGCCCTGAAGAACGCCGGCAAGGAAGGCCAGGCGATCATCGTCTCGGTCGACGGCGGCTGCCCGGGCGTTGCCTCGGTCAAATCGGGCGTGATCGGCGCCACCTCGCAGCAGTACCCGCTGAAGATGGCTTCGCTCGGCATCGAAGCGATTGCCGCCTACGCCAAGGACGGCACCAAGCCGACCGTGACCGAAGGCCTGTCGTTCTACAACACCGGCGTGAACCTGGTGACCGACAAGCCGGTCGATGGCGTACCGTCGATCGACTCGACCAAGGGCACCGAACTCTGCTGGGGCTGATCCCGGTTTGACAAATGCTTGATTAGTGGAAGGGCGGCTTTACAGTCGCCCTTCTTCATAAGCGATGCCGGAACAGACATCGGCGTCATCCGGGGGGAAGACCGCACATGAGCAGCGACGACGCGCCGACCAAGATCATCTCCGATTTCGAGGCAACCCTGGCCAAGGCCGACACCGCGGTCGCCAGCTTCGAACGGGACGACAAGACCTTCATTCACAAGCTGCGCAATTTCCTGCGCCGCAACCCGACCATGATTCCGGCCCTGGTGCTGCTGCTTTCCATCGCGGCCTTCAGCATCATCGCGCCCCGCTTCCTTGGGGTAGGCGCGCTGTCGACCGTCCTCAAGCAGGTCACTGTCACCGGGTTCATCGCACTCGCCCAGACCCTGATCATCCTGACCGCGGGCATCGACCTGTCGGTCGGCGCGATCCTGGTCCTCAGCTCGCTCGTCATGGGCAACCTCGCGGTCTTCTCCGGGGTTCCGGTCTTTTTCGCCGTCCTCATCGGCTTTGCCGTCGGTGGCATCATGGGCCTCATCAATGGCCTTCTGGTCACCAAGATGCGCCTGCCGCCCTTCATCGTCACGCTCGGGACGCTCTCGATCTTTGAATCGATCAAGCTCTGGTATTCTCAGTCCGAATCGATCCGCAACGTCGACATCGAGGCAAATGCCCCCGGGCTGCTCTTCTTCGGGCAGGGCTTCAACTTCGGTGGCGCCAGCATCAGCTATGGCGGGATCACCCTGATCCTGCTGGCCGCCGTGCTCTGGTACGTCCTGAACCACACCGCATGGGGCCGACATGTCCATGCCATCGGTGACGATCCCGATGCCGCCATGCTTTCAGGCATCAAGGTCGACCGGACACTCGTTTCGGTCTACACCGTCGCGGGCCTGATCTGCGGCTTTGCCGCCTGGATTGCCATCGGCCGCGTGGGCTCCGTCTCACCCATCGCCTTCGAGGACGTGAACCTTGCATCCATCACCGCCGTGGTGATCGGTGGTACCTCGCTCTTCGGCGGGCGCGGCTCGATCATCGGCTCGGTCCTGGGCGCCATGATCGTGGGCGTCTTCATCACCGGCCTCTCGCTCGCGGGGGTCGACGACTACTGGCAGAAATTCGCGGCGGGATGCCTTGTGATCATCGCCGTGGCGCTTGACCAATGGCTGCGGAGGGCCTCGCAATGAGTGACGTCACACCCATCCTTCAGGCAAAGGGCCTGATGAAGCGCTACGGCACTGTCGTGGCCATGAGTGGCGCCGATTTCGAACTGATGCCGGGCGAGATCCTCGCCGTCATCGGCGACAACGGCGCGGGCAAGTCGACGCTGATCAAGGCCCTTTCGGGGGCCGTCGTCCCCGACCACGGCGAGATCCTTCTGGACGGCAAGCCGGTCCACTTCCGCAGCCCCGACGATGCGCGGGCGCTGGGGATCGAGACGGTCTACCAGAACTTGGCGATGTCGCCGGCTCTTTCGATCTCGGACAACATGTTCCTCGGCCGCGAATGGCGGGCTCCCGGCATCATGGGCTCGGTCTTCCGCAAAATGGACCACGCCCGGATGCAGAAGTTCGCCCGCGACAAGCTGAACGAGTTGGGCCTGATGACGATCCAGGACATCACCCAGCCGGTCGAGACGCTCTCGGGCGGCCAACGCCAGGGGGTGGCTGTGGCTCGTGCGGCGGCCTTCGGTTCGAAGGTGGTGATCCTCGACGAACCGACGGCGGCGCTTGGCGTCAAGGAAAGCCGGCGGGTGCTGGAGCTGATCCGCGACGTCCGGGCGCGCGGCATCCCGATCATCCTGATCAGCCACAACATGCCGCATGTGTTCGAAGTGGCCGACCGCATCCACATCCACCGGCTGGGCCGCAGGCTCTGCGTGATCAATCCGAAGGATTACACGATGTCGGATGCCGTTGCCTTCATGACCGGGGCCAAGCTGCCCGAAGGCGTGACCGAACCCGCCTGACCGCGACCTGCGCTTGCGAGGCGGAGCCGCGTGCCGCGGCACGCCTTTCAGGTCGCCTGCGCGGGCTTGCGCCCGCTTGTCTCCGCGCCGCCCTGTACCGCCGTTTGGCGGATCACTGGCGGCGCGCCCCACCCCCTTCGGTGCGAAGGGAAAGTTCCCACCGCCGGGGCGACTTGCCCTCCAGCAATCATCGGACCTCCGCGCTCTGCCGCCCGGTGATCCTTGGCGCAGGACGCCTGCCAAGGCCTTGAGCCTCTCGCTCGCGCCCCAAGACACTCCCGCCTGGGCCCCTGCCCGCACCGCCTGTCCTGCCCTCCGGTTCCTCGCGGGCGGCAGCGCCATCCGAGTGGTTCGATGCGACGAGGATGGCTCCCCGTCTCCGGAAAGGCACTGCGAACGGGGCACTCGGGTCTTGAAAGGCTTGCGTCCGGCACCAAGATCGCCTGTAACCCGCTAACCCGGCACTGTCTGGGCGCCACGACAAGGATCCCGACCGCATGTCCCTTGCCCTGATCGCTGCCCTGCCGTTCCTGGGTGCGATGCTTCCCGGCCTGATGATCCGTCGCGGCCGCAATGCCTGCGCCATCGCGGCCGGATCGGTCACGGCCCTGGCGCTGCTGCTTCTGGCCGGTCACGCGCCCACGGTCCTGTCGGGCGGCATCGTCCAGACCCGGATCGACTGGCTTCCCGCCCTCGGCCTGAACGCTACCTTCTTCCTCGACGGCCTTGGCCTGCTGTTTGCCGGCCTGATCCTAGGCATCGGCCTTCTCATCATCCTCTATGCCCGGTTCTACCTGGCGAAATCCGACCCGATGGGGCTCTTCTTCACCTATCTCCTGCTCTTCCAGGGCGCGATGCTGGGGATCGTGCTGTCAGACAACATCCTCCTCCTCCTGATCTTCTGGGAGCTGACCTCGCTCTCCTCTTTCCTGCTCATCGGCTACTGGAAACATCTGCCCGAGGGCCGTCAGGGGGCAAGGATGGCCCTGGCGGTCACCGGGGCAGGGGGCCTAGCGATGATCGCCGGCATGCTGATCCTCGGCAACATCGCGGGCAGCTGCGACCTGACCGTGATCCTGACGCAGAAAGCGGCGATCCAGGCCTCACCCCATTACCTGCCCGCCCTGATCCTGATCCTCATCGGCGCCTTTACCAAGTCGGCGCAGTTCCCCTTCCACTTCTGGCTTCCCCATGCCATGGCCGCACCCACCCCGGTCTCGGCCTATCTGCATTCGGCGACCATGGTGAAAGCCGGTATCTTCCTGATGGCCCGCCTCTGGCCGGTCCTTGCGGGCACGCCGGAATGGTTCTGGATCGTGGCCACCACCGGACTCGTCACCATGGTCCTCGCCGCAGCGATCGCGCTTTTCAAGGATGACCTGAAGGCGCTTCTGGCCTTTTCGACCGTAAGCCATCTCGGCCTCGTCACCATGCTGCTCGGCTTCGGCACCAAGCCCGCAGCGACAGTCGCGGTGTTTCACATCCTCAACCACGCCACCTTCAAGGCCGCCCTCTTCATGACCGCCGGGATCGTGGATCACGCAGCCCATACCCGCGATCTGCGCCGCCTGGGCGGGCTGCGGCGCCTGATGCCCGTCACCTTCACCATTGCCGCGCTCGCCGGTCTGTCGATGGCCGGCATTCCGCCGCTGAACGGCTTTCTGTCCAAGGAGTTGATGCTGGAAGAGGCCGCCCATACGCTCTGGCTGACCCCCTGGGCCATGGGCCTTCTCGCGACGGTCGGAGCGCTCCTCTCCGTCGCCTATTCCTTCCGCCTTCTCGCGCACGGCTTCCTTGGACCGTTGCGCGACGATCTTCCGCACCGACCGCATGACCCGGGCCCGGGTCTCTGGCTTGCGCCGGGCTTCCTTGCTCTTCTGGTCGTCGTCATCGGCCTCTTTCCCATGGCCAGCGCAGCCTGGCTGGTCGACGCCGCCGCCGGTGCCGTCACTGGCGAGGCGGCCCATGTCCACATCAGCCACTGGCACGGGCTTCAGGCCCCCGCGCTCTGGATGTCGCTCGCGGCCATCGGCGGGGGCCTTGCGCTTCTGGGGCTCTACCCGCGTCTGCGCGGCATCTGGGACGCCTTGCCGCGTCCCGAGGCGAAGCGCCTCTTCGATGGCCTGGTCGAGAGCCTGGCCCAACTCGCCCGGACCAGCATCGAAGGGCTGCACAACGGCAGCTTCGGGCGCGCCCTCTCCCTGGCGGTCCTCGCCATCGCCGGGGCGGCGCTCTGGGCCTTTCTGGGCGGAAGCCACGTGGCGGGTGACCGCGCGCGTCTTCCGGCCGATCCCGTCACCCTTGGCCTCGGGCTCATCCTGATCGGCGCGGCCCTGTCAGTCCCGATCCTGCATCGCAACCGCGTGGTCGCCCTGATCCTCACCGGGGTCGCGGGGCTGCTGATCGCGCCGCTCTTCGTCCTCTTCTCGGCCCCGGACCTTGCCCTGACCCAGGTCGCAGTCGAGGTCGTGACCATTCTGCTCATGCTTGTAGCACTCCACTTCCTGCCCAAGGACACGCCCGCCGAAAGCGCGATGCCCCGCCGCCTGCGCGATGCCGGGATCGCCGCCATCGCAGGCATCGGCATCGGCGCACTGGCCTGGATGATGATGACCAGGGCGCCCGCCTTCGACCCGATCTCGACCTACCACCTCGCCCAGTCGAAACCGGGCGCAGGCGGGACCAATGCCGTCAACACGATCATCGTCGACTTCCGCGGCTATGACACCTTTGGCGAAATCATCGTACTCGGCATAGCGGCGCTGGTGATCTACGCGCTTTCGGAAACCCTGCTGAAAAGCGCCGCCGTCACCCGCCGCCTTGCTGCCCATCCACGCGCCCGGGAATCCGGCGACCGGCACCCGATGATGCTGGTCGTCTCGACACGGCTCCTGCTACCCATGGCCATGCTGGTCGGGGTCTACATCTACCTGCGCGGCCACAACATGCCGGGCGGAGGGTTTGTCGCGGGCCTTGTCTTCGCCATCGCCTATCTCATGCAATACATGGCCTCCGGCTACGACTGGACCCACGCCCGCCAGCGCTTTGACCACCATGTGCTGATCGGTTGGGGCGTCCTGATCGCGGCCCTTGCCGGGGTCGGAGCCTGGGCCTTCGGCCTGCCATTCCTCACCTCGGGCTACGACTATGTCCACCTCTGGCCGCTGGAGGAATTCGAACTCGCCACCGCCGCGATCTTTGACCTCGGCGTCTTCCTCTGCGTGCTGGGCGCTGTTCTGCTCGCCCTGGCCTCGCTGTCGCGGCTGGCACTCAGGACCGGCGAGGCCCCGAACACCCGTGCCTACGACACCGAGGGGGCCCCGTGATGGAAGCCCTTGTCGCACTTGTCATCGGCACGCTTGCCGCAGTCGGGATCTACCTCATGCTGCGGCTCCGGACCTTTCCGGTGATCCTCGGGCTCACCTTCCTGAGCTATGCCGTCAACCTCTTCATCTTCGTCTCCGGTCGCCTCGCCGTGAATGCCGCCCCGATCATCGGGTCGGGCGAGCCTTATGCCGACCCCCTACCCCAGGCGCTGGTCCTGACCGCCATCGTCATCTCCTTCGGCATGACCGCGGTGATCATGATCATGGCCGTCGGGGGGCATCTGACGGCCGGGCACGACCGGATCGATCTGGACAAGGGGGGCGACCAATGACCCTCCTCGCCTTCACCTGGCACCAAATATCCCCGCCGGAGGCACGCCGAGCCTTTGTGCGTCCTTCACGCACAAAGGCGAGACAAAAGGACTTCGCGCGGAACGCGCTCATTCTGACAGGCGCCCCGCCTGCACCTGGCGATGGGGCCGGCGCATGAGCCACTGGATCATCGCCCCCATCGTCCTGCCCGCGCTCGTAGCCGCCTTGATGGTCATCGCCCTGCGCGGCGATCTCTTCCTGCAACGGATTGCCGGGCTGGCCTCGATCCTTGCGCTCAACGGAATTGCCGTCGCGCTCCTCGTCTCAGCCACGATCCACGGCCCGGAAGCCTATTTCCTAGGCAACTGGCCCGCGCCCTTCGGCATCGTCCTGGTCGCGGACCGGCTCTCTGCGCTGATGGTCGCACTCCTGGCCGGGCTGGCCCTCGTCGCCGCGCTCTACGCCATCGGCTCGGGCTGGGACCGTCGCGGCGCGCATTTCCACCCGCTCCTGCAGTTCCTGCTCATGGGCATTGGCGGCGCCTTCCTGACCGGCGATGCCTTCAACCTCTTCGTCTTCTTCGAGGTCCTGCTCATCGCCTCCTATGGCCTGATGATCCACGGCGGCGGCAGCGCGCGCACCCGGGCCGGCATCCAGTACATCGCCTTCAACCTGGTCGGCTCTTCGCTCTTCCTCTTCGCGCTGGCGCTTCTTTATGCCGTCACCGGAACGCTCAACATGGCGGACCTCGCGCAGAAGCTCCCCCACCTGCCCGAAGGCGACACGGCCCTTCTGCGGGTGGCCGCCGTGATGATGATCCTCGTCTTCGCGATCAAGGGCGCACTTGTACCCCTGCAGTTCTGGCTCCCCGGTACCTACGCCAACGCCCCCGGTGTCGTTGCCGCCCTCTTCGCCGTGATGACCAAGATCGGTGCCTATGCCACGCTGCGGGCCGGCACGCTTGTCTTCCCGCCCGAGCTTGCCGCGACCGGCTCGCTCCTGTCCGACCTCCTGTTTCCCGCCGCCCTCGTCACGCTCAGCCTCGGCGCGCTTGGCGTGCTCGGCGCCCGCACCCTGCCGCGCCTGGCCGCCTTTGGCGGGATCGCCTCGATGGGAACGGCTTTCCTCGCGATCTCGGCCTTCACGCCTCAGGCCACCTCTGCCGCGCTCTACTACATCCTCCATTCCACCCTTGCGACCGCAGCGCTTTTCCTGGTGGCCGACCTCGTCTCGCGGCGTCGCAGCCATCCGCGGCTGGACAGATCGGCCCAGACCTTCCCGCAGCTCGGCCTGATCGGCGGCCTCTTCCTCGTCACTGCCATCGCCGTCGCCGGCATGCCGCCACTCTCGGGCTTCATCGGCAAGCTTCTGGTGCTGGAAGCCTTCCGGGCCCAAGCCCCGCTGGTCTGGACCGTGGTTCTGGTCTCCTCCTTCCTGATGATCCTCGGGCTGGCCCGCGCCGGCTCCCTGATCTTCTGGAAGGCCGAGTCCGGGTCCCGCGATCCCGAGCCGTTCGCGCCCGAGCCCCTCGCATTTGCTGCAACCATCGGCCTCCTTCTGGCCATCGCAGCGCTGACAGTCTTCGCCGGGCCGGTGACCGACTGGCTCTCCGGCACAGCCGCGGCCCTGCATGCGCCCGAGGCCTACATTGCCGCCAACCAGCTGGGAGGCGACTCATGAGACGCCTTTTCCCCCACCCCTACCTGACGCTCACGCTGGTCATCCTGTGGTTCCTTCTGGTCAACCAGTGGAAGCTCGGCAGCCTCGTCCTGGCGCTGATGCTTGGCACGGTGATCCCGCTCGTCACCTCGGCGTGGTGGCCCGACCGGCCACGCGTGAAGCGCCCCTTCGGCCTCGCCGCCTATGCTGTGCTTGTCCTCTGGGACGTGATCGTCGCCAATTTCCAGGTTGCCCGCATCGTGCTCTTCATGCCGCGCGACCGGATCCGCTCCAACTGGATCAGCGTGCCCCTTGACCTCACTTCGCCCGAGGCGATCAGCCTTCTGGCCGGGACCATCACCATGACCCCCGGCACCTTGACCGCCGACATGTCCGCCTGCGGCCGCGCGCTACTGGTCCATGCGCTGCACGCGCCCGACCCCGATGCCGTCCGCGACGATATCAAGGCCCGCTACGAATCCCGGCTGAAAAGGATTTTCGAATGATCCTGCCCTATGCGCTCCTCTTCTTCCTGGGCTGCATCGCCGTGGCGCTGGTCCTCAATCTCTGGCGCCTCTTCACTGCGCCGACCGTGACCGACAGGATCCTCGTCCTCGACACGATGACGGTGAACGCCATCGCCCTGGTCGTGGCATTCGGCATCTGGGCCGGTACGGGGCTCTACCTGGAAATCGCCGTCCTCTTCGCGCTGACCGGCTTCGTCGGCACCGTCGCCTACTGCAAGTACCTGCTGCGGGGGAGCATCATCGAATGACCCCCCTTCTGCCGCTGCTCCTCGACTTCCTCCTCGCGACCGTCCTCATCGGCGGTGGCATCTTCGCCCTCGTCGGCAGCTACGGCCTCCTGCGGCTTCCGCGCCCGATGCAGCGCCTGCATGCGCCCACCAAGGCCACCACGATCGGTGTGGGTGCCGCTCTCTTCGTCTCGGCGCTTGACCTGGCGGGCCAGGGCCAGATCAGCTGGCAAGAGATCCTGATCACGCTCTTCCTGCTGCTCACCGCGCCGATCTCGGCGCTGTTTCTGGCCAAGACGCTGATTCTGCGCGGCGAGGCCGACCCCGACCTGCCCGCCACCGGAACCGGGACGCCCTGGGCCACGCTGGGATCCGAACATCGAGACCCCTGACAGCCCGGGCATGATTTTTTGACCACATGGTCAATTTTTCTGCGCCAGCACCCTTGCCCCATCTCCCCCCGCATGGCATCGTCGGCCCAATCCGGCACCCTTGCGGGGATACCCCATGACGACGCTCAGCCCGGCCCAGATGGGCCTTCTGCCTCAGGTCACCCATGCCCGGAACCCCGGCATGGCGCTTGACCTCGACTGGGTCGCGGCCGTTCAGGCCAATACCTCCGCGATCGAGCGCCGCGCCGCCACGCTGCCCGGCCGTCGCAGCGTGAAGAAAGAGTTCCAGGCCGCCTGGCTTCTCAAGGCGATCAGCCTCATCGACCTGACCACGCTTTCCGGCGACGACACCGAAGGCCGCGTCCAGCGCCTCTGCGCCAAGGCCCGCCAGCCCGTCGCGCCCTGGATGCTGGAAAAGCTCGGGATGCCGGGCCTCACCACCGGCGCCGTCTGCGTCTATCATGACATGGTCGAAACCGCCGTCCGCGCTTTGGAAGGCACCTCGATCCCTGTCGCCGCCGTCTCGACAGGTTTCCCGGCAGGCCTCTCGCCCTACAAGCTCCGCATCGCCGAGATCGGCGAAAGCGTCCGCGCCGGAGCCAAGGAAATCGACATCGTCATCTCCCGGCGCCACGTCCTGACCCAGAACTGGCAGGCCCTTTACGACGAGATGCGTGACATGCGCGAAGCCTGCGGCGAGGCGCATGTGAAAGCGATCCTCGCCACAGGTGAGCTTGGCACCCTTCGCAATGTCGCCCGCGCGAGCCTCATCTGCATGATGGCCGGGGCCGATTTCATCAAGACCTCGACCGGGAAAGAGGGCGTCAACGCGACCCTGCCCGTCTCCCTCACGATGATCCGCGCCATCCGCGACTACGAGACCCGCACCGGCTTCAAGGTCGGCTACAAACCCGCCGGCGGCATCTCCAAGGCCAAGGACGCGCTCGTCTACCTCGCCCTGATGAAGGACGAACTCGGCCATCCCTGGCTGCAACCCGACCTCTTCCGCTTCGGCGCTTCCGCGCTGCTGGGAGACATCGAGCGCCAGCTCGAGCACTTCCTCACCGGCCACTACTCCGCCGCCAACCGCCACGCGATGGGCTGAGGCGATGCTTGCCCCGGACCTTCCACTTGTCAGATTTGCCCAAAGCAAATCTGACCGCGCCCGACCCGCCCCCCGGGGGCGGGCGCGATATATCGCTCCCACCCCCGCGTGCCGGTCGCGGCCAGCTTTGCACCCGACCGAACCGCTGCGGCAGCCCTAGGAAACGCCCATGACCATCAAGGAAATCTTCGACAGCATGGCCTACGGCCCCGCCCCCGAATCCGCGACCGAGGCGCTGGCCTGGATCGCCAAGCACAACGGCACCTTCGGTCATTTCATCGACGGCAGCTTCACCGCTCCGGGCGAGACCTTCACCACCTCGAACCCCGCCACCGGCAAACCCCTGGCCAAGGTCACGCAGGGCACCCCCGACGATGTGGCAACGGCCGTCGCCGCCGCCCGCCGTGCCCAGCCGAAATGGGCCAAGCTTCCGGCCCACAAGCGCGCGCAATATCTCTACGCGCTGGCGAGGCTCACCCAGAAACACTCCCGCCTCCTCGCGGTCCTGGAAACCCTCGACAACGGCAAACCGATCCGCGAAAGCCGCGACATCGACATTCCCCTCGTCGCCCGCCATTTCTCCTACCACGCCGGCCTCGCCCAGCTCCTCCCCTCCGAACACCCCGACCTCCAACCCCTCGGTGTCTGCGGCGCTGTCATCCCCTGGAACTTCCCCCTCCTGATGCTCGCCTGGAAGGTCGCCCCAGCGCTCGCCGCCGGCAACACGATCGTCCTCAAACCCGCCGAATACACCCCCCTCACCGCCCTCCTCTTCGCCGAGATCTCCCGCGAAGCGGGCCTTCCCAAAGGTGTGCTCAACATCGTCACCGGCGACGGCTCCACCGGCGCGGCCCTGGTCGACAGCCCCGTCGACAAGATCGCCTTCACCGGCTCCACCTCCGTCGGCAAACGGATCCGCGAGGCGACCGCAGGCACCGGCAAAGCCCTCACCTTAGAGCTCGGCGGCAAGTCCCCCTACATCGTCTTCGATGACGCCGACCTCGACTCAGCCATCGAAGGCCTCGTCGACGCCATCTGGTTCAACCAGGGCCAGGTCTGCTGTGCGGGCTCCCGCCTCCTCGTCCAGGAAGGCGTCGCCCCCCGCTTCTACCAGAAACTCAAGCGCCGGATGGACGGCCTCCGCGTCGGAGACCCGCTCGACAAGGCCATCGACATCGGCGCCATCGTCGATCCCATCCAGCTCGCCACCATCACCGACCTCGTCGCCAGAAACCCCGAGGGCGACCACTACCAGGCCGCCACGCCGCTCCCGGCGCAGGGCTGCTTCTACCCCCCCACCCTGATCACCGGCCTCGGCACCGCCTCGACCCTCATGCAAGAGGAAATCTTCGGCCCTGTCCTCGTCGCCATGACCTTCCGCACGCCAGAAGAAGCCGTGGCCCTGGCCAACAACACCCGCTACGGCCTCGCCTCCACCGTCTGGACCGAAAACATCAACCTCGCCCTCGACATCGCGCCCAAGCTGAAAGCCGGGATCGTCTGGGTCAACGCCACCAACCTCTTCGACGCCGCCGCAGGCTTCGGCGGTGTCCGCGAGAGCGGCTTCGGGCGTGAGGGCGGATGGGAGGGCCTGATGGCCTACCTCAAACCCGCCGCCAAACCCGTGGCCCTGAAACCGCTTGGGCCCATCCCGGCCCCCGAGGAGATCCTGGTCGACAGCCTCGACCGCACCGCCAAGATGTACATCGGCGGCAAACAGGCCCGCCCCGACAGTGGCTACACGCAACCCGTCTACTCGCCGAAAGGCAAACTCCTCGGCCATGTCGGCATCGGCAACCGCAAGGATATCCGCAACGCGGTCGAGGCCGCCCACGCCGCCAAAGGCTGGGCAAAAACAACGGCCTACAACCGCGCCCAGGTCCTCTATTTCATCGCCGAAAACCTCTCCGCCCGGGCCACCGAGTTCGCCACCAGACTGCAAGACCTCACCGGCAAACCCGGCCAACAGGAAGTCGAGGCCTCCATCCAGCGCCTCTTCACCTATGCCGCCTGGGCCGACAAATACGACGGTTCCGCCAAATCCGTCCCCATCCGCGGCATCGCCCTTGCGATGAACGAACCCTGCGGCGTGATCGGAGCGCTCCTGCCCGACGAATGCCCCCTCCTCGGCCTCGTCTCCGTCATGGCCCCTGCCATCGCGATGGGCAACACCACGGTCCTCGTGCCAGGGGTCGCGCCCCTCTCCGCCACCGACTTCTACCAGATCCTCGACACCTCCGACGTGCCCGCCGGGGTCGTCAACATCGTCACCGGCCCCGCCCCTGACCTGGCGAAAAGCCTTGCCGGCCACATGGACGTCGACGCCGTCTGGAGCTTCTCCTCCCAGAACCTCTCCGCCCTCATCGAGCGCGAAGCCGCTGGCAACCTCAAACGCACCTGGGTCAACCACGGTCGCGCGAGGAACTGGCTGGGCCCCGAGGGCGAAGGCCGGACGTTCCTGTCACAGGCGACCGAGGTCAAGACGGTGTGGGTACCGTACGGGGAGTGAGACCTTGGGCAAGCACAGGGGCGTCTGACCGGGCCGCTACCCTCGCCGAGGGACACTGACTTGGCCTAGCCGGGCCGGACAGTTGTGCGAGGACAAGGGCGACTGGCGCCTGTTCGTTTGACAGCAACTGTCCAACGGCTATCACGCGGCAAGCTTCAACGCTTTTCAATCTCCGCAAGCTTCTTGAGCGCCCAGCCTTTGATCAGGCGAAGAAGCCGCCGGTCAAGCCTACGGTCTTGCATTGCCTTCAGCTTCCCAATTTCGGCTTGCAGAGACTTCATCTGATCATGCTGCCCCCTCATTGCTGACAGGGCGGTCTCAAGCATCCGCGCTTCGCCGGATCGAGATTCCCTATGGTCCGTCATGGCAGGTCCGACAAGCTGATCTCGAATAGTCCGGAAATCAAAAAAGGCGATCGGCACTTCTTCACAACTGACCACAAGCACACTTCCGTCAGCAAGCGTATCCAGCCCCTTCGGACCACCTTCCTCGGGATTCTTATGCCCGCGGCGGAATGACTCCTCATCGATGACTCTGATGGATGCGTCAGGGCCGCTCGCCGCCTTCCATGAGGGTCCACCCCGCGCATACACATGGACCAAAGGTGCGCCAGCATCTGCGACGAGGAGAAGCCGGTCATCCATCGCAAACCGGACGCCATGTGGATAGTGAAGCCCACCAAGCGAAAGAACCGGCGGCGAATGCGTGGCACTGCCAGCGTCATTGCTGAAAACATCTATTCTGTGCCGGTGATGATTGCTCACGGCCACAAGGTCGCCCTCGGCGCTGATTGCAATACTGTCTGGAACCTTCAGGCCGTGCTCAAAGAGGCGAAGACTTGAAACGACTTCGAACCCATTTCTCTTTCGGATAATGTGGCGTGAGATATAGTTTCGATAGTTGTTGCACACGAGACAGTCGAAGTACTCGTCGCTCAACCGGGTTACAGCCACCGAACCGGGAGATTTGATTATCTCGTCGCTTCCTTCGGAAAGTCTCAGAAGCGGCTCAACTTCGACGTTGTCGCCCGCGCTGCTGACGGCAGGGACAGAAAGAACGATGACATCCTTTCCCCGGTTGGCGATGACCACTGTGTCATCGTCAATCCACGAAATGCCGTGTGGGTGATCAAAATCCTGGCAGCGAAGTTCGACACACCCATCCGAGAGGACAGTCATGGCACCATTTTCGGTGACGACCTCGACCTGAATTACAAGGATCCGGTTTTCATTGTACCCCGCAATCGCGAGGCGCGTTTGGTCAGGGGAAAAGATTACGTCTTCCGTTCGACCGAGCGTACTAATGCGTTCGGCTACTACCGCGCTCGGTTTGAAAGCCAGAAGCTGTCCCTGCAACAAGTCGAGATCCCCCGTCCCACTCAACCGACATACCCCAGGTTGTCGGTACCTTGGTGTAGTTTTTGTCTGACAGCACCTGTGGTTCAAGCGCTACCGCATCGTGGAGGTTCTCAAGTCGAGGGAATGCCTGGCGCGTTTCCGTGGGAAATCCTCAGCATTGTCATCCCGATTCGCCCCCCAGGGTTAACGCCCCAACCGCCCGCCAAGCGTCGGTACAGATACCCGACGCATGCCAGACGGATGCCATACCGTTAACCTCTCGGAAAACCCCCGGATTAACCCAGCGTTCCCAACCCCTTACCGGATGTCCTTGCGGCCGCCTCAGGCCCGCCCCGCCGCAGCACTCAACGTCAAGGGATCAATCCCCATCCCCCGCAGCGCCGCCGACCATTTCACCTGGTCGTCCGCGCCGAACACCAGCCCCTCCGGCGCCTCGCAGGTCAGCCAGTCGTTCCGCGCGATCTCGGCCTCCAGCTGACCCGGCCCCCAGCCGGACTAACCCAGCGCCAGCAAGGCCTTGCCCGGACCGCGGCCGGAAGCCAAAGCCTCCAGGATGTTGATGGTGGCGGTCATTTCCAGGCCCCCCGGCACGCGCATCGTACCTTCACCCTCCCGCTCCCAGTCGGCCGAGTGCAGTACGAACCCCCGCCCCCGCTCGACCGGTCCGCCGAAATGCACCCGGATGTCGCGGCCCTTTGGCCCCAAGGGGATCTTCAGGTGCTCCAACAGGCCGGAAAAGCTCAGTTCTTCCAATGGCTTGTTGACGATCAACCCCATCGCCCCCTCGGCCGAATGCGCGCAGATCAGGACCACGCTCTTCTCGAAACGCGGATCCGCCATCCCCGGCATGGCGATCAGTATCTGTCCGGAAAGATCCATCGGAGCCCCCCTCTCATCACCCTGAACATGGACCCCGCGTCACCGGCTCACAAGCCCCGAAGCATGGCCAAAACGTCACGCTCACGTGCTGTCGCCGCAAAGTGATTTCCCTTGCGCCCGTCAGTTTCTATGTTGCCCGCATGATCAGACCAGTCCTTCTCTTCGCCCACCTCGCCACCCCCGCCCTAGCGACAACGCAGGAGGACGTGCTCTCCGCCACGCTAAGGCTTGGATGGCAAATGGAAAATGGCGCGCATATGGCGGCGGTGGAGCTGACGCTCGCCCCCGGCTGGAAGACCTACTGGCGCAGTCCGGGCGACAGCGGCATCCCCCCGATCTTCGACTGGACCGGGTCCCAGAACGTGAAATCGGTCCGGATTCACTGGCCCGCCCCCGACGTCTTCGAGGCCAATGGCATGCAGACCATCGGCTACCACGAACACCTTGTCCTGCCGCTGGAGGTCACGCCCCTTGACCCGGCCCTGCCGGTCCGCCTGTCGGTCGGGGTTGACCTCGGCGTCTGCGACGAGATCTGCCTGCCCGCAACGCTTGACCTGGTCTCCGACCTACTGCCACCCGGTCAGCCTGATGCCAGCATCACCGCCGCACTTGCCGCCCGGGCAGAGACGGCAACCGAAGCCGGGGTCGCAGGGGTCGCCTGCCAGGTCGACCCGATCAGCGATGGACTTCGCGTCACGGCGCGGGTGCGTCTGCCCGATCCCGGACGAACGGAGGTCGTGGCTTTCGAAACCGCGGATCGTGACGTCTGGGTCGCTCCGGCCGTCACCCAGCGCGAGGGCGGCGTGCTGATCGCGATGACCGAACTCGTGCCCCCGGATGGCGCTCCCTTTGCGCTGGACCGTTCGGGCGTGACGATGACTATCCTTGCCGCCGGGGGCGCGATCGAGTTTCGCGGATGCCCGGCGCCCTGACCCCGCTTCGGGTTGTGGGAGCGCGCGGCGCGCCCTAGTCTTCGCGCATGGGAATCGCCGCCGACATCGCTGACGACTGGCACGCGGCCCTCGCGGCCCTGGCCTGGCAGGTCGAGGCCGGGGCTGACGAGACCATCGGCGACGCCCCGGTGAACCGCTATGACCTCGCCACCGAAGCCCCGAAACAGGCTGCAAGACCTGTGGCTGCTACCCCGGCGGAACAGGTCGGCAGCGATCCTTTCGAGGTCGCCCGAAGGGCGGCGGAGCGGGCACAGACCCTCGACGATCTCCGCGCGGCGATCACCGCTTTCGACCTGTGCGAGTTGAAGAAAGGCGCGCGGAACACGGTCTTTGCCGATGGCAATCCCAAGGCCCGCGTCCTGATCCTTGGCGAGGCACCGGGCGCTGACGAAGACCGCGAGGGCCGCCCCTTTGTCGGTCGCGCAGGCCAGCTTATGGACAAGATGTTCGAGGCTATTGGCCTTTCACGCACCTCGCCCGACGCCGAAACCGCGCTTTACATCACCAATGTCCTGCCCTGGCGGCCCCCGGGCAACCGCGACCCGGAACCCGCCGAGATCGCCATGATGCGCCCCTTTGTCGAGCGGCATATCGCGCTGGTCGATCCTGCGGTGATCGTCGTTATGGGCAACACGCCGCTTGATGCCCTGACCGGCACACGCGGCATTCTGCGGGCGCGGGGCAACTGGTCGCAAGCGCTTGGCAAACCTTTGCTGCCAATGACCCACCCCGCCTATCTGCTGCGCAATCCGTCCGCCAAACGTGAGGCCTGGGCGGACCTTCTTTCATTGCAGGCAAGGCTCAGGGGCTGATGCTTCCCGTCGACCCCCTCACCCTCCTTGCCTTCGTCCCCGCAGGGCTGGCGCTGAACCTGACGCCGGGGGCCGACATGATGTTCTGCCTTGGACAGGGGCTGCGGTCCGGCCGCCGGGCAGCGATGGCGGCGAATTTCGGGATTGCGACGGGGGGTATGGTGCATACGACGCTCGCCGCATTGGGACTTGGGGCCTTGGTCGCGGCGCATCCGGCGGCGTTCGAGGCGATCCGCTGGCTTGGGGTCGGGTATCTGCTCTGGCTGGCGGTGGGGGCACTGCGGGCGTCGCCCTTTGCGGCGGAGACGGTGGTGGCGCCGACCTCGCCGTCCAGGGCGTTCGGCCAAGGGTTGATGGTCAACCTTCTGAACCCCAAGGTGATCCTCTTCATCCTCGCCTTCCTGCCGCAGTTCGTGGACCCTTCGCGGCCGATCCTGCCGCAATTCCTGACGCTTGGCCTGGTGTTCAGCGCCGGGGGGCTGGTGGTGAACGGCGCGGTGGGGCTTTTCGCCGGCACCATCGGGCAACGGATGGCACGATCCGCGGGTCTGTCACGCTGGTTGTCCCGGATCAGCGCCACCATCTTCGGCGCGCTGGCCTTGCGGCTTGCGCTCATGCCAAGGAGCTAGAGATGTCCCGCATCGACGAAACCCTGCTCTTTCACCCGGTCCGCATTGCCGTCCTGACGGTGAGCGATACCCGGACGCCCGAGACGGACAAGTCGGGCGACACTTTGGTCGAGCGGCTGGTCGCGGCGGGCCATGTGCTGGCCGACCGCGGCATCGTGCCCGACGACCGCCCCGCCATCGTGGCGCGCCTGCGCCAGTGGATCGCCGACCCGCAGGTCGATGTCATCCTCACGACGGGTGGCACCGGTCTGACCGGGCGCGATGTCACCGTGGAAGCCCACCGCGAGGTCTATGAGAAAGAGATCGAGGCCTTCGGGACGGTCTTCACCATCGTCAGCATGCAGAAGATCGGCACCTCTGCCGTGCAAAGCCGCGCGACGGGGGGCGTTGCCCAGGGCACCTATCTTTTTGCCCTGCCCGGCAGCCCCGGAGCCTGCCGCGACGCCTGGGACGAGATCCTGAAACCCCAGCTCGACAGCCGCCACCGGCCCTGCAACTTCGTCGAGATCATGCCGCGGCTGGAGGAACATCTGCGCCGGAAGTAGGTTGCCCCGCCTCCCCGGCTTTGCGATAGAGGGGGAAATCCGAGAGGGGACAGACATGGCCTTCCGCGCCCGCCATCTTCTGGGGATCGAGCAGCTTCAGCCGCTGGAGATCACCACCGTCCTCGACCTTGCCGACCGCTATGTCGACCTGAACCGCCGCACGGTGAAGCAGTCCGACGTGCTGGCCGGGATGACGCAGATCAACCTCTTCTTCGAGAACTCGACCCGCACGCAATCGTCCTTCGAACTCGCCGGAAAGCGGCTGGGCGCGGACGTGATGAACATGTCGGTGGCGAATTCGTCGGTGAAGAAGGGCGAGACGCTGATCGACACGGCGATGACCCTGAACGCGATGCACCCCGACCTGCTGGTCGTGCGGCACGGCGCTTCGGGGGCCGTCAACCTGCTGGCTCAAAAGGTGGATTGCGCCGTCCTGAACGCGGGCGACGGGCGGCATGAGCATCCGACCCAGGCGCTCCTCGACGCCCTGACCATCCGTCGCGCCAAGGGCCGCATCCAGCGGCTGACCATCGCCATCTGCGGCGACATCGCCCATTCCCGGGTGGCCCGGTCGAACCTGATCCTGCTTGGCAAGATGGAAAACCGCCTCCGCCTGATCGCCCCGCCGACCCTGATGCCCTCGGGCGTGGAAGACTTCGGCTGCGAGCTTTTCGACGACATGCGCGAAGGGCTCAAGGGCGCCGATGTGGTAATGATGCTGCGGCTGCAGAAGGAACGGATGGACGGCGGCTTCATTCCGTCCGAGCGCGAGTACTATCACCGCTACGGGTTGGACGCCGAGAAGCTGTCCTACGCTTCGCCCGAGGCCATCGTCATGCATCCCGGCCCGATGAACCGGGGCGTCGAGATCGACGGAGACCTCGCCGACGACATCAACCGCTCGGTGATCCAGGACCAGGTGGAGATGGGGGTCGCGGTGCGGATGGCCTGCATGGACCTTCTGGCGCGGAACCTCCGGGCCGAGCGGGGACGGAAGATCGTGGGGGCGATGGTGTGAGTGCCGATCCGTCGCAATTCGATCTGGCTTCGATATTGGAGCCAGACGAAAGCCTGATCTGGCAGGGACGGATTGGCTTCACCGTTGCGTCCTCGACATTCACGATGTTCGTTCTTGTCGTGATTGCGAGCTTGGTGCTCTGGGCGGTCTGGGGGTCGTATTCGCTTGCCGAGTTCTGCCCTGCGAAAGACCGGGTCAGTAGGTGTGGCGCATTCTACATCATTCTTCCTTTGGCAATGATAGTTATTGTTCTCGCCCAAGGCTTCGACTGGCTTGAGAGACGCGCCGTTGAATCCGGAAAGGCCTTGGGGGCGGTCATACTGACCGATCGACGCTTGATCCGGGTCTCGGAATGGCCGTGGCGGCGCATCCGATCACACGACTATCTGCAGTCGGCTCCGGACTGGGGCCTTCCAGGCGTCATAAGGTTCGGCCGAACAAGCATCATCCTCGCGACCAATGATGCGAAGGAATGTATGCGGATTATGGAGCAGGAGAGGAAGGCGGCATCGTGACCGTTTACCCCCTCCCCCTCGGCCCCGATGAAACTCTCCTATGGGAAGGCTCCCCCGTCCCCGGCCTGCACCAGCGTGCAAAGGCGATCTTCCTGATGGTCTTCGGCTCACCCTTCCTGATCGTCGGCGTTTCGCTCATCTTCCACGGTCTCTGGCAGCTCCCCAAAGCTGGAACCTTCGCGGACGCAGGCCTCGCTCTCTTCGTCACCGCCTTCGGGGTGCCCTTCGGCGGGATCGGGGCCTTCCTTGTCTTCGGCCCGGTGATCGAGGCGCGCACTGCACCGCGCGACATCCGCTATGTGCTGACCAATCGCGCGGCCTATGTCGTCCGGCAGGGGCGCTTTCCCAGCCTCAAGGTCTACCCGATCCTCCCCTCCACCGCCCTTGAACTGGAACCGGGAGCGCGTGCCTCGACCGTCTGGCTGCACTCCCGCCTCGAACGCGACTCCGACGGCGATCTTGGCACCACGAAAGCGGGCTTTGAAAACATCGCCGAGGCTGAGAAGGTGTACCTGATGATCCGAGACCTGCAGGGCAAGACCGAATGACCCCCGACCCCGACCGCAAGCCCACGAAAGCCGAGATGCGACAGGGCGGCATGGTGGCGGCTGCCGTCCTTGTCTTCATCGCCATCTTCACCGTCATCATCGTGTGGATCGCCTGATGGCCCGAATCGAACCCGACAGTATTCTTGGCACCGTCGCCACATTGCAGGACGGAGAGACGGTGGTCGCAGAATTTCGTGCCGACCGGCTCGCCTATTGGCGCGGGCATCTCATTCTGGCCGTCGTGCTTGGAACCGCAGCCGGGCTATTCCTGCTTTGGCAGGGGAACCCCTATCCCGTTGCCGGTCCCTTTGGCGCGGTGCTCGCTATTGGCGCGCGGGCGGCGTACCTGGCATCCGAAGCGCTGGCCGAGGTCTGGCGGCTGACCGACCGCCGCCTTCTCGGCCCCGGCGGGCGGACGATCTCTCTGGCGCAGGTGCGGTCGGCGAAGCCGTTCCTCGGCTCTGTCCAGATCACCACGACTCTTGGCGACCGGCACCTCATCAAGTACCAGGCCGACCCCGCTGCCACCGCAGATCGCATCTCGCTCCACCGATGACGAGCTTGTTCATCCCCTCGCATGATCGCCTTGGCGTCCGTGTCTTCACCGCCGCCCTGACCCCGGAAGAAATGCAGCGCGACAAGGCGTCCCTCATCCTGAGGCTTCTGGGCGACCCCGATCTCGACCCCGCCTATGTCGAGCTTTTCGACGTTGGCGACCTGTCCGACATCGGTCTCGCAGGATTTCTGAGCGAAGGCTTGGACGTCCGCGATGTGGCGCTGGACCCGGACCGTGCCCTGCTGCAGGGATTGAAGGGCCCGGTGCTGGTGCTGTTGTCCAAGGCGCTGCATGGCCGCGCCGTTACCCTGACACTGGACCCTCGGCTTAACCTGATCGGCACCTACACCGAGGACCGCCAGACGGTGCATTTCGAACCGCTTCCCAATGCGGCGGCCGAGGGTGTGCTGACCCCTCCGTACCTGCCCTCTCCCCCGCCACAGCGACCGACGCTGGCCTTCCGCCTCCTGGGCGTCGCATTGGTTCTGGTTGCTTTGGTCGCGCTCTGGCTGGCCTTGGGGTAACGCTTCCAGTGGACAAGCTCTCCGCGCCGTCGCATATCGGGCCAGCCCCTCGGACGGACCGGACATGACCACGCTCTATTTCACGAACGCCCGCCTGATCGACCCCGAGGCCGCTACAGACGTGCTCGGCAGCATGACCGTCAAGGACGGGGTGATCTTGGCCCGGGACGAGAAGGCGCCGAAGGGGGCCAAGGTCGTGGACTGCGGGGGCAAATGCCTGGCTCCCGGGATCGTCGATCTGGGGGTCAAGATCGGCGAGCCGGGGGAGAGGCATAAGGAGAGCTTTCGCTCGGCCGGGCTTGCGGCGGCGGCGGGGGGCGTGACCACGATCATCGCCCGGCCCGACACCCAACCCGCGATCGACACGCCCGAGACGCTGGAATTCGTCACCCGCCGCGCCAGCGAAAGCCCGGTCCGCATCCGCCATATGGCGGCGCTGACCAAGGCCCGCGACGGGCGCGAGATGACCGAGATCGGTTTCCTGCGCGATGCGGGGGCGATTGCCTTTACCGATGTCTTCAGGGTCTCAACCGAGGCCAAGGCGATCACCCGCGCGATGTCCTATGCCAAGTCCTTGGGTGCACTGGTCATGGGCCATCCGCAGGACCCGGGCCTGTCCTCAGGGGCCTCCGCCACCTCGGGCAAGTTCGCCTCGCTGCGGGGCATCCCGGCGGTCTCGCCCATGGCGGAACGGATGGGGCTGGAGCGGGACCTCGCGCTGGTGGAAATGACGGGGGTCCGCTACCACGCCGACCAGATCACCACGGCCAAGGCCCTGCCCGCGCTGGCAAGGGCCAAGGCGGCGGGGCTGGATGTGACAGCGGGGACCTCGATCCACCACCTGACGCTGAACGAATTCGACGTCGGCGACTACCGGACCTTCTTCAAGTTCACGCCCCCCTTGCGGTCCGAGCAAGACCGTCTTGCCATGGTCGCGGCCGTGGCCGAAGGGGTGATCGATATCATCAGTTCCATGCACACACCTGCGGACGAGGAATCGAAGCGCCTCCCCTTCGAGGAAGCCGCCCCCGGTGCCGTCGCGCTGGAGACCTTCCTTCCCGCCGCGATGCGGCTGTACCATGCCGGGCATCTGAGCCTTCCCGCCCTTTTCCGCGCGATGGCTCTGAACCCCGCGAACCGGCTGGGCTTGCCGCAGGGCCGTCTGACCCTCGGGGCGCCTGCCGACCTCATCCTCTTCGACCCCGACGCGCCTTTCCTGATGGACCGCTTCAAGCTCCGCTCGAAATCCAAGAACACCCCGTTTGACGGCGCACGGATGGAGGGTAAGGTGCTCGCGACCTTCGTCGGCGGGACGCAGGTCTTTGCTGCGGAAGACTGAGACATGCCCCCGATAACGACCGACCCGACGCTTCTGATCCTGACTGCCGTTCTTGCCTATCTCTTGGGATCGGTGCCCTTTGGGGTGGTTCTTACCCGAATGATGGGCCTGGGCGACCTGCGTCAGATCGGGTCCGGGAACATCGGCGCGACCAATGTCCTGCGGACCGGAAACAAGCTCGCCGCCGCTCTGACATTGCTGCTGGACGGAGCGAAGGGGGCGGTGGCCGTCCTGATTGCGCAATGGTTTCTGGGTGAGGACGCAGCCCAACTGGCCGGGCTTGCTGCCTTCCTTGGCCATCTTTATCCGGTCTGGCTGGGCTTCAAGGGCGGCAAGGGCGTGGCCACCTTTCTCGGCATCCTGCTGGCCCTGAACTGGCTGGTCGGCCTGGCCGTCTGCGCCACCTGGCTGGTCGTGGCGCTGGTGATGCGCGTCTCCTCGATCGCCGCCCTTCTGGCGGCAGCAAGCACGGCGCTCTGGATGCTTTTCTTCGGCGATGGCCGGTTCCTGATCCTGGCCCTGATCCTGACGGTCCTGATCTATGTCCGCCACAGCGCCAACCTGGCGCGGATCAAGGCCGGCACTGAACCCCGGATTGGGCAGAAGAAGCAGGCTGCCGTCGAAACCGAAGGCCCAAGCTCGGCTGGCTAGGGAAAGCTCCCCCCAGAGCTTCCTTACAGCGACGCGGCCTCGTAGATCCGCTCCAATGACCGACCCCAGTCCCCTTCGTAAAGGGACAGCCAGCGGTCCGCCTGGACCCGGCCGGTCTTCAAGCTTTCGACCAGGGGCGCCAGCTGGGCCTCCTCGCCCAGGCCACGGGCCACAAGCCCAGCATGCGAGAGCCCGACAGCGGCCCGGGCAAGGTCAAGCAGTTTCACGCCTTCCGCCTCGCCTTGCAGGGCCGAGACCGAGGCGGCGACACGCAGCCCCTCGCGGGTGGCATGGTCAAATCCCTTCACCAGATCCCAAGCGGCATCCAGCGCGGTCTGATCGTACATGAGCCCTACCCAGAAGGCCGGCAACGCCACGATATGCGCCTGGTCCCCGCAATCGGCACCGCGCATCTCGATGAACTTCTTGGCCCGGGCCTCGGGGAAGACCGTGGTCATGTGGTCGGCCCAGTCGGAAAGCGTGGGCTTCTCGCCGGGCAGGGCAGGAAGCTCTCCCTTCAGGAAGGCACGGAAGCTTTGTCCCAAGGCATTGATGTACTTCCCGTCGCGGTAGACGAAATACATCGGCACATCGAGCACCCAGTCGACATAGGCCTGGAAGCCCATGCCTTCATCAAAGACGAAGGGCAAAGTCCCGGTGCGGCTGTCATCGAGACCGCGCCAGATGCGGCTGCGCCAGCTGCGGTGGCCATTGGGCTTGCCCTCGAAAAACGGCGACGAGGCGAAAAGCGCGGTTGCCACCGGCTGCAGGGCAAGCGCCACTCGCAGCTTCTTCACCATGTCAGCTTCGGAGGCGTAATCAAGGTTCACCTGCACGGTGCAGGTCCGGTACATCATCTGCGTGCCATGGGTCCCGACCCGGCCCATGTAGTCGGTCATCAGCCGATAGCGCCCCTTGGGCATCACCGGCATTTCCTCGTGACGCCATTCCGGTGCCGCGCCGATCCCCATGAACCGCACGCCCATCGGATCGGCAATCGAGCGAACCTCGTCGAGATGGTTCTGCAGCTCATCCGCCACTGCCACGGTCGAAACCAGCGGCGCACCGGACAATTCGAACTGCCCGCCGGGTTCAAGGCTTACATTCGCGCCGTTCCGGGTCAGGCCGATGACATTTTCGCCCTCGCGCAGCGGCTGCCAGCCATAGCGCGCCTCAAGCCCGGCGAAGATCGCCGAAATCGAGCGGTCACCCGCATAGGGCAAGGGCTTGCGGCTGTCGGTCAGCCAGCCGAATTTCTCATGCTCTGCCCCGATGCGCCAATCGGCTTTGGGCTTGCAGCCCGCCTCCATATAGGCGGCGAGTTGATCGAAGCTTTCAATCGGTCCGCCACCGGACTGAGGAATTGACATGGACCTTGGCTCCGGGGCTGCCTGCTGCGGTGATCCGGCCTCGCGACCGGACGCCAAGAGGTGTCAAGCGGAGGTGTCCAAGTCAAGGGGTCGAGCCATCGGAGTCTGTGTCCTGTGGCCACAGAATTTCTTTCCGAACTGTAGATTTTCTTTCCTGCAAGGGCCCGACGCCTGGCTTGCGCATCAGCGCACAACCACACCTGCGCCTTTGCGGGACCAGATCAACCGGTCGACCTCGTTCAGCGCCACCACCTTGCTGTCCGACGCCGCCTCGCTGCCCAGTGCAGCCAGCAATGCCGCCGTATCAAGACCTGGCAACGCGGCGAAAGCATCGAACAGCGTATCGGCCCCTTCGGCCTCTACCGGGATGTGCAGCATCTGGCCATCGCCCTGCTTCAGCCGCCAGATCCGCCGCCCACGCAGGGTCAGAAGCCGGATTTCCGCCAGGTCCGGCAGGCCGACAAAGCCCCCGACGCGTGGCCCCAGGTAGGCGATCTGCGCCTCGGTGACCCGCACGAACCCGGGCGCCTCGCCCGCCTGCAGGAACCTTGCCCGCCGCCAGGCAAGGACCGCCCAGCCCACACCGATCACCAGCAATCCAAGGCCGGTCGGCAGATAGAAAAGCCCGCCCCAACTGGCGATCCAGCCACCAAAGGCAGCGAGCCCCGCGCCAAGAAGCACCTCGCGCCAACGATGGGCTGCGGCGCGCAGCTCGGGCCGGATGAAGCTCATCGCCAATCCCCGTGCGCCGCCTGCCAAAGCGTGACTGCCGCCACCGCCGCTGTATCCGCCCGCAAGATGCGGGGCCCGAGGCTCAGGGAGCGAACCCCGGCCATTCCGCGCAGTCGCTTCATCTCGGCCTCGGCGAAACCGCCCTCCGGGCCGATCAGGATCGCCGCCGGGCCGGGGGTGCCACCGATCATCGCGGGCTGACCCGCTGCCGCCTCGTCGCACCAGTAAAGCTGCCTCCCCGCGGGCCAAGCAGCCAAAAGGCGCTCAAGCGGCTGCAGTTCAGCCACTTCGGGCACCATGGTCGCGCCGCATTGCTCGGCCGCTTCGACCGCATGGGCTTGCAGCCGGTCCTGCCTGATGCGTTCTGAATTGGTGTGGCGGGTCTGCACCGGAAGGATGCGGCGAACGCCAAGCTCGACGGCCTTCTCCACGATGAAATCCGTGCGCGCTTTCTTGATCGGAGCAAATGCCAGCCACAGGTCCGGCGGCAGCACCAGGGGCCGGATCACGGCTTCGCAGACCGCGACCGCGCCGCGCTTGCCGGCCTCGGCCAGCAAGGCCCGCCATTCTCCGTCGCGCCCGTTGAACAGCAGCACCGGCGCCCCGACCGCAAGCCGCATGACGCCCACGAGGTAATGCGTCTGGTCGGGCGAAAGCCGCACCGCTTGCCCCTCGCCCAGGGGCTGATCTACATAGAGCCTGATCTTCGCATCCGACATGAGCCCGAACCTATGTCCCAAGCGCCGCAAATGCCAGAGGCCCCCGGGACCGACTCGGGGACGGAGTCAGGCTGGGTTGCAGATGCCCCGAAAGCAAATTGGGTCGACCGGTACGCCCCGGTCCCGACGCGCCCCTATCTGCGGCTCAGCCGCGCCGACCGGCCCATTGGCACCTGGCTTCTTCTCATCCCTTGCCTTTGGGCCCTTGCCCTGGCCGGGGGCGGTGGCGGCTTCAAGACCTGGGACCTGTGGCTCGCGCTGTCCTGCGGTGTCGGCGCGTTCCTGATGCGCGGGGCAGGCTGCACCTGGAATGACATTACCGACCGCGACTTCGATGCCCAGGTGACGCGAACCCGCAGCCGCCCGCTGCCTTCGGGCCAGGTCACGGTGCAACAGGCTTTGGTCTGGATGGCCGTCCAGGCGGGGTTCGCTGCGGTGATCCTTTTCAGCTACAACCGCCTTGCGATCCTCCTTGGCATCGCCTCGCTGGCCCTTGTCGCGATCTATCCCTTTGCCAAGCGTTTCACCTGGTGGCCGCAGGTCTTCCTCGGTCTTGCGTTCAACTGGGGGGCGCTTCTGGCCTGGGCGGCCCATGCCGGCGAGGTGCCACCGGCCGCGATCTTGCTCTATCTGGCCGGGATTGCCTGGACGCTTTACTACGACACGATCTACGCCCATCAGGACCGCGAGGACGACGCGCTGATCGGCGTCAAGTCGACCGCGCGGCTTTTCGGCACGCAAAGCCGCGCCTGGCTTTGGGGCTTCTTCACACTGACGCTGATCCTCTTTGCCGCCGCCGTCGTGCTGGCCCATGCCGATGCGGGCCGTCCACTGGCCTTTGTCGTGGCCCTGGGCGGGGTCTGGGCAATGGGCTGGCATCTCGGCTGGCAGATGGCGCGGCTTGATCTGGACGACCCCGCCTCCTGCCTTGCGATCTTCCGGTCAAACCGGGATGCGGGTCTCATTCCCTTGCCGTTTCTTGCCGTCGCTGCATGGCTTGGTTGAACCTTGGGCCCCAAACCCCTAGGAAGCATTGGGCGCATGTCCCAGTGTGAGTCTTCCGGAAGTCCTTGCTCTTGCCCTCCCTGATCCGCCAGCTGTCCTCGACTACGCTTGCCCTCCTGGCTTTCATCCTGGCGGCCATGGTCATGTTCTCGGTCGCCTTTGGCGCCACGCTGGTCATCGAATCGCGCACGCAGAAAGTCGTCACTGCCCGGCTGGCGGAACAGCGGATCGACTGGATCACGGTCACCACCGACGGGCTGCAGGTCCGTCTGTCCGGCACCGCGCCGAATGAAGCTGCCCGTTTCCGGGCGGTGAACCTCGTGGGCTCCCTGATCGACGCCTCGCGAATTCGTGACGGCCTGGACGTCACACCGGCGTCGGCCATCGAGGCACCGAAGTTCTCCGTCCAGATGCTGCGGACCGAAGACGGGATCCAGCTGATCGGGCTGATGCCGGAAAAGCCGGGAGAAGGTGGCCTCAGCGAGGCGGCGCTCGCCGCAGAAGCGGCGGCAATGGTGACGGAAGAAGCGCTGACCAATATGCTGGAGACAGCCGACTACCCGGCACCTGACACCTGGTCCGCAGCGCTCGACTTCGGGCTCGAGGCGTTGCAACGGCTGGAACGGTCGAAGATCTCGGTCGCAGCCGACCTGGTCGAAGTCACCGCGATTTCCGACAGCGAGGCCGAGAAGCGCCGGTTCGAGACGGAATTGCGCGGGATCGCCCCGGCGGGCGTCCGGCTGGTACTCGACATCTCGGCCCCTCGCCCGGTGATCACTCCGTTTACCTTGCGCTTCATCATCGACGCCGAAAGCGCCCGGTTCGACAGTTGCTCGGCCGATACGGTCCGCGCCCGGGCACAGATCCAGTCGGCCGCACAGGCCGCCGGCGTCGTCGAGCCGCCCGACTGCACGATCGGTCTTGGCACCCCGACGCCACGCTGGGCCGAAGCCGTGGTTCTGGGCATCCGCGCCGTGAAAGAGCTTGGCCAGGGATCGATCACCTTCTCGGACTCGGATGTCACGTTGCTGGCCGGCAGTGATGTCACGCAGGCCGCTTTCGACAAGGTTGTGGGTGAGTTGGAAAACGGGCTGCCCGATGCCTTCTCGCTGACCTCGACGCTGGAACGGAAGGAAACCGCGACCGAGGGTCCGGCCGAATTCACCGCGACGCTTAGCGAAAGCGGCAAGGTCGAACTTCGGGGACGGCTGACGGACGAGATGCAGCGTAGCGCGGTCGACGCTTTCGCCCGCGCCGCCTTCCCCGCCGCCGAGGTGCTGACCGCCACGCGCCTTGATGACACCTTGCCCGACGGCTGGCCGGTCCGGGTCCTTGCCGGTCTGAAGGCCCTGGCCGAAGTCGAACATGGCTCGCTCACGGTGCGCGCAGACCTGGTCGAGGTGACCGGCGTCACCGGCTCGACCGCAACACGGGGCAAGATCACCCAGATCCTGTCGGGCGAGCTTGGGCAGGGCCAGACTTTCCGGGTGAATGTCCGCTACGACGAGGCGCTGGACCCAATCGCTTCGCTGCCCACACCCGAGGAATGCGCCGCCGATGTGAACGCGGTCATCGCCCGGACCAAGATTACCTTCACCCCGTCTTCTGCCGAGATCGCCACGACAGCGCGCCCCGTTCTGGACGAGCTGGCCAAGATCCTGACCGCCTGCCCGCCGATGCAGATGGAAATCGGCGGCCATACCGACAGCCAGGGGTCCGAGGGTGGCAACCAGGCCCTCAGCCAGGCCCGCGCCGAAGCCGTGCTGCTTGCGCTGCAAGGCCGCCGCGTCGACATCTCCGGCATGACCGCACTCGGCTATGGCGAGGCGTCACCCATCGCCGACAACGAAACCGAGGAAGGTCGTGAGGCGAACCGGCGGATCGAATTCGTCCTGAAGGGTGCGACAACGACTGCCGATCCTGCCCTCTCTCCCGCCGCGGACGCCCAGCCAGCGGATCCCGCCGCGACCGATCCTGCGGCCACCGCCACCGAAGCCGCAGCACCGGCACCAACGTCCGATCCGGTTGCGCCGGCGACCGAGGCCGAAGCTCCTGCCGTCACCCCGGACTTCTCCGGCGATACCAGCCCCTCGGTCGCCCCCACCGAAAAGACCATCCGGCCCCTGCCACGCCCCGAAGGCCTGAAGGCCGAGGATAACCCATGAACCGCACCGAATTCGTCATCGCCACAGCCATCATCCTTCTGGTTTCCTTCGCGATGGGCTGGTTCGCGCACTGGCTTCTGCATCGTTTCACCCGGGTTCAGGGCGGCGACATGGCCGAGATGGATCGCCTGGCCCAGTCCCTGCACGAGGCGGAAGAGCTGCGTGACCAGGCCCTGGCCTATCTCGAGCAGCGCGAAGCCGAACTCATGAACCACATCAGCCAGACCGAGGCCGAGCTGAAAGCCGCGATGGAGGGCCTGCGGGACGCCCGCCACGAGGCCGAAGAGATGCGCGCCTACATCGAGCGGATGCACGCAAACGGCTGAGGTCTGGCGAATTCTTCAAAGAAGTCGGACCGGAACCTTCGAAAACTCCGGGGCGTTACGTCCAGCCCGTCAGGAATTTGATCAAACATTGGCCTGAAACTGACCTCTGAACTGGACATAGAGGGCGTGCCGTGGCACCTCTCCTGCCAAAGCATAAGGAGGGCCCACCCATGCTCGATTCCGTGACCGATCTCGCATCGCTTCTGAAAGACCCCTCGCTTCTGGTGACAAAGGCTTACGTCGCCGGGCAGTGGGTCGATGCTGACGATGGCTCGACCTTCACTGTGACCAACCCCGCCCGGGGCGACGTGATCTGCCACCTGCCGAACCTCAGCCGGGCCGAGACCGCCCGCGCGATCAAGGCCGCGCATGCCGCCCACCGCGAATGGGCCGCCCGCACCGCCAAAGAACGTGCGCAGATCCTGCGCAAGTGGTTCGATCTTTGCATGGCGAACCAGGAGGACCTGGCCACGATCCTGACCGCCGAAATGGGCAAGCCGCTGGCCGAAGCCAAGGGCGAAATCGCCTATGGCGCCTCCTACATCGAGTTTTACGGTGAGGAAGCCAAGCGCACCTACGGCGACATCATCCCCGGCCACCAGCGCGACAAGCGCATCCATGTGCTGAAGCAGCCGATCGGCGTGGCTGCCTCGATCACGCCCTGGAACTTCCCCAATGCGATGATCGCCCGCAAGGTCGCCCCGGCGCTTGCCGCAGGCTGTGGCTTCGTCGCCCGTCCCGCAGCGGAAACCCCGCTGTCCGCCCTTTCGCTTGCGCTTCTTGCCGAGCGCGCCGGGGTTCCGGCCGGGCTCTTCTCGGTCATCACCTCGAAGCGGTCGTCGGACATCGGCAAGGAGTTCTGCGAGAACCCGCTGATCCGCAAGCTCACCTTCACCGGCTCCACCGAAGTAGGGCGCATCCTTCTGAAGCAGGCCGCCGACCAGGTCCTGAAATGCTCGATGGAGCTTGGCGGCAACGCCCCCTTCATCGTCTTCGATGACGCCGACCTCGACGCCGCCGTCGAAGGCGCGATGATCTCGAAGTTCCGCAACAACGGACAGACTTGCGTCTGCGCCAACCGGATCTATGTCCAGGCCGGGGTCTATGACGCCTTCGCCGAGAAACTCACCGCCGCGGTGAAGAAGCTCAACATCGGCGACGGGCTCAAGGCGGGCACCACCACGGGGCCCCTGATCAACGAGGCGGCGATGGACAAGGTCGAAGAGCATATCGCCGATGTCCTGGCCGGTGGCGGCAAGGTCGTGACCGGCGGCAAACGGCACGCGCTTGGCGGCTCGTTCTTCGAGCCGACCGTGGTGACTGGCGTGACCCCCGACATGAAAGTTGCGCAGGAAGAGACTTTCGGCCCGCTCGCGCCGCTCTTCAAGTTTGACACCGAAGAGGAAGTCATCGCTCGCGCCAATGACACGATCTTCGGTCTCGCCTCGTACTTCTACGCCCGCGACATCGGCCGCATCACCCGGGTCCAGGAAGCGCTGGAATACGGGATGGTGGGCGTCAACACCGGCCTGATCTCGAACGAGATGGCCCCCTTCGGTGGGGTCAAGCAGTCCGGCCTCGGCCGCGAAGGCTCGCGCCACGGGCTCGATGACTACATGGAACTGAAATACGTCTGCCTGTCGATCTGACCTGTAAGACAACACGATCTTGCAAGGGGCGGCTGCGAGGCCGCCCCTGTGCATTTGCGCAGCCCGGTCCCGCAGCCTGATGCTCTGGCGACCCTTACAAGGATGCACTAGCTTTCCCGTCCATCCCTTCCAACCAAGAGGGCAATCCCATGCCGAACGAATATACTCCGCCAAAGGTCTGGAAGTGGGAGCAGCCTTCGGGCGGCACTTTCGCCTCGATCAACCGTCCCATTGCCGGGCCGACGCATCAGAAAGAGCTGCCGGTGGGCAAGCATCCGTTGCAGCTCTATTCGTTGGCCACGCCAAACGGGATCAAGGTCACGATCCTTCTGGAAGAGCTGTTGGAAGCCGGCCATCTCGCCGAATACGACGCCTGGCTGATCGACATCGGCAAGGGCGATCAGTTCGGCTCGGGCTTTGTCGAGATCAACCCGAATTCCAAGATCCCTGCCTTGATGGACCATGGACAGAACCCGCCGCAGCGGGTGTTCGAGAGCGCCTCGATCATGCTCTACCTTGCCGAGAAGTTCGGTGCCTTCATCCCCAAGGACCCTGCGGCCCGGACCGAAATGTTCAGCTGGCTGTTCTGGCAGATGGGCTCGGCCCCCTTCGTCGGCGGCGGCTTCGGGCATTTCTATGCTTACGCACCGGTCAAGATCGAATACGCGATCAACCGCTACGCAATGGAAACCAAGCGCCAACTGGACGTTCTTGATCGCCATCTCGCCGACAAGGACTGGGTCGCGGGCGGGGAATACACGATCGCCGATATGGCAATCTGGTCCTGGTATGGCAGCCTTGTCCTTGGAAGGGCCTACAATGCTGCCGAGTTCTTGGATGTCGAAGGCTATCGGAATGTCATGGCCTGGGCCCGTCGCATCGATGCACGCCCGGCCGTCATCCGCGGCCGCATGGTCAACCGGACCTGGGGTGAGCCGCAGGAACAACTTCCCGAACGCCATTCGTCGGCGGATTTCGCCGGACTTCAAGGCGAGAAAAGCCCGACCTGATCACGCGCTTCTGTCCGATTTCTTCGAAGAAATCGGACAGAAGCCTTCAAAGGCTCGGATGCTGAGTCTTCGAAAACTCCGCTGCTCCGGAAACGCCCATCCTGGAAGCTCCGGCGTCGGGATCAGTCCCCTCGCTGTCGCCTTGGGCAATGACAAGCGGGCGCCGGTCGCCAAGGCTGGGGCAAAAGGCACTGTCGGAGGAAGCCATGCAAAGCATCACCAAACTCCCCTCAACCGAGGGCATCGAACCTGCGACCGGAGATCTTGACGGTTGGGTCGTGACCGAAGGCAGCCCCCGGATGAAGACCTGGGTTCTGCATACGGCCAAGGACGGCAGCATGGTCTCGGGCATCTGGGAATGCACGAAAGGGAGCTACCACGCCACCTATACGGCCTATGAATATGTCGTGCTGATCAAGGGCCGGATCGTGATCACCCCCGATGGCGGCATCCCCGTTACTGTACAGGCGGGCGATGCGTTCGTGGTTGAAAAGGACTTCAAGGGCATCTGGAAGATCGAGGAAGATGTGCGCAAGCATTTCGACTTCGTCGTGAACCCGTGACCCGGGTCGCGGTCGTCACCGGTGCGGCCGGGGGTCTTGGCCGCGCCTTCAGCGACCGGCTTCTGGCCGATGGACTTACGGTGATCGGCGTCGATATCGACGGCGCCGCCCTTCTGATCATGTCCGCCGACCGCGAGGGCCTTGTTCCGGAAGCCGTCGATCTGACCGATGCCGAGGCGATTGCCGATCTCTTCGACCGCCTGACCCACCGCTTCGGCGGGGTGGATGCCCTGGTGAACAATGCCGGGACCTGCTTCATGTCGGACTTCCCCGATATCCCGGCGGAAGAGCTGACCCGACAGATGGAGATCAACTTCCATTCTGCCTTCCACTGCTGCCAGCAAGCCGTGAAAGCCATGGCCGGACGGCCGGGCGTGCGAAAGATCGTCAACATATCCTCGAACGGCGCCTACAATTTCGACGTCTTCGACCCGCCGCACTACCGCGCCTCCAAGGCGGCCATGGACACGCTGACCAAGGATCTTGCCCGCCGTTACGCGCGCGAGAAGATCGCGGTGAATTCCATCGCGCCTGCTATGACCGAAACGCCCCTGTTCAACGTCCTGACCGAGGACGTCCTGGCAAGGGCGATCAGCGCCATGCCGCATGGCCACGCGATGCAGCCCGACGAAATTGCGGCATGGGTAAGCTTCCTGATCTCGCCCGCCGGGGATATCGCCTCCGGCAATGTGATCATCCTGAACCAGGGGCGCGACGTGCGGTGAGGGCCAAATTCCTTGAGTAAGGAATTTGCCAAGAATTTTGCTTAAAATTCTTGGGGTTGAGAGGACAGGGCGTGAAAGTCACCATCCACAAGCTCTTCGACTATCTTCTTGAGACAACGGCCGCCGACCCGCCGGAATGTTTCATCGGCTTTTCCCTGGCGCGGTCGCCAAGGCTGAAGGATTTCCTGGCCGATCTCGACCCCGACCTGTCGCTCGACTGGAATGGCGCCAGCTTCCTGGGCCTGCCCGCCCTTCGACAGCGCGTTCTGGACCAGGCGGGTCTGAAACTGAACCCCGATACGGTCCTGATCACGGCCGGCGCGGCCGAAGCGAATTACCTGCTCTTCCGCCAGCTTCTTGTCGCCGGGGACGAGATCGTCACCGAAGCGCCCGGCTGGCCGCAGGCGGGCGTGATGGCCAGGGCGATCGGCGCCAAGCTGGTCGAGGTGCCCCGTGACGAAAGCCGGGGATGGGAGCTCGACCCCGAGGCCGTTTCCTGCGCGATCACCCCGCGCACGCGGATGATCTTCCTGACCAATCCCAACAACCCGACGGGCCGCCTGATCCCCGAAGCCGACCTTCGCGCCCTTGCGGCCCTTGCCGACCGGCACGGCATCTGGCTGGTGGTGGACGAGGTCTATGCCGGTCTCGAATGGCGCGGCCCCCGCCAGCCCGCCATCGCAGGCCTGACCCCTTTCGGCATCACCACCGGCTCGGTCTCCAAGGCGCTTGGCCTACAGGGCCTGCGCACCGGATGGATGATCTGCCAAAGCGCCGAGGTGATCCGCGACGCGATGATCCTGCGCGAGAATTCGTCCGAAATCATGAACATCATGGGCGAGCATATCGCCGAGATCGCTCTCCGCCCTGACCGGCTGGGCCCGGCGCTGGACAGGGCCCGAACAGAAGGCCGGGCGGCGCTGGACCGTCTGCACCGCTTTGTGACGGAGGAACCGCGCCTCAGCTGGCACCGTCCCGAAGCCGGGTTGATCGGGCTGGCCCGGCTGCAGGGCGAAGACGGCGAATCGCTTGCCCGCGCGCTTTTGCAGCCCCCGTACCGGACATTTCTGCTGCCCGGCTCGGCCTACGGGCTGCCCGGCCACATACGCCTGGGGGCCGGTGGCGGCCAAGAGGCCCGGCTTGATGAAGGGCTTCAACGGCTCAGCCAGTATCTGGCGGCGAAGTGATTATCCGGTAACCACCTGATATTAAATACGTTATCCGATAACAATCGGGCGTTTTCCCCTAACGCCGCGGTGCTTTTGCCTAGCATGGCCGGGATGCCCATAACCACTGGCATCGACCCGACGCATTCGGGACAACCCGTGAAAGGAAACGACATGCTGCCCACTGTCATGACCGCAAAGACGAACCTGATCGCCGCGCTGACCGCGCTTTCCATCGTCGCCCTGCCCGCCGCACCGGCGCTGGCCTGGGGCGAGAAGGAACAGAATTTTCTCGCCGGTGTGGCGACTGCCGTGATCGTGGACGAACTTCTGAAAAACCACCGCAAGGCCCGGGCCTATGACCAGGGGCAGACCGCTCCGGTCTATGTCGAGCCGCGCCCGGTCCATACCACCTCGATCTATGCCACCCCGATCGGCCGCACCTTCCAGACCTATTCGCTGAGCGAGCGCAAGGCGATCCAGCGCAACCTGCGCGCCTGGGGTTACTATCGCGGCGGCATCGACGGCTCGTTCGGCCCCAGCACCTACAATGCCGTCGTGGCCTTCGCCCGGGACGAGGGTGCCTCGGCCAACCTGAAGTCCACGTCTGGCGCCTATGCGATCTATGACGGTCTGATCTTCTGATCCCCGACAGTCCTGACTGCCGTCATCCCCGGCCTGGCTTCCCCTCCAGGCCGGGACCCTTATTCCGGGGTCAGGTCCCAGGAATACCAGGTTGCGTTGCGCAGGGTGTTCACGTCCTCGATCACATCCGCGACCAGCTCGGCCGGCACCGCATGCACTTTCGGTTCGAACCGCCAGGCCAGAACCATGTTGCCCCCGGCGCTTGCCTCGCCCCGCAAGGTGAATTCGAAGGCAGGATTGCTGATCGTCACGTCCTCCGGCGGCTCGAATTCGATCGGCCCGCCGATCACCTCGATCCGATGCGTCGCGATCCAGGGCCCGTTCACTTCCATCGGCTGCCGCCGCGGCCCGCTCAAGCGGTCCGGATAACGGTCTACCAGCCCCTCGGTCGCAAAGACGAAATCCTCGCGCAGGCCATTCTGATCCAGGGCCGGATAGGGCAGGAAATAGTGCTCGATGACCGTGACCCGGTTCGCCTCACGGTCATCGGTCATCTGCGGCGGCCGCGCGACCACCAACCCGGGATAGCGGTTCTGGTAATAGTCGAGAAACTCACGCGAAATCTGTGAGACCGGCGTCGTCGCCCAACGGGCCCGCACGCCGTCGGCCGATCCGGACAGGTGCAGCGATTCAACCTTCAGGAACATGCCCAGAAGCGTGAAGCTGAACTCTTCGCGCACATCCTGCGACCAGACGCCCTCTGCGGTGACTTCCATCCGCTCCAGCGCGGCCGGGCCTTGGCTGAGGAGGGGCAGCGCATAGCCATAGTCCAGCTCGGCCGCCGTGCCGAGCCCGCCCCCTTCATGCGAGCCGGTCGGGTCCATCCAGACCGGATGGCCCGCCAGGGTCGCGCGCAGGATCATGTGGTCGAAGACGCCGGGCATCGGCAGCTCGGCAGGCAGGCCATAGCCCGCATCGAGATCGGTCAGCGCCACGACGGCAGCGACCCCCAGCCGGCTCAACATCACCCGCAACAAAAGCGACTTGTCCTTGCAGTCACCGAACCCGCTGGCGACCACCTCTTCCGGGCTGCGCGCAAAATAGCCCCCCGTCCCGACGCTGAGCGAGACATAGCGGATTTCGTCTTGCACCATGCGCAGGGCGGCATAGGCGCGTGCTTCCGGCGTGACGTGTGCCTTGGCGATTTCGACGATCCGGGCTTCCCAGTCGGCTGGCAGGGGATAATCCCGGTCGTAGTGCGGCGCCAGGGCCCGGACCAGGCCAGTCCAGTCACGGGTCTCGCCAAACCTCAGGAAAGCGGCTCCCTCGGCCTCGGGCGGAACCGCTTCCTCGACCGGCAAGGGCACATGACCTTCCCTTCGCCATTCGTGGCGGCGGAGCCCGTCCTTGCCCATCCAGCTTCGATAGCTGACTGTCTCCGGCAGGGGACCAAGCTCAAGCGGCAGCGACTCCGGCCAGGTCAACAGCGTCCGCGACAGGACGACTGGAACGCTCCATTCCAGCACGGACCAGCCGGATCGACCGACCCCGGCGACGATCGGGCGGCTGGTAAGGACAGTTGCGTGGTCGATGACATCCCCCACGCGCAGACCGGGAACCTGGATGACCGCAGTCAGCGTGCCATCGATGATCCCCTCGTCCAGCCGGGTCTCGCGGCGATAGACCTCAGCGTGCACCCCGTCCATCAGGTCGATCTCGTCACCATCCCGAAGGATCCTCAGCCGCACCAGACTGACCTGTTCGAACTCCGGATCGAAATCCAGCCGGATCGTCGCCAGCTCTTCCAGACCGGCGCGGTCGGTCACTTCGGCCACCGTGCGCCCGTAGGAATGCTTCGTCTCGCCGATCCAGACCACCTGGTGATCGCTGGCGATGTAATGCGCGCCGCCCACGGCTTCGGCCCGCACCTCCGGGCTTTCCGGGGGAAGCTCAAGGGGTTCGACCCAGTCGGGCTCGGTCGCGATTGCCACTCCCTGCGCGAGGGCCGGGGCGGAAAACAGCAAAAGAATGCTCAGGGGGACTGAAAGAATACGCATGGGACCGGGCAAGGCTAAAGTTGCCCAAGGCTACAGAGACCTCCGGCGCTTCGGCAAGCCTTGAGGCGTGGGTTGACGCAGGATTTCCCGACCCCCGCCAAGGATTGCCCCGCGGCGCGCGTCATGAGTATCGTGATGCTGATGGACACGCCCGACGAGATGCTTGCGATGGCTGCCGCCCAGGGTGACCGGGCGGCTTTTGCCACGCTGGTCGGGCGGCACTATGACCGCATTCACGGCCTGGCCTGGCGACTGACAGGCGTCAAGGCCGAAGCTGAAGACCTGACGCAGGACATTTGCGCCGCCCTGCCCGCCAAATTGCGGAACTGGCGGGGCGAGGCGCGGTTCACCACCTGGCTTTACCGGGTGGTGGTGAATGCCGCCCACGACCTCCGCCGCCGTCAGGCGACCCGCGCCAAGGCCTCGCAAGGCTGGGGCGACTGGGAACTGGCGCGGCAGGACGAGATCGCGACCGAGGCCGAGGCACGCGACTGGCTCGCCCAGTCCATGGCCCAGCTCTCGCCCGAACTGCGTGACACCGTCGCGCTGGTTCTGGGTGAAGAGATGACCCAGGCCGAGGCGGGACTTGTCCTCGGCGTTTCCGAAGGCACGATTGCCTGGCGGATGAGCGAAGTGAAGAAACGCCTGCGGGCCATGGCAAGGGAGGACGCGAAATGACCGACGATCTCGACGACCTCCGCCGCGCCCTGCAGGCCGCACCTGCTCCCGAGCCGGACGCCAAGGCTCGGGCCATGGCCCTGGCGATGGAAAATTTCGACCGGCTCCAAGGATCGACAGAGCCGCTCCGTTCCAGTGAGGACCGCAGCAAAGCGGCCCCCCTGAACGGAGTACGTCGCATGTTCCACTATCTGACCTCCCGCCCCGCACTGGCCATGACCACCTCGGCAGCCGCCCTTTTGATCGGCGTTGCGGTGATCCTGCCTGTGGCCGATCTTCGGATCGGTCAGCCGTCCCAGCCCGAAGCCATCAAGACCGAGGCCCCTGGAACTGAGACGGCACTGACCAAGGACGCGCCGGCCGAAGAGCCGTCTGTCGCCGCCAAGAAGGCCGAGCCCGAACAGGCCGAGGCCGCAGATGCCGCTACCTCAGCCGCAAGCGCGGAAACTGACCTTGCGGCGACTGCAGAGCTGCGAAGCGATGCCACCTCTGCCGATGCGCGGGATACGATTGCCGAGGCCAACGAGGGTGCTGTCGTTGCCCTTGAGGCACCCGAGCCCGAACCGGGCCCCGAACCCGAAGCCATGCTTTTGCAGGAAGAGGCGCTGCCTGCCACCCCGGCGGAGCCACTTGCCGACGCGCTTGGCGCGGCGGATGCGCTCATTGTCGGCGACGTCGAGCTTTCCCGTGAAAGCAAGTCAATGAACGGCACGCTTGGCTACATGGAAGCGCCCGCCGCCACTTCGCCCGACATGGTGACGCCGCCGGCCGAAAACACCGAATCCTATTCCAACGAGGCCCCGAATCCGGTGAAGGTGACGGCGGAGGAACCCGTCTCCACCTTCTCGATCGACGTCGACACCGCCTCTTACGGCGTCGTGCGCTCCTCTCTGACCGGGGGCTATCTGCCGACGCCGGATCAGGTCCGGATCGAGGAGATGGTCAATTACTTCCCCTATGCGTACAAGGCGCCCACAGCGGAGGAAGCCTTCTCCTCCACCGTCTCGGTCATGCCCACCCCCTGGAATCCCGGCACCCGCCTGGTGACCATCGGAATTCAGGGTGCGCTGCCTGAGGTCGAAGCGCGTCCGCCGCTGAACCTCGTCTTCCTGATCGACACCTCCGGCTCGATGGACGAGCCGAACAAGCTGCCGCTTCTGAAGCAATCCCTGTCCCTGATGCTGGCCGAACTGCGGCCGGAGGATGAGGTTGCGATGGTGGTCTATGCCGGGTCCGCCGGTCAGGTTCTGGCGCCCACCAAAGCCGCCGACCGCGCCGCGATCATGGCGGCGCTCGACAACCTCTCCGCCGGGGGCTCCACCGCCGGGGCCGAGGGGCTGGAGTTGGCCTATCAGGTCGCCGAAGGCATGAAATCCGATGGCGAGGTCACCCGCATCCTGCTGGCCACCGATGGCGATTTCAACGTGGGCGTCTCCGACCCCGACGGGCTGGAGGCCTATGTCGGCAAGAAGCGTGAGACCGGGACCTATCTCTCCGTCCTCGGTTTCGGACGCGGCAATCTCGACGACGCGATCATGCAGGCGCTGGCGCAGAACGGAAACGGCCAAGCGGCCTATATCGACACGCTGTCCGAGGCCCGCAAGGTGCTGGTGGACCAGCTGACCGGTGCCCTCTTCCCGATTGCCGATGACGTGAAGATCCAGGTCGAGTGGAACCCCGCCACTGTCGCCGAATACCGTCTGATCGGCTACGAGACCCGCGCCCTTCGGCGTGAGGATTTCAACAACGACAAGGTCGACGCAGGCGAGATCGGTGCGGGGACCCAGGTGACTGCGATCTATGAGGTTACCGCGCCGGGGTCGGACGCGCTTCTGAACGATCCCCTCCGCTATGGCAGCGCTCCGGCCGAAGGCAGTGCTGGCGAGCTCGGCTTCCTCCGCCTTCGCTGGAAGGCACCGGGCGCAGAAACCTCGACCCTGATCGAGACTCCGATCTCGGGCAGCGAAACATCCACCGCGGAAACCCGATTCGCCGCCGCCATCGCGGGCTTCGGACAATTGCTGCAAGGCTCGGTCTATACCGGCGACTGGGGCTGGCATCAGGCCATCGAGCTTGCCCTTGCGAACCGGGGCGAGGATCCCTTTGGCTACCGGATCGAGGCGGTAAACCTGATGCGCCTCGCACAATCTCTGGATGTAAACTGATCTAGGCTGATTTTGCGGCATGCGGCGCGGGCAGATCGGGGCCCGCGCCGCAAGCATCTGAAAACGATTATGATATCTGATATCACGCCGCCGTTACCCGCTGACGTGCGGTTGTTTTTTCATATCCTGCCGACATCTCCCAGCTTGAGGCCCAGGGACAACCCGACCACACATTCACGAAAGGATTTGACCGATGAAGACCCTGCTCAAAACCCGCGACCTTCGCCTTTCCGGCGCCCTTGTCACCCTTTGCCTCTTGTCCGGCCCTGCCCTCGCCGACCCCGAAAGCTGGGAGGTCTCCTGTACCTCGACCACTGCGGGCGCCGACGGGACCACGATCTGCAATGAGGGCAAGATGCTGCCAGTCTCGGCCCCGAACCTGGGCCAAAAGATGAACCTGCGGATTGGTGCGCCGACCTCGCATTGCTCGGACATCACCTATGTGATCAACCGCTTTCCCGGCGGCAGCACGCCCATTGCCGTGTCGAACCGCCTTTCGCCCGGCCAGGACCAGATCCTTGAGCTCGGCGAAGGCTGGGCCGAAGAAGGCACCTATATCACCATCACCGGCGTCGGCCATGTCGGCGGCTGCAACGTGGGCGAGATGCATTCCTGGGGCGCCCTGACCGAGATCTACATGGGCGAACCTGGCCCGGTCGCAGCAGGACCCGCCGTGCTGATGGAGAACAGCCTTGCCACCGAATGCGGGGCCAGCACACCCTATGAAGTCACCCCCGGCGTTCCTTCGATGATGTGCGACCGCCGCATTCCGGTGGACTTCGTATCGCCCGGCCCAGGGCATGACCTCGAGATCACCCTGACCGCCCCCGCCACCCACTGCTCGAGCGTGACCTATTTCGTCGCCCGCGCCGGGTCGTCCTTCACCTTCGGCATGAGCCCGCGCCTGTCGGCCGGCGAAAGCACCACGATCTCGCTGCGCAACGACATGGCCGCAGGGCCGCAGCGGGTTGAGATCGGGGCGATCGGCTACGTCGATGGCTGCAACGTCGGCGAGATCCATTCCTGGGGCGTCGATGTTCGCCTGATGTCGCTGAACTGATTTGACCAAGACCTTCAAAGAACGGAGATCGACATGATCCGCTTTTCCCTCGCCGCCGCCCTTGCCCTCCTGGCTGGCCCGGCCCTTGCCGACCGCATCGAAGCCGTCTGCGAACGCTCCGAGCTGATCAACAGCGGCTCGGCGACGCTGTGCTCGACCGATGCTGGCTTTGCCTTCCAGTCAGACGGGCCGGAGGTCGAGTTCTTCGTCACTCTCACTGCCCCAAGCACACATTGCGCGCCGGTGATCTACAGCGTCTGGTATCCGGGCGAGAATTTCTCGCGCGGGTTCACGCGGCCGCTTCGCGCTGGTGAAAGCGAGAATGTGGTGATCGGGCGCGGCTACGGCCCGGGTCGGGCCGAAATCCGGATTTCCGCCATCGGCCTCGTCGAAGGCTGCAACACGGGCCAGATGCAAAGCTGGGCAGCCGATGTCAGCGCGGCCCCGGTACCCTGATCGGAACGCAGGAAAAAAGGGGTCCGGTGCTTTTGCACCGGACCCCTTTGCTTTTGTCTGGGCCTTCCCGTCCGACTTTGTCGTCTGGTGAGAGGCATCGCCGAACGGGCAGCCCGGGCAGGAACCCGTCAGTTGACCGTTTCTGCCTTCGCCTCAAGCACCGCGGTTGCACCGTTCGCCCGCGAAATCTCGATCCGGCGCGGCTTCAGCGCTTCGGGCGTCTCGCGGATCAGGTCGACATGCAGCATACCGTTCTCATGCAGGGCACCGGCCACGCGCACATGGTCGGCGAGCGCGAAGCGGCGTTCGAAGGCACGGGTGGCGATGCCGCGATGCAGGTAGGTGCGTTCGGTCTCGTCTGCGGTCTTGCGGGCCGAGACAAAGAGATTGCCGTCACGGACTTCGACATTCAGCTCGTCCGGGGCAAAGCCGGCAACGGCGATCGAAATGCGATAGGCATCCTCGGCGGTCTTCTCGATGTTGTAGGGCGGGTAGGTCGGCTGGGCCACGTCGCTGGACAGCACACGATCCATCAGATCGGCAATCCGGTCGAAACCAACAGTGGCACGGTAAAGCGGTGCGAAGTCATAGCTGCGCATGTCATCCTCCTGGAAGCGATGTCAGGGGCCTTCCCCATCCGGGGCAAGGCGGGTAAACCCGGGCCCGTCATGGCACCCGGATAGCCCTCAGGTAGGAATTGGCCCGCAGGCTTTCAAGGCGTCAGGGCGAGACGAACTTGGCGCCCGTGTCGTTGCCCCCGCCCAGTGTAATCCGCTTGCCCGGCTTGCCCGGCAGCGCGCTGGCCTCTGCGCCGGCCGCCGCCTCGCTTGCCACATCTCCGCGCCGCAGGGCAGCCTTCAGCCTGTCGACCATCTCCGGCAATTCCATCCCAAAGGCGATGGGTCGGCCCTCATAGGCCCCCCCTGCCGAGATGATCGAGACGATCCTGGCCCGATATCCCGAACGGTCCAGCACAGGCGCGCCCGAGGACCCGAACGAGACATCGCAATCGACGGCAATCAGCGCCTCTTGTCGGCCCAGCACTCGGCAGACGCGCTGCCAGGACAAGGCCTCTTCACGCCCTTCGGCATAGGAGACGACGCTCACTTCGTCACCCTCACCGGGTCGTGCCACCACAAAGGGGGAAATCACCGCGCTTGGTATCGGTTCCGCCAGCTGGAGGAGCGCCACATCCAGCTGGATGATCTCGGGCGGGGCCGGATCGATGTTGCGGTAGCCCGGATCCACCACAGTGCGCAGCACAGCGGTTTCCGCCAGAGACGTTCCGTACGAGAATCCGGCCCGAAAGCGGATCCGTGCCGCATCGATTGCCGTTCCGTCGCGATCGATCACGCAATGCGCTGCGGTCAGCACCAGGTCCGCGGCGATCAGTGCCCCGGTACAGAAGCCGCCACCGTCGATATCGACCCGTCCCACCGGCTCCCAGCCGCGCAACTCCTCGCGGGTGGCAAGCTCGTCCAGCCCCGAATTGTCCTGCCCGAACGCAGCACCGGCAAGTACCACCATCAGGGCTGCAAGCAGCTTCATGGCTTGACGAATTTCGCCCCCGCGCCATTGCCGCCAGACAGAACCCGGACGCCGCTCGTCCCCAGGCCCGCCCCGGTCCGGCCCGCCTCAAACGCTTCCCTGAGAGCCGCCAGCGGCTCGGCCAGCGGCACGGCGAGGGCGACCTTCTGGCCATCGACCTCGGCCTTGGCCGAGATCACCGAGACGACCCGCGCCACCCCGTCGCGAATGGCAAAGACCGGTGCGCCGGACGATCCGAAATCGACACTGCAAGTCAGGATCAAGGCATCGCGACGCCCCGCCAGCACTTCACAGGATTCCTGGATCGACGGTGCTTCTTCGCGGTACTGCGCGTATGAGACGACGCCCACGGCATCGCCTTCGACCGGTGCGGCCCCGGTCTCGTAAGGCTCCAGCGACGGCAGCCGGATCGGCTGGCTCAGCTCCAAGAGCGCGATATCCGCAATGACCCGATCAAGCTTGTCCTCGGCCGTATAGCGATAATCCGGATGGGCCACCGCGCGGGTTACCGTGCGATAGGCGACCGCGCGGCCATTGCGGAAGCCGGCCTGGAACTCGATCTCCTCGGGTCGCATCTGCACACCCGTGGTCTTGTCATAAAGGCAATGCGCTGCTGTCAGCACAAGCTGCGGGCCGATCAGGGCCCCGGTGCAGAAGCCGCGCTTGCCCAGGACCAGCTTGCCAACGGCATCCCAACCGCGCGAATCGTCAGCGGTTTCAAGCTTGACCATGCCGACATCTTCGGCCCCCGCCGCCCCCGACAGGGCCAGCAGAGCAACCAGAAGACCAGGGAACAGGTGACGCATCAAACCCCCCATGCGCGCGGCCTTCAGGCTTATCGGTCGAGTTTGGCGGATTTAGGGCCGATTGCGCAAGGACTTCTCCCTCTCGGGCCGCGAATGGCAAGCTAGCCCATTGCCCGTGGTCTCGGCCCGCCGGTCGCCCAGTCCAAGAGCTCGACCGTATGCACGACGGGCACACCGGTCCCCGAGCCGATCTGCATCATGCAGCCGATATTGCCCGCCGCGATCACCTGCGGCGCCTTGGCTTCCAGCGTTGCGACCTTCCGCCGTTTCAGCTCTGCACTGATCTCGGGTTGCAGCAGATTGTAGGTCCCCGCCGAACCGCAGCACAAATGGCTGTCCGCCGGTTCCACCACTTCGAAGCCGACCCGCTTCAGCAAGTCCTTCGGCGCCGACTTGATCTGCTGGCCATGCTGCAGGCTGCAGGCTGCGTGATAGGCCACCCGCAGGCCCTGCGGCGCGCCTTGCGGCAGGCCGATCTTCGCCAGCACCTCGCTGATATCCTTGGCCAATCCGGCCACTGTCGCCGCGTCTTCGGCCAGCGTCGCATCCGTGCGGAACATATGGCCATAGTCCTTCACGGTCGTCCCGCAACCGCTGGTGTTGATGACGATGGCATCAAGGCCCCCGCCCCGCTTCTCGGCCATCCACGCACGAATGTTGGCGGCGGCCGAACCATGGGCGAGGTCCTCCTTGCCCATGTGATGGGTCAGCGCCCCGCAGCAGCCCGCACCCTTGGCCACCACGACCTCGCAGCCAAGCCGCCGCAAAAGCCGGATCGTCGCATCGTTGATGTCCGTATTCAGCGCCTTCTGCGCGCAACCCGTCATCAGCGCCACCCGCAGCCGCCGCTCTCCCATCGCCGGAAAGACCTGCGGGTCGTCATTGCGGCTGACCGGTGGCAATTGTTTTGGCGCCATCGCCAGCATTGCCTTGACCCGCGCGTCCGGGATCGCCCAGGCAAAGGGCCGCCCCAGCCTCGCCGCCAGAAGCGCCAGCCGGAACCGCCCCGGGTACGGAATGACCCGCGCCAGCACCGCACGCAGCACCCGGTCCAGCAGCGGCCGCTTGTAGGTCTTTTCGATATGCGCGCGGGCATGATCGACCAGATGCATGTAATGCACACCCGACGGGCAGGTCGTCATGCAGGCCAGGCACGACAGGCACCGGTCGATATGCTTCACCGTCTTTTCATCCGCCGGACGCCCGGCCTCCAGCATGTCCTTGATCAGGTAGATCCGGCCCCTCGGGCTGTCGAGTTCATCCCCCAGCACCTGATAGGTCGGACAGGTCGCGGTACAGAACCCGCAATGCACACAAGAGCGCAGGATCTCATTGGCTCGGGCGATACCGGGGTCTTTCAACTGCTCGGGCGAGAAGGTCGTTTGCATCAGCCCATCATCCCCCGGTTCAGAATGCCGCGCGGGTCGAACCTTTCCTTTAGCCCCGCCACCAGCGCCGCCACTTCCGGCGCTTCGGGCGGAAAGACCGGCCCGCCCTCGCCGCGCATCAGCGTGGCATGCCCCCGCCCGGCGACCGCTGCCGCGACTTCGGCGCCCTGGCCATGCTCGGTGAGAACCCAGATCAGACCCCCGCCCCAGTCCCAGATCGCCTCGCCCCCGATCCGCGCGGAAACCCCTTCCGCCGCCGTGGGAAGTGTCACGATCCGCCAGACCTCCCCCGGCCTGCCCGCGAAAGGCGTCACATCCCGGATATCGCGCCAAAGCTGGCCCGAAGCCTCACCCTCGACGACTGTCACTTCGCCCCCGACCAGATCGCGCAGACGGCCGATCCGATAAGCTACCGACCCCGCCATCCCCTCGACCCGCACAAACGAACGCCCCGAATGCCGCGCCGCGCCCGAGACATCGAAGGGCGAACCCAGCGCCGCCCGCAGGCTGGCCAGGCCCGCCGCGTCATCCAGGCCTTCGATCACCAACGTCGCTTCCGCTTCGGGCAGGGCCTGCACCTTGAAGCTGACCTCGGTCAGCACACCCAGCGCGCCCCGGCTTCCTGCCATCAGCTTCACCAGGTCATAGCCGGTGACATTCTTCATCACCCTTCCGCCGTTCTTCACCACCGCGCCCAGGCCATCGACGAACCGCACCCCCAGCGCCGCATCGCGGGCAGCACCCACCTGCACTCGCCGCGGCCCCGAAGCGTTGGCCGCAAGGACTCCACCGATGGTCGACACGCCCTCGCGCCCCAGAAGACCGCGCAAATCGGGCACCTCGAAAGCAAGCCGCTGCCGTTCGGCCGCCAGCACCCGCTCCACCTCTGCAACCGCCGTCCCGGCCCGCACCACCAGCGTCAAGGCACCGGGTTCGTACAATTCCACGCCGGACAGCCCCGAGGTCTCCAGCACTTCGCCTACCGCATGGCCAAGCACCCGCGTCCCCCCGCCGCGCACAAGCAATGGCTCCGAAGCCCCTGCCACCGCTTCCGCCAGTTCCGCTTCCGTCACAGGCCGCATGGCCCCGCCTTTCATCTTTGTCCGATCATCCCGGGGGGCCCGGAGGCAGCTTTCCCGGCGCCTTCAACCCACGCGCCTTGCGGCGCTGGATGCCAACGGGAACACCTTCGCCGGGTTCAAAAGCCATTTCGGATCAAACACATCCTTCACCCGCATCTGCGCCTCCATATCCGTGGCCGAGAACTGCACCGCCATCAGATCGCGCTTCTCGATCCCGACCCCGTGCTCGCCGGTCAGGCACCCGCCTACTTCCACACAAAGCTTCAGGATCTCCGCCCCGAAGGCCTCGCACTTTTCCAGATCGACCGGCTTGTTGGCGTCGAAGAGGATCAGCGGATGCATGTTGCCGTCCCCTGCGTGGAAGACGTTGCCCACATCAAGGCCAAACTCCCGGCTCATCTCGCCGATCCGCTTCAGGACATGCGGCAGCGAGGACACCGGGATCGTCCCATCCAGACACATGTAGTCGTTGATCTGCCCCATCGCGCCAAAGGCCGACTTCCGGCCCAGCCAGATCCGCCGGGCCTGATCCTCGTCCGCTGCCTCGCGGAATTCGACCGGGTCATGCGCCATTGCAATCGCCCGGATGCGCGCCAGCTGCTCGACGATCTCCGCCTCTGATCCCTCGACCTCGATGATCAGTAGCGCCTCGCAGTCCGGGTAGCCTGCCTTGGCGAATGCCTCGGTCGCGCGGATGCAGGGCCGGTCCATGAACTCGATCGCCACCGGCAGGATGCCCGCCCGGATGATCCCGGCCACACAGGCCCCCGCCACCTCGTTCGAGTTGAAGCCGACCAGCACCGGCCGTGCGCCTTCGGGCTTCGGCAGGATGCGAAGCCAGGCCTCGGTCACCACGCCAAGCTGCCCCTCCGACCCGCAAACGACGCCCAGCAAATCCAGCCCAGCAGGCTCGCCCCAGGGTCCGCCCAAGGTGACGACCGTCCCGTCCATCTTCACCATGCGGACGCCCAGCAGATTGTTCGTCGTCACCCCGTATTTCAGGCAATGCGCGCCGCCCGAATTCATCGCGATGTTCCCGGCAATCGCACAGGCCAGCTGGCTGGACGGGTCCGGCGCATAGAAGAACCCCTCGGCCTCGACCGCGCCGGACACCGACAGGTTCGTCCGCCCCGACTGCACCCGGATGAAGCGGTTCGCGTAATCCGTCTCAAGGACCTCGTTCATCCGCGCGACCCCAAGGATCACCGCATCCGCCGACGGCATCGCCCCGCCCGCGAGAGAGGTGCCCGACCCGCGTGGCACCACCGGCACCCCTTCTTCCGAACAGATCTGCAAGACGGCCGAGACTTCTTCGGTCGTCCGTGGCAGCACCGCGGCAAGCGGCACGCAGCGATAGGCGGTAAGCGCATCGCATTCGTAGACACGCAGCTCTTCGGGTGCGTCGATTACCGCGTCCCCCGGCAGCACCGTTCGCAAACGCGAGACGATACGCCCTTTCCGCGCGATCACGCCTCCGTCCGGCACAGGCATGTCCATGGCCACCTCCAAATATTGGTAAGATGATATAACCAATTTCGCGACATTCAAGTGGAAACGGCACCGGGCCTACCCAACCAACACCGCTCCCGCTTCCAAACCTCACGACGTCTTTTCCGGGTCTTTACACCCTCTCTCTGGGCAGAGCATTGCCTGAGGTTCAAACCGGGATGATCCCGCACGGAATCGACACATCCCTGGACCGAGGCCATCGCCTCGGGCCAAGTGCTGACAGTACAGCTTTCCCCGGCCGTGCGCCCCGCGTACGGCCGGCGCCCGCCCCCCGGGCGGCGGGCGCAAAATGCGCCCACCGGGGCGGGCTTTGTTCGTACCCCAATCGCTTTGGGATATCTGACACCCCCTTGGCCCTTCCTTGCGTCAGGGCCAACCGGACCGGGTGACATGCCACTGGCATGTCCCCTTTCGGCCCGGGGCGCAGGAACCGGCTGGTTCCGTGTAAGGTCACCAAGCTTTAGAGGCGTCACGCGATTCCGAAGCACAGTCTCGGCACTTTCCCTGATCCGCGTCCCGTTCTACGATATCGGAATGACCCTTGGCGCCATCCCCTCGCTTGATCTCATCATGCTTGTTGCTCTGGTCTCAGCCTGGCTCCTCTCCGGCTGGTTCATCGAGCATCCGCCCCGCGCACGTCCCTCGGTCTCGCTTCTGATGCAGGACTACCGCCGCGACTGGATGCGGACCTTCGTCACCCGACAGCCGCGCATCTTCGACGCCACGCTGATCGACAGCCTCCGCCAGGGCACGGCCTTCTTCGCTTCCGCCTGCATGATCGCCATCGGCGGCGGCATCGCGGTGATCGGCAATGCCACCGCCGTCCAGCGCCTGACCGACGAACTCCCGCTTTCCGGCACGGGACCCGATGTCGCGCTTCGGATGCTGCCGGTGATCGGTTTCCTTGCCAATGCGCTGCTCAAGTTCGTCTGGGCGCACCGGCTTTTCGGTTATTGCTCGATCCTGATGGCCGCAGTCCCCAACGATCCGGCCGATCCCCTGGCCTTCCATCGTGCGGGCCAGGCTGCCGAGATCAACATCTCCGCGGCAAAAAGCTTCAACCGGGGCCTCCGGTCGATCTATTTCGCGCTGGCAGCCATTGGCTGGCTTCTCGGTCCATGGGGCTTTCTGGCAGGCACGGTGCTGGCCACGGGCGTGCTTCTGCGCCGCGAGTTCGCCTCGACCTCACGCGCCGTCATTCTGATGCGCGAGCCATGAACTGACCCGTCCAGCCACCGCATCGCCCGAAAGCCGCGCTCCCGCCGCCGTCTGTTTCAGCCCGCCTGCCAAAGCCTCGCCCGCAAACCAGATCCGCTCGGCCACTGGCTGGCCCAGCACGTCCCGCGCATGGGCCTTCCCGGGCCGCGCCGCCGCATAGCCACCCCGGACATGCCGCTCGCCCCCCCAGTTCGTCATGGCCCCCCGGCGCACCGCCTTGCGGGCCTGCGATCCGAAGCAGTCGACCAGGCGGTCGGTGACGAAATCCACCGCAGCCGCGCGCCCGGCGGCTTCCATCTCCCAGGCGAAGTCGCCGCCCACAAAGCCGACCATCAGGTCCAGATCGAACGGGAAAGCCAGGAAATACAGGTCATGGCGGGCGTTGCGCTCGATCAGCACATCGTCAAAGGGCTTCAAGCCCAGCCTGGTGCCCTCGACCTGCACGGGGATCTTGGTCAGCAGACCCATCGGCAGGTCGTGGATCGCTTCCTGATGACCTTCGGGCAGATCAGGCGTGAAGGCGATGTCCTCGAAGGCCAGGACGCCGGTCGAGACAGTGACGATCACCGCCTTCGCCCGAATTGTGCCCTTCGAGGACTCGACCTCGACCCCCGGCCCGTCCCAGCGGATGCGCTTCACTGGCGTTGACAGAGTGACTGGCACATCCGCGCCCCAACGGTGGATCAGCGCGCCATAGCCTTCCTTGGTGAAATAGTTCGGGTCAAGCTCGGCCGCGCTGCGGTAGTCGGTCACGCTGATCTCGTCGTCATCCGCGCCGAAATCCATCGGCCCGGCAAAGGTTGCGCTGACCCGAAGCGAATGGCAGGCCTCGACCAGGGTCGACAGCCGGTCGCTTTCCCCCTTGTGCCGCTCGATGCAGGCGGCAAGCTCGACTTCGGCCCGGCGTTCCGCCGCCATCTGTTCAGGCGTCGCGCGCCGTTTGCCGAACCACAGATGATCAAGCCCCATGTCGTGATACTGCAGCGTCCATCCCGCCGCCTGTGCCTCGGGGTAGAACGGGTTCCGGTCCGCCGCATGCAACCAGGCGCAGCCGATGTCGAAGGGCACACCAAAGTCGGCCGAGGTCGTCCAGGCCCGCCCCCCGATCCGGTCCATCGCCTCCAAAACCCGAAAGGAAACGCCGGCCTCACGCAACCGCTTTGCAGCAGCAAGCCCGGCGCAGCCGGCCCCTACGATCACCACATCGACATCCGACATCGCACAGCCTCCCGACTTGGTTCCGGAAAGCATGACAAGTCCGGCGATTCGGGCCAACGACTTCCGGGCGCGCGCCGTCAGACCGCTTTCGCGCCCTTCCGCCCTTCGATCAGCCAGGCCGCCAGCGAAAGCCCCGCCGCGATCAGAAGCCAGGCCCATGCGGGCAACAGCGCGGCAACGTTGACATCCGTTGTCAGGTAGGCCGCACGCGGCGTCACCCCGATCCAGCCCCGACCCAGCGCCGGACGGCCCGCGCTGACAGCGCGGATGTCCGGCATCCCGTCCTCAAGCCGCGTCACGCCGCCCAGAGTGCCTTCGGCAAGCGGCTGCAATTCATTGCCCGAAGCCAGGGTCTCGACGAATTCGCGCGGCGTGGCCGGTCCCACGGCGATGACCCGCACCAGATCGCCCTGCTCGAGCCGGTAAAGCCCCAGCGCCGGTGCCTGCCAGGCGGCCTGGTACTTGCCCGGACTGACCTGCGGCATCTCGACCACCACTTCTGCCCCGTCTGGCCCGGTGATGGTCACCGGTCCCGGCGCTTCCTCGAGCATTGAGCGGCGGGTGATCACCATGGCCTCGCCCTCGACCTCGGCCGTCAGCGTCTCTTCTTCAAGCTCAGGCTCTTTCAGCATCCAGTGCGCCAGCCGCCGCAAAAGCTCCAGCTGCGGCCCGCCCCCCTCATAGCCCCGGCCCCAGAGCCAGGCATGGTCCGAAGCCAGCACCGCGACCCGGCCCTGATCTACCCGGTTCAGCACCAGAAGGGGCAGGTCGTAGGGCCCCGACATCAGCACCTGACCGTCCAGCTGTTCGACCTCGACCAGCCGGAACCACCGGCCCCAGCCACCCTCCGGCGCTTCGGCCTCAAGGCCTTCGGTCACCGGATGGCGACGGCCAAGCTCTGTCAGGGCCGGACGGAAGCCTTCCTCGATCACTTGCGCCGTGGGCGCCACCGGCAGGATCTCGGCCAGGGGCGAGCGGTAAAGACTGTCCACCGCCCCGAATTCCGGCCCCGCCGCGACCAGCACGGTCCCGCCTTTCCGGACGTAATTCACCACATTCTCGATATAGGACATCGGCAGGATGCCCCGCATCCGGTAGCGGTCGAAGATGATCAGGTCGAATTCCTTGATCTTCTCGACGAAAAGCTCCCGCGTCGGGAAAGCGATCAGGGAAAGCTCGTCGACCGGCACCCCGTCCTGCTTTTCCGGCGGCCGCAGGATGGTGAAATGCACCAGATCCACCGCCGCATCCGATTTCAGAAGGTTGCGCCAGACCCTTTCGCCCGCATGCGGCTCGCCCGAGACCAGAAGCACCCGCAGCCGGTCCCGCACCCCGTTGATCTGCACCGCCATCGCGTTGTTGCGGTCCGTGAGCTCGCCCTCGACCGGCGCGACCGAAAACTGCAACACGTTCGCTCCGCCATGCGGCAGAGTCACCGGAAGCTCGAGATCCTCGTTCAGAAGTACCCGGTAGGTAGCCGGCGGCTCGGCGTCGATCGAGATCGTGAGGTCCACCTGATCCTGCCCGGCAGGGGCGGCACCGATGTCCTCGATGCGCAGGTCCAGCTTGAACTCCTCGCCGATGATGGCAAAGGCCGGCGCATTCTTTACCACGATCCGCCGGTCCCAGTCGGCCTCGCGTCCCGTCAGCAGCACCTGCAGCGGCGCGGGCAGGTTTGGCACCAGCCCAAGGTCATGGACCCGCCCATCGGTGATCAGGATCGCCCCGGCGACGCGGGCACGCGGCTCTTCGGCCAGCGCCTCGGCCAAAGCGGTCAGGGCCAGCGTACCCGCATCCTCGGCCCCATCGCCAACCCGGTGAATGCGCAGCTCGGTATTGGGCAGGCCCGCGATTTCCGCCTCGACGGCGGCAACCGCCGCCTCGGACTGGGCTCGCCGGTCGCCAAGACCCTGGCTGGCACTTTCATCGACGACCAGGATCACGATATCGCTGAGGTTCGCCCGCTCTTCCTGCTGCAGGGCCGGATTGGCCAGCGCCGCCAGAAGGGCCGCAAACCCAAGCGCCCGCAGCCACCAGCCCACAAGGCCGCGCCACAGGGCCAACCCGACCAAGACCACCGCAAGCACGGCAAGCGCAAGGATCAGCGGCCAGCCGACCAGGGGCGCAAAGACCACCGACGCCATCATTGGCCCAGCCTTTCCAAAAGCGCCGGCACATGCACCTGATCCGACTTATAGTTACCGGTCAGCACATGCATGATCAGGTTGACCCCGAACCGATAGGCGATCTCGCGCTGCTGCTCGCCGGCAAAGCCGCGACCCACCGGCAGCAGGGGCACGCCTGAACCATCCACCGCCCAGGCCGCCGCCCAATCGTTGCCGCCGATCACCACCGGCGTCACCCCGTCGTTGAGGTTTCGGAACGGCATGCCCTCAGCCGCCTCTTCCTCGGCCAGAGGCGCGGCCTCGACCCAGATCGCCCCGCGCGGATGGCGACCGGGGAATTCCTGCAAAAGATAGAAGGTCCGGGTCAGCACATGGTCTGACGGCATCGGTTCCAGCGGCGGGATGTCCAGACCCGAGGCGATCAGCTGCAGCGCCTGACCTTCCGGCGTCCCGCCGCCAAAGCCCGCCACATCCGCATCGCGCGTGTCGAACAGGATCATCCCGCCGGTCCGCAGATACTGGTTGAGCCTCGCATAGGCCTCGGGCGAAGGCTGCTCCGCACCTGCCGTCACCGGCCAGTAGAGGAACGGGAAGAAGGCCAACTCATCCGTTTCAATATCCACGCCGATCGGCATCATCGGCTCGATCGAAGTGCGTTGCCACAGCTTGTCGCTCAGTCCAAGCAGCCCCGCGTGCGAAAGCTCGTCCACCCTCGGATCACCCGTCAGCACATAGGCCAGCACCACGGCCGTCGTCGCCTCCAGCGCCCGGACATCGTCAGGCAGGGCGGTTTCCTGTGCGCGGGCCTCGCCCATGGGCATCAGGCCCAGAAGCACGACCACCATTCCCCGGCGCAGACCGGTGAGCCGCCCCGCAACCCAAAGCGCGGCCAGCACGTCCGCCAGCAAGAACGCCAGGGCCGCGGTCAGGAACTGCCCTTTCAGCGCCTGTGCCTCGCGACCTTCGAGCCCCTCGACCGATACCGATTGCGGCCAGTCGGCGGCCAGAAGCTCGGTCTCTGGCCCAAGCACATTCAGCGCTACCCGCCGGTCCGCGCCGGCATAAAGCCCGGGCGGCAAAGCCGGGCTCGGTCCGCCGGTCATCGCCTTGGCCAGCTCCTCGCCCGCGACGCCGGCAAGCTCGCCCGCGTCAGAGGCCTGCCCAAAGGCATCCAGCACCATTTCCGGCACCCAGGTCAGCCCTGCAAGATCCCCCGCTTCGGGCCGCGCCGCGCGGGTCGAGACTGCCAGCCGTTCCAGCATCTGCACGAACAGCCCGGACAACGGCAGCGATGACCATTCCGCATTGGCCGTCACATGGACCAGCACAACCTGGCCCTCGCCCACTGCCTTGCGGGTCACAAGCGGCGTGCCATCGTCCAGTGCGGCAATCGTGCGGTCCGTCAGCTCGGGATCCGGCTGCGCCAGCACCTGCGCGCGCACCACCACGTCCGAAGGCGCGACCAGCCCGAAGAAGGGCGAGCCTTCCGCAAAGGGCGCGAGCGCCTTGGGCTCGCCCCAGCTCATCGCGCCGCCGACCGTGCGTCCGCCTTCGCGCAGGCGGACCGGCATCAGCGGGTCTTCCTCGATCCGGCTGACGTCGCTGCCTGCAAGCCTTGGCCCGGCAAAGCGCAGCAGAAGCCCGCCCTTCTCCAGCCACTCGAGCGCTGCGTCCGTCTCGGCCTGGGTCAGGCGCGCGACATCTGCAAGCACCACCACGTCCGGATTGGCCAGCAGGACCTCGGTCAGACTGCCTTCGACGATCTCGGCCACCGGCTCCAGGGCCTGACGCAAATAGTGCAGCGGCGACAAGAGCTGCAGCCCCTCCTGATCCGGCCCGGCCGCGATCAGGGCGACCTTCCGGCGCTTCAGGCTGTCGTCTGTCAGGCTTACGGCCCCCGCCGTGCGTGCGGCCTCAAGCTCGAAGCGCGTGATCCGGTTGCGCAGCTCAGGTGGCAGATCAAGCTCGGCCTCGCCGCGTGCCACACCCGAAGGGAAGGTCAGACTGACCCGAGCCAGTTCGCGCTCGATGCCCGCCGGATCCGGACCGCGCGCGATCACCTCGACGCTGACCGCATCGGCCACCGGCATCCGTTGAGCGGCAATGACGATCCGGCCGTCCTCGAACACAGCAGGGTGCAGGCCCAGAACCACGCGCTGGCTTTCGATCACCCGCACGCCCCCCCGCGCCTGCAACGCCTCCAGAAGCGCCGCGCGTCCCGGATGATCCAGCCCATCCGAAAGCCACACCGTCTCGAACTGCCCCTCCGGCAGGGCCTCTGCCCAATCGTCCAGGACCGGCGCCCAGGCTTGCGGCTGCAGCCCCGCCGCCCGGCCCGCCCAGGCCTCCGCGGTCTGGAACTCTACCGCGTCGGGCACATCCGTCAGCCGGACAAGCGCCACGGGCCGCCCCTCGGCGCCCGCCTCTTCGATCAGGGCCTCGATCTTCTCGACCCGGCGCGGCCAGTCGCGGGCGTCCGCCCAGCTGCCATCGACGACGACCAGCAAGGGGCCCGTCCCCGCCACCCGGACATCCGGGTTCAGGATCGGCCCGGCAAAGCCAATGATCGCCGCCGCGACCGCAAGCATCCGCAGAAGCAAAAGCCACCATGGCGTCTTGTCGGTCTCGGCATCCTCGTCCTTCAGCCCCAGAAGCAGCGCCACGCCCGGAAACCGCCGGCGGATCGGCGCAGGCGGTACGGCCCGCAACAGGAACCAGAGGACAGGCAACGCGATCAGCGCCGTCAGCAGCCAAGGGACCGCAAAGCCGATGGGCCCGATCATGAACATCAGCGCCCACCCTCCAGCGCTGCATAGGCCCAGAGAAGTGCCGCCTGTGCCGGATGCCCGGTGTGATGCGTCGTGAAATGCCAGCCAACCGCCCGCGCCAGCCCCGCTAGCCGGTCTTTCCGCTCGGCCAGCCGCGTCAGATATCGCGACCTCAGTTCACCGGCCTGCTGCGTCTCATGCCGCAAGCCCCCGCCCATCGATTCAAAGATCGTGCGCCCGTCAAACGGGAACTCCTCCTCAGCAGGGTCGAGGATCTGGATCAGCACACCCTTCACCCCCCGGTCCGCAGCCCGCGCCAGCCCGGCCTCGATCCCGGCCAGATCGCCCAGGAAATCCGACAGGAACACGCCCCGGCCGTGGCTGACCATGCCCTCGGTCTCCGGCGCGCCATATTCCTCGGCCTCCGCTTCACCCGCCAGCCGCGATGCCAGCCGCAAAAGCTGTGCCCGCCCGGCGCGGGGATGGGCCAGTCCTGCAAGCCCCACCCGCTCGCCGCCACGCAGGAGGAGGACCGCCAAGGCCAGCGCCAGAAGCTTCGCCCTGTCCGACTTCGGCGCGCGGCCCTTGTCGCCCGTAAAGCTCATCGACTTCGCCGGATCGACCCAGATCGTCACCGACTGCGCCGCCTGCCATTCCCGTTCCCGCACGAAATGCGCATCCGACCGCGCCGAACGCCGCCAGTCGATCATCCGCGCCGAATCGCCCGCCCCCGCCGCCCGGTACTGCCAGAACTCATCCCCCAGCCCCGCCCGCCGCCGCCCGTGCTCGCCCAGCATCACGGTCGAGGCCAGCATCTCGGCCTCGGCCAGCAGGGGCGGCAAGGTCTGCCCCAGCGCTTCCGCGCGAGAGCGGAGGTCGCCGTTCAGACTTGAGGCGGCTACAGTCACGCCGCCGCCTCAAGCTTCAGGACACGATTGGTGACCCGGGCGATGATCCTCGCCAGCGTCTCGCCCCGCGCCCGCGCGGCAAAGGACAAAGCCATCCGATGCACCAGAACCGCCTGCGCAAGTTCCGCCACATCGCTGATCGAAGGCGCAAGCCGCCCGTCCAAGAGCGCCCGCGCCCGAACCGTCAGCATCAAGGCCTGCGCCGCCCGCGGCCCCGGGCCCCAGGAAAGGCTATCCGCCAGATCGCGACCCTCCGGCTCGCCAGGACGGCAAGCCCGGACAAGGTCCAGGATTGCCTCGACCACCTGCTCGCCCACTGGCATCCGCCGGATCACGCCTTGCGCCGCGATCAGCTGATCCGCGGTGAAGACCTGATGCGCTTCGGCCTCCTCGGCGCCCGTCGTCGCGATCAGGATGTCCCGCTCGGTCGCCCGAGTCGGGTACTCCACATCAACCTGCACCAGGAAGCGGTCAAGCTGCGCTTCGGGCAGGGGATAGGTCCCCTCCTGCTCGATCGGGTTCTGCGTCGCCAGCACATGAAACGGCCGCCCCAGGGGCCGGTGCTGCCCGGCAATCGTCACTTCCTTCTCCTGCATCGCCTGCAGCAGCGCCGATTGCGTCCGGGGGCTGGCCCGGTTGATCTCGTCCGCCATCAGAAGCTGGCAGAAAATCGGCCCCTCGACAAAGCGGAAGGCGCGGTTGCCATCCTTCGCCGTCTCCAGAACTTCCGAGCCAAGGATATCGGCCGGCATCAGGTCGGGCGTGAACTGGATGCGGTTGGCCTTCAACCCCATGACCGTGCCAAGCGTGTCCACCAGCCGGGTCTTGCCCAGACCGGGCAGGCCGACCAGAAGCGCATGCCCCCCGCAAAGCAGCGAAGCCAGGACAAGGTCCACGACCTTTTCCTGCCCGATGAAGCGGTGGTTGATCGAGGCTTTCGCCTGCGAAAGTGTCGCGCCCAGCGCCTCGATTTCCGCCACCAGCGCCTTCGTATCGGCCATGCCTCATGCTCCCTTCAGGGTATGTCCGCCCCAGTAAAGCGAGTTATCCCGCCGGGCACAAATGGCAAAAGGCGACTTGACACAAATGATCGTGAGAGACGCGTCAGGATCGGGGCCCAAAATCCTTAAGCTAGGATTTTGACAAATTTCTTACTTAAGAAATTTGGCTGCGAGCCTTGGAGCCAGGGTCTCGACATAGAACCGCACGATCTCGCCCGTTCGCGCGAGCGGGTTGATCCCCTCGGCGCCCTCGGCCAGCATTTCGGCCAGAGCGCTCTCAGACCGACCGTCGCAGGCGATGACGTCCGATACAACGCCACACTGGATGGTCCGCAGCCGCCGCCCCGCGCTGTTTTCAAGGCTCGCTGCATAAAGATGCGCCGAGTCGAGGTTCACCACATGGCAACCTGCGCTGCGGAACACGTCCAACATCGCATTGCTCTCGCGGTAGATCGCGTCATTGGTCGCCGCCCGCACCGGCTGGATTGGCCCGGGCTCGTTCCATCCGTCCTCGACCGCTTGCACAAGGTCAGGGTCGGCGGGGATGACCGGCGCCTGCGTGTAATGCGGTGTGGTCCCGTCCTGCGCCAGCGCGTCCCTGACCATGTAGAAGTCCCCCATGCCCAGTGCCGCGCCCATGGCGGCCCCGACCCCCAGCCCGCCTGCCAGACCATAGGCCAGCACATGGTCAATGCCGTAATAGGCCAACTCCTCCACCGTGGCCGAAGAAACCGGCCCGCCATAGACATGGGCCAGTGACAGGAATCGCAGTCCCCCATGCGCGACGATCCGCACGCTGTCGGGCGCGACATGGATGAAATGCTGGTCCCTGACGCGCTCTTGCGCGTAGCCCGCGAAGACCGCAGGGGGCGGGCAGAACCCGACCAACGCAATGCGGATGCCACCGAAGACATCCGGGCTGAAGCGGCGCCCGACCAGGCTTTGCGGTGTCAGGTGGTATGCGTCACCCATGGCTCCTCCGGTTCGGGCCATGACAAAGGGCCCTGACGCCCAAGTCAAGCTTTGGTGCGGGAAACCCACCCCCAACACCGGTTGCACCCGCACCCATCTCAACTACATTGCCCGCATGACCAAGCCCACGGCCGACACACTCGCCGCCGCCGCAAAGGCTGCATCCGGAAAGGGCCCGCCCCCGGTCCATCTCTGGAACCCGCCCTTCTGCGGCAACATCGACATGCGCATCGCGCGGGACGGCACCTGGTACTACCTCGGCACGCCCATCGGCCGCGCGCCCCTGGTCAAGCTCTTCTCCTCGATCCTGAAGCGCGAGGGCGACGCCTATTTCCTCGTCACCCCGGTCGAGAAGGTGGGGATCAAGGTCGACGACGCCCCGCTCCTGGCCAATGATTTCGACGTGACGGGCGCAGGTCCTGCACAGGTCCTGACCTTCACCACACGAACCGAGGATCAGGCGACGCTCGGACCGGACCATCCCCTGCGCGTCACCCGGGACGCCGCGACGGGTGAGCCTTCGCCCTATATCCTCGTCCGCGCCAATCTCTGGGCCCTCATCGACCGAAAATCCTTCTTCCGACTGGTGGAACTCTGTTGCCATCACGAAGTTGACGGTCATAAGTGGTTCGGTCTCTGGTCCTCGGGGCAGTTCTTCCCGATCATCCCTTCGTCGGAATTGCCCTGATCCCACATGCCCCGTTTCGCCGCCAACCTGACCCTGCTCTTCACCGAGGTCCCGATGCTCGACCGCCCCGACTGGGCGGCGCGCTGCGGCTTTGACGGGGTTGAGGTGCTGTTTCCCTATGACCATCCGATGGCCGACTGGGACCGCGCGCTGAATGGCTTGCCCCTGGCGTTGATCAACACCCCGCCCGGCGACTGGGCGTCCGGTGACCGCGGTTTCGCCGCAGTGCCTGGGATGGAGCTGCGCTTCCGCGACAGCTTCCTGCGCGCGGCCGACTATGCCACCCGCCTGCAGGTGGGCAGGCTCCATGTCATGGCGGGCGTGGCCAAGGGGCCGCAGGCCGAGCAGTGCTATGTCGAGAACCTGACCTGGGCGCTGGCCGAGGCGCCGGAGCTCACGCTCTGCCTTGAACCCCTGAACCCCGACGACATGCCGGGCTATTTCCTGAACGATTACGACCAGGCCGCCCGCATTCTCGACGACCTCGCCAATCCCCGGATCGGGCTGCAGTTCGACCTCTGGCATGCGGCAAGGCTGCATGGTGACGCAGGCGCGGTCTGGGCTGACCACCGCCACCGGATCAACCACGTCCAGATCGCCGGCTTCCCGTCACGGAATGAACCGGGCGGCGGCGGGTTTTCCCTGCCCGACCTCTGCGACCAGATCGACACCCATTGCCCCGAAACCTGGATCGCCGCCGAATACCGCCCCGCCAAGGGCACCTCGCAGGGCCTCGGCTGGCTTGCCGCGCTCAAGTCCCGTGGCGGCCTGATCGGCGGCTGAGGTACTTCTCCACACGCACCTCCGGGCCCCGATTTCTTGGAAGAAATCGGTACGGAGCCTTTGAGGGCTCCGTTGCGGAGTTTTCGAAAACTCCGCACGCCCAACGGCACCCTTGTGCGCCCCGCCCCAGTGCCGCTAAAAGCAGTCCCGGACAAGACAGGAACCCGCCCATGCCCACCCCCGCCCCCGAGACCCAGACCGTGACCAGCTGGAAAGTGGCCTGCGACGGCGGCGAGGGTGCCTTGGGCCACCCCCGCGTCTGGCTGACGATCCCGGCGGACACCGGCTGGGTCGAATGCGGCTATTGCGACAAGCGCTACGTCATCGACCGCGACCACGCCCACGACGACCACTGATCACTCCGCCGCATAGCGCGGCTCCGGGCTGTCCAGCCCCAGCACACGCCAGGCCAGCGACGCGCCGTCGGTCTCGGGCCGCGTGCTGACCGTGACCCCTTCGCATCCCGCACGCGCCGCTTCGACCCGGGCTTCCGCAAGCAGGGCCCGCCCGATCCCGCGCCCGCGATCCGGCGCCTGGACGTAAAGCTGCTCGACAAAACCCCATTTCGCCCCCGCCACCATGTTGCGGGCCACCAGCATCAGCGCGTATCCCACCGGATGGCGTTGCGGACTGTCGGGCCGCAGCGCAACCAGTAGCCGCGCCGCCCGGCCCTGAAGCGCGATCTGCTCCAGCGCTCGCGGGGTGATCGCCGCAGCAATACCATGCTGCGCGGCCAGCGCGATCAGCATCCGGTGTACTTCGGGCAGGTCCTCCGGCGTGGCGGGTCGGACAGTGACGGGGAGTGTGGTGGACATCTTTCGGTTTCCTTCGCTGGGGGCCCGGCGAGGGGAACCTGTGAACCTTCCGGCCTGACCCTCGCGGGCGGCTTTCTCGGGGGTTGCTTCGGTGGTGAAACGCTGCCCGGCCGCCTATGTGGCGTCGGTCCAATAAAACGACTGAGAGGTCATCAGGTGCAGCATGGGCCGAACCATGCGCCAGCCGTCGCCGCCCGTCAAGACCCGCAAAGCACCCTGTGGCCAGCGCGGAAAGTCGCGCAAGATGTACCCGACACCCCTATCCGGCAAAGCTGCACCCCATGCGCATGACCCTCCGACTTTGTGCCGCGCTTCTGGCGCTGCCGCTCCTCTACCTCGCGGCCTCGGTCGTCCTTCCCCTTGTCCCCGGTCCCGGCCAGGACGCATCCGGACCGCTCTCCCACCGGATCGGCCTTTTGCAGGGCCCGATCCACACTGACATCCTCTTGCCCCTTACGCCCGAGACCCGCGCCCGCTTCGCCTTTGCCGCGCCGCGCGTCCCGGTGGCCGACCCCGACGCCCAGTGGCTCATCCTTGGCTGGGGCTCTGCGGCCTTCTACACCACGGCCGGGACCTATGCCGACATCACAGCCTCTGCCGTCCTCACCGCTGCCACCGGCGATGGGGCCGTCATCCGGCTTGACGTGACCGGCCCGCTCAACCCCTTGCCAAACCTGCGTTTCCTGCGCCTGTCCGAGGCCCAGTTCCAGGCCCTCCTCGACCAGACGACCGCTGCTTTCGCCAGCCAGACGCCCCTCTCTCATCCCGGCTTCACTGCCCGGGACGCCTTCTTTCCGGCCAGGGGAAATTTCCACGCGTTGCGGACCTGCAACGTCTGGCTCGGAGAAACCTTTCGCGCATCCGGCATCCCATTTGGCCTCTGGACACCCACCAACTGGTCGGTGGCCCTGTCGCTTGACTGGCACCTTTCGGGCCAAACCGGGTAGCCCTCGCCCCCCCTTTCTGCCAATAATCGCCCCGACAACCGGGAGCGAACCATGACCTTCGGCAAGGGCCACCACCTGCATCTCATCGACGGCTCGGCCTACATCTTCCGCGCCTATCACGGGCTGCCGCCCCTCACCCGCAAGTCCGACGGCCTGCCTGTGGGCGCCGTCGCAGGCTTTTGCAACATCCTCTGGAACGAGATTTCCACCGGCAAGCGCGCCGGGGCCGCGACCCATATCGCAGTGATCTTCGACCATTCCTCCAAGACCTTCCGCAACGAGATCTACCCCGCCTACAAGGCCCAGCGCCCCGAGCCGCCCGAGGACCTCCGCCCCCAGTTCCCCCTGACCCGAGAGGCCACGAAGGCCTTCAACGTCGCCTGCATCGAGACCCCGGGCTTCGAGGCCGACGACATCATCGCCACCCTCGCCCGCCAAGCGGTGGAGGCGGGAGGAAGCTGCACGATCATCTCCTCCGACAAGGACCTCATGCAGCTTATCCGACCGGGCATCGACATGTTCGACCCGATGAAGACCCGCGCCATCGGCCCCGATGAAGTGATGGAGAAATTCGGCGTCCCCCCCGAAAAGGTGATTGATGTTCAATCCCTTGCTGGTGACAGCGTCGACAACGTCCCCGGTGCGCCCGGCATCGGTCTCAAGACTGCGGCCCTCCTAATCCAGGAATACGGCGACCTCGACACGCTTCTCGCCCGGGCGTCCGAAATCAAGCAGCCCAAGCGCCGCGAGGCTCTGGTTGAAAACGCCGAACAGATCCGCATCTCCCGCCAGCTCGTCACCCTGAAGGCAGACACCCCCCTCGACGTTACCCTTGACGATCTTGCCGTCAAGCAACCCGATCCCGAAGCGATCATGGCCTTCCTTGCGGCGATGGAGTTCCGGACGCTGACGAAACGTGTGGCCGAGAAACTCGGCATCGCGGCCCCCGCCCTGCCCGAATCCGGCTCGCTTGAGGTGAAGGGCGCACACGACGAGAAGGCGCCGTCGCAGGAGGAGAAACTCCCTTTCGACCACGCCGCCTACGAATGCATCCGGGATATGGAGGCGCTCGACCGCTGGATCGCCCATATCCGCGAGATCGGCCACGTGGCGATCGATACCGAAACCACCAGCCTTGACGAAATGCGCGCCGAACTGGTCGGCATTTCCCTGTCTGTGGATGCAGGCAAGGCCGCCTATATTCCGCTTGGCCACACCACCGGCGGCGGCGACCTCTTCGGCGCGACCGCGCTCGCCCCGAACCAGCTCCCGCTTGACGCCACGCTCGCTGCGCTGAAGCCGCTGCTGGAGGACCCCGCGATCCTCAAGATCGGCCAGAACATGAAATACGACTGGAAGATCTTCGCTCGCCACGGGATCAGGATCACCCCTTTCGACGACACCATGCTGATGAGCTACGCTATGCAGGCGGGTCTCAACAACCACGGGATGGACACGCTCTCGGACCTCTATCTCGGCCACCAGCCGATCCCGATCAAGTCCTTGCTCGGCAGCGGAAAATCCCAGATCACCTTCGACAAGACCGCCATCGACGACGCGGTCAAATACGCCGCCGAAGACGCCGATGTGACCCTGCGCCTCTGGCAGCTCTTCAAGCCCCAGCTGCACCGCGCCCGCGTCACCACCGTCTATGAAACCCTGGAACGCCCCCTCGTCCCCGTCCTTGCCGATATGGAGATGGCAGGCATCCAGGTCGACCGCGACGTCCTTCGCGGCATGTCCAATGTCTTCGCGCAAAAGCTTGTCCAACTGGAAGAGGAAATCCAGTCCATCGCGGGCGAGAAGTTCAACGTCGGCTCCCCCAAGCAACTGGGCGAAATCCTCTTCGACCGGCTGCAAATCCCCGGCGGCGTGAAGGGCAAGACCGATGCCTATGGCACCGGCGCCGACATCCTGGAAGACATCACCACGCTGGAAGACAGCCACCCGCAAGGCGCCAAACTGGCGGCAAGAATCCTCGACTGGCGCCAGATCGCCAAGCTCAAATCCACCTATACTGATGCCCTGCAAGAGGCGATCAACCCGGACACGGGCCGGGTCCACACCTCCTATTCCATCGCTGGGGCCAACACCGGCCGCTTGGCCTCAACCGACCCGAACCTGCAGAACATCCCCGTCCGTACCGAGGAAGGCCGCCGGATCCGCGAGGCTTTCGTGGCGCCTTCGGGCCGCATCCTGGTCAGTCTCGACTACTCCCAGATCGAGCTTCGCATCCTCGCCCATATCGCCGATATCCCCGAATTGCGCCGCGCCTTCGAGGACGGGATCGACATCCACGCCCTGACCGCGTCCGAGATGTTCAACGTCCCCCTCGACCAGATGACCTCTGACATCCGCCGCAAGGCTAAGGCGATCAACTTCGGCGTCATCTACGGCATTTCCGGCTTCGGCCTCGCCCGCAACCTCCGCATTCCGCGGGCCGAAGCGCAGGGCTTCATTGACCGATACTTCGAGCGGTTCCCCGGCATCAGGACCTACATGTCCGATACTGTAAAGTTTGCGCAGGAAAACGGTCATGTTCAGACCCTTTTTGGTCGCAAAATTCATACGCCCGAGATCAACGCCAAAGGCCCAGGCGCCGGCTTCGCCAAACGCGCCGCGATCAACGCGCCGATACAGGGCACCGCTGCTGACGTGATCCGTCGGGCAATGATCCGGATGCCCGCCGCGATCCAGGGCATCGACGCGAGGATGCTCCTCCAGGTCCACGACGAACTTCTCTTTGAAGTCGCCGAAGGCGAAGCCGACCGCCTGATCGCCGCCGCCAAGGACACGATGGAGGGCGCCGCCCATCCCGCCGTCGCGTTGAAGGTCCACCTCGCAGTGGACGCGGGCAAAGGCCGGAACTGGGCCGAAGCGCATTGACGAAAGGACACAAGATGCAAAAGACACTGCTTGCACTCCTCACCCTTCTGGCCACCCCCGCCCTGGCCGAAACCGAACTCTCCGATCAGGCGACCGGCGCGGTCTATATCCTTGGCGATGCGGCCGAGGGCAAAGCGACACTCACCTCCAAGGCCGACGGCGAGGCGGATGCCTATATCCTGTCCCAGGACACTTGCTATGCCGAACACCCGATCTACGGCCTCGGCGCCTGGCAGGCGGTCGAGGGTGGCTGGCGGATCATGGTCCAGGACACCCAGATCATCAGCTTCGAGGGCACCCCTCCGCTCGACAACCCCATCTGCGTTCCGCAGTGATCGCCTCCTGGCCCGAACTCAATGCGCTCGCCCTCGGGCTAAACCTGCCCGAGGTCACCCTCGCCCATCCCTGGGGCCACGAAGTCCTGAAAGCCCATGGCAAGATGTGGTGCTACTGGGCCGCCCTTGCTGATGGCGCCCCGTTCAAGGCCGGGCCGGAGGAACGCGAAATGCTGCTGGCCGCGGATCCGGAGACCTTCTTCCTCCACCCCCATTACACGCCCCATGGCCTGATCCTCGCCCGTGCGGGGCGGATCGACGAGGGCTGGGCGAAGGCCCGCCTCATCCAGCAATGGCGCGACGCCGCCCCGAAACGCTGGCTGAAAGCCTGGGACGCCGAAAACCCGCATCCCTGACCCGCTCTTTCACCTTGACGCAAATATCCCGGGGGAGGGGCCGCAAGGCCCCTGGGGGCAGCGCCCCCTCAGCCTCGCGCCCGCGCTCAAAGCGCGCGGGCGCGAGAGAAAAGACTTGCGGCGCTCCGCCGCTCAATCTGAAAACCGCCCGAACCTAGCGGTCGATCCGGCATTGATAGCAGTTGTTCCGGGCGGATCGCACATGCAGGTAGGCCACCCGCGGGTCGGCAAGAAGCTCCTCCGCCCGCACCGGAATCGCCCCGGTCGCCACCACGCCCCCGGTGCCGTAGACGATCCTGTCATCTGCGCCATAGCCCCGGACGATATAGTCCGGCGAGGCCAGCGCCTCGGGCCGGGCCTCGCCTCCGCCCTGCTGGCAAGGGTCGGCACACAGGAAGATCGGGCCCAGTTCGGCATAGGGCTGCGGACCGGGAAACGGCCGATGTGCCAGGATCAGCATCCCGGCTCCGTTCGGGACCATCCGCAGACAATGGCGACAGGGATTGCCGCCCCCATCCGACACCACCCGCTCCGGTACCTGCCCGTTCGCATCCTGCCCCCCGGCCTGGTAGTGCCGGGCCAGTTCTGTCGGTATCGCCACATAACGCATGTCATCCTCCGCTTTCCCGGAAGATGCCCGCTCCGCACGGAAGCGGCGACCCGAAGCTTGCGGTTTCAGGCGCGCTCGACCATCCGGCCCATCACCCGGCCGCCCAGGATATGCAGGTGGTAATGCGGGACTTCCTGCATCCCATGCTCACCCGCATTGGTGATCGCCCGAAAGCCCTCGGTCCCGCTCAGGCCAAGAATGGCGCAAGTCTTGGCCACGGTTCGGTGAAAATCCACCAGCTCCTCGGCCGAGGCTTCGGCTGCGAAATGATCCAGGCTCACATAGGCGCCCTTCGGGATCGCCAGCACATGAACCGGGGCCTGGGGATGGATGTCATGGAAGACCAGCGTATGCGGCGTGTCCATCACCGTCCGGTTCGGAATTTCGCCCCGCAGGATGCGGGCGAAGATGTTGTTGGGGTCGTAGCTCCAGCTCATGTCCCTAATCCACAAAAAGATAATCGGTCGCGGCAATCTCCTGCGCCTGGCTGGACGGGATGTCCAGGAAAGCCGCCAGTTGCAGGGCGTTCTCTTCCGGGCTTGCACCCTGTGCCATGCGATGATGCGCCACAACGCCCAGATCCCGCAACCGGTCGCTTTCAAACCGGACATCGTAGCGGATGGTCGGCAAAAGCCGCCGTACCGCCACTTCGGGCGTATGCGGACCGACC
>JAEULQ010000049.1 GCA_016792685.1 Tabrizicola sp. | reverse complement strand
GACCAGCGTGACCAGAAGCCAGAAGATCTGGTTCGGCCAGGTCGAGAAATCCAGCTGGGGCATGCCCACAGCCGCTTCGGCCTCGCCATGTGCTTCGGTTGCCATGTCGTCTCTCCTAAACCTTTGGAACCAGGGCCAGCCCGCAGACTGGCCCGGAAGTCAGGTTCTAAGGATCAGACGGCGAACATCAGCAGCAGAGCGATCAGGAACGAGAAGATCCCGAGAGCTTCCGCGAAGGCGATGCCGACGAAGAGGTTGGCCATCTGGCCGGGGGCAGCCGACGGGTTGCGCAGGGCGCCCGACAGGAAGTTGCCGGCAATGTGGCCCACGCCGATGCCGGCGCCGCCCAGACCCATCGTTGCCAGACCGGCGCCGATGAACTTGCCCATTTCTGCGATATCGCCTTCCATGATGTCTCTCCTATGGATGGAATGCTGTGGTTGGTTGTCCGGACCTTAGTGGTGGGCGTCGCCGACGGCGTCGCGCAGGTACACGCAGGTCAGAATGGTGAAGACGTAGGCCTGGACCGCTGCCACCAGCAGTTCGAGGCCGTAGATCGCGGCGATGGCAGCGATCGGGACGACCGAGGCCACGCCCATCGCGCCGGCAAAGCCCGCGAAGACCTTGATCACGGCGTGACCGGCCATCAGGTTGCCGCCAAGACGGATGGAGTGGCTGAGGGGCCGCACGAAATACGAGATGAGTTCGATCACCGCGAGGATCGGGCGCAGGACCAGAGGGGCCGAGGAGACCCAGAACATCGAGAGGAAGCCGATGCCCTTGCGGTAGAAGCCGACCAGCGTGACGGTCAGGAAGACCAGAAGGGCCAGCACCGCCGTGACCGCGATATGCGACGTCGTGGTGAAGGACATCGGGATCAGGCCCAGCATGTTCGACAGGAAGACGAACATGAAAAGCGTCATGATATAGGGGAAGAACTTCAGGCCTTCATGGCCCGCGACGTCCTCGACCATCTTGTGGATGAAGCCGTAGAAGAGCTCGGCCACCGACTGCCCGCGCGAGGGGACGATGGCGCGGCGGCGGGTCGACAGGACCAGAAGCGCGATCATCGCGAGGACGGCGATGCCCATCCAGAGGGTGACGTTCGTCGGGGTATACCATTCGATGGGGCCTTCGCCGAAGAGCGGCTTGACCACAAACTGATCCATCGGATGGATCTGAAGTCCGCCAGCAGCGTGCTCTTCCCCGGTCGTCGCCATCGTCAGTTCCCTTCGTCTTTCGCAGCCTTGTCCGCCGCGTCCTTTGCCAGTTGCCTTGCCGAGCCAAGCATCGTCTTGACGCCCGCGGCAAAGCCGAAGAGCGAGAAGATGATCAGGAAGACGGGAAGCGTGCCAAAGAGCACATCCAGCCCGTAACCGATGCCGACGCCCAGGAGCATGCCTGTCACCAGCTCGATCACCATCCTCCAGGCCACCTCGCCCTGCGAGAAACCCTTGACCGTATTGGTCCTTGGCGGCTCTACCTGAACCTTCACCTTGGAAAGCCGCGCCTCAAGTGCGCGCAGCCGGTCGGGATCGGGTTCGGACGCCATGACAAGGCCCCTTTACAGTCGGGCGGAACCTACGGATCACGCCGGCGAGAGTCAAGTGAAGAGGGTGCGGCTTAATTATCTGATAAAAAAGCATTTTTATGCAAAACTGGCAGCGCGCCCTGGCTGTGGGGCGGCAATTGCATATTCAACCTGGCGGTTGACGATTGCCGGAGCCCGGGAAATAGTCACCCGATGACCAACCGCCTTGATACCGTCTTTGCCGCCCTGGCCGACCCGACGCGAAGGGCGATCCTGGCGATGCTTCTGGAAGACGACATGGCGGTCACCGACGTCGCCGAGCCCTTCGCGATGAGCCTTGCCGCGATTTCGAAGCACCTGGCGGTCCTGTCTGACGCGGGTCTGATCAGCCGGGAAAAGCGGGGGCGGGTGATCTGGTGCAAGCTTGAGCCCGATGCAATGCGCGAGGCTTCGGTCTGGATGCGGGCCTTCGGACAGGTGGACCCGCTGGATCTTGATGACTTCGAGCGGTTCCTGGCGCAGGAGCTTGGTGACGAGGCCGATTAGGACCGGTCCGGCCCCTTGCGCCAGTTGCGCCAGCGGCGGAACCAGCGCTTGGCCGACCGCCTGCCCCGGATGAGGAAGACCGAGATCGGGCCGCGCAGCACTGGCAGGTCGACGGCAAGCAGCAGAAGGCCGAGCGGCAGCATCCAGACGCCGAGAACCGGCAGGAAGGACAAGAGCCCGCCGCAGATCAGGACCAGGGCAAGGGGAAAGCGGATGGGAAACCAGCTGTCCTGACGCAGATGCGACATTGGCCCGCGCAGCGGCGGGAACAGGCGCTCGAGCGCCTCGAATTGCCGCTGAAATCTTCTCTCGCCGCGCGTCATCGCATCCTTGCCCCGACAGGGGGAAGATGGAGACGGAGGGTCACAGCTTCAAGACAGACCCTTCCGACCCGGCGCCGATCTGCCGGATGGGGCCACCGGGACGCAAGCGGATGCAGGTCTAGGGTGCCGCGAAGACCTGAACCCAGTAGTAGCGGAGCGGATAGCGGCTGCCGCCGATCGGCTTGTCGTCGGCCTGATAGACCACGGCAATCCCGGTCTCGGTCATCCGGCAATTCAGGATGTTGCGCCGATGGCCCGCGCTTTGCATCCAGCTTTGGACCACCGCATTGGCCGACTTCTGACCAGCCGCGATGTTCTCGGCCGCGCTGCGGAAGTCATAGCCCTGCCCTCTGATCCGGGAAGAGATCCGGCTGCCGTCACGCCCGGAATGACCGAAGAAGTTCTGCTCGGCCATTGCGCGGGCATGGCTTCGGGCGGCCGCGACAAGCCGGTTGTCCAGCCGCAATGGTTTGCAGCCGGCCTTGGCGCGGGCGGCGTTGATGGCCGACAGGACCGTGTCTGCGGGACTCGCCTGAGCGGACGGTGCGATCATCAGCGCGCAGGCAAGGACAAGCACTAGCGCCCTAGCCCAGGAAAGCCTGAGCATGGAAGGAAACGTGGTCCTCCATGAAGGTCGAGACGAAGAAATAGCTGTGGTCATAGCCCTTCTGCATCCTGAATGTTCCGCCCTGGCGCCCTTGTGCCATCGCTTCGGCCAGGGCCTCGGGGCGGAGCTTGTCGAGAAACTGGTCGGACGTCCCCTGATCGACCAGCATCGGCCCGTCAAACCCCCGGCGCCGCATGAGCAAGGTGGCATCATGTGCCGCCCATGACGACTCGTCAGGCCCGAGATAGGCAGAAAGTTGCGGACGGCCCCAGTCGCTGGCGGTCGGGTTGCAGATCGGCGCGAAGGCAGAGACCGACTTGAAACGGCCCGGGAAGCTCATCGCGATGGTCAGGGCGCCGTGACCGCCCATGGAATGGCCGGTGATGCCCTGAACCTCTTCGGCCAGCGGAAAGGCGTTGAAGAGGAGGCGGGGCAATTCGTCGGTGACATAGTCCCACATCCGGAAATGCGGCGCCCAGGGCTCTCGGATGGCGTTGACATAGAAGCCTGCGCCCTGGCCAAGGGCAAAGTCGGGATCATTGGCCACGCCCTCGCCGCGCGGCGAGGTATCGGGGAAGCAAAGCGCGATCCCCGCTTCGGCCGCCCAACGCTGCGCGCCGGCCTTGATCATCGCATTCTCGTGCGTGCAGGTCAGTCCCGACAGGAACCACAAGAGCGGCACCGGCCCGTCTTCGGCCTGGGACGGCAGGAAGAGGCCGAAGGTCATGTCGCAGCGACAAGCGGTCGAGGCATGGGTATAGACGCCCTGCACCCCGCCGAAGGCCCGGTTCTCCGATACGGTCTTCATGTGTAGCCCCCCTGGCTGATCATCGCGATCACCGCTGTCACCGTCAGGACCGAGGCCGCGGTGGACAGAAGGATCGCGGTGGAAACGCGTTGCGGCGCAACCCGGTAATGCTGCGCAAGAATGAAGACGTTGCCTGCCACGGGCAAGGCCGCGGCGGCGATCATTACGCCTGCAGCAAATCCACCGACGCCCAGTGCCCAGCAGGCCAGCGCGACGGCCGCCGGATGCAGGACAAGCTTGGCAAAGGACAGCCAGGCCGCGACCTCGGCCCGCTCGGCGGAACGACCGGCAAGCGAAGCACCGATGGCGAAAAGCGCGCAGGGTGTGGCGGCCGCGCCGAGAAGCGTCATGAACTCGTTGACCGGACCAGGCAAAGCGAGGCCGGTCGCCCCCCAGACAAGGCCCAGGACGACC
>JAEULQ010000048.1 GCA_016792685.1 Tabrizicola sp. | reverse complement strand
AAACTGGAAGGCTTCCGCTTCAAGCAGGATGCCTCGACGTCACCCGATGCCGCCCGCACGCTGGCCCAGGCCGCATTGCAGGCGCTGAAGCCTGAATTCCACCTCCGCGCCGACCGCTTCTACAATGCGCCGGACACCGAGCTTGATTTCACCGAACAGGGTGGCCTCATGTGGGGCACCAATGCGGTGGGAAAGCTGGTCAAGGGCGCCGAAGCCGCCAAGCCGGCCGTAGAGGCCTTCGTGGACGAGGAAGCCGGGCCAGAGGTCGCCGAAAAGGTCCGCCGCCGCCTGCAGCATTTCATCGACCGCAAGGTCGCTGCCCAGTTCGAGCCCCTGCTCGCCATGGCCCGCGACGAGGCCCTGACCGGCCTTGCCCGCGGTTTTGCCTTCCGCCTGTCGGAAGCCATGGGTGTCCTGCCCCGCGAAGCCGTGGCCGCCGAGGTCAAGGAGCTGGACCAGGACGCCCGCGGCGCCCTTCGCAAGCACGGCGTCCGTTTCGGCCAGTTCACGATTTTCCTGCCTGCGCTGCTCAAGCCCGCGCCGACCCGGTTGCGGCTGGTGCTCTGGTCGCTCTGGAACGGACTTCAGGAATTCCCCGAAAGCCCGCCGCCGGGGCTGGTGACCATCCCGAACATGGCCGAAGTGCCGAAGCAGCATTACACGCTGGCGGGTTATCACCCGGCGGGAACCCGCGCGATCCGCATCGACATGCTGGAACGCCTGGCGGACATCCTGCGCCAGAAAGACAGCCGTGCAGGCTTTGAAGCCACGCCCGACATGCTGTCGATCACCGGCATGACCTTGGACCAGTTCGCCGACCTGATGGGTGGCCTGGGCTACAAGGGCGAAAAGGCCGAACGGGTGAAGGTCAAGACGGCCGAGGCGCCGAAAGCCCCGGAAATCTCGGAAGAAGCCGCCGCCGCCATCGCCGCAGGCGTGCCGATCCCCGAGGAAGTATCGATCCTGGCCCCCGCGCCGGAACCCGAAGCCGAGCCTGCGACGCCCGAGATGGAGGCCTACTACACCTTCACTTGGGCCCCGAAACCCCGCTTTCAGCGCCCCGAACGCGGTGGCGAACGCGGCCCCCGGCCCGAACGCAAGGAAGGCGAAGCCCCGCGTGCACCGCGTGGCGACCGCCCGAAGGGTGATCGTCCCCAAGGCGAACGTCCCCAAGGCGAGCGTCCCCAAGGCGACCGCCCTCGCGGTGACCGGCCGAAGCAAGAGGGTCAGGGCGAGCGTCCCAAGCATGACCGGCCGAAGGGCGACCGCCCGGACCGCCGCGATCATGGCAAGGGCGGCAAGCCCCAGCGCGAGGAACGCAAGACCAGCTACGAGGCGCGCCCCCCGCGCGCTGAGAAGCCGATCGACCCCGACAACCCCTTCGCCGCGCTGCTCGCTCTCAAGGGCAAGGTCTGATTGGCCGGGCCTTCCGGCAAGCCTGATCCAACTGCCGCACCGAAACTGCGGCTGGACAAATGGCTCTGGCAGGCCCGGTTCTGCAAGTCTCGCAGCCTTGCTGCCGCGCTGATCGAAGCGGGTTCCGTCCGCGTGAACGGAACCCGCATCACCCGACCCGGCCGCGATGTGACCCCCGGTGACACGCTGACCTTTCCACAGGGCAACCGAATCCGCGTCATCCGCGTCCTCGCCCTGGGCCTGCGCCGAGGCCCCGCCCCGGAAGCACAAGCGCTTTACCTCGACCTAGAACCCGACGCCTCGGCACCAGACCCGCTTGAATGATCCGCGCGCATGGCCTAACTGGCATGCAAGTGATCCGCACCAGAGCTACGCCCATGACCTATGTCGTCATCGACAACTGCATCGCCTGCAAATACACCGACTGCGTCGAGGTCTGCCCGGTCGACTGCTTCTACGAAGGCGAGAACATGCTCGTCATCCACCCGGACGAATGCATCGACTGCGGCGTCTGCGAACCGGAATGCCCGGCCGACGCGATCCGCCCGGATACCGAGCCGGACATGGAAGAATGGGTCACCTTCAACCGCAAATACGCGGTGCAGTGGCCGGTGATCGTCACCAAGAAAGACCCGATGCCGGGCTACGAAGAGCGTGACGGCGAGACCGGCAAACGCGAGAAGTATTTCTCCGAAGCCGCTGGTACCGGCGGCTGAACCGGACAAACCGATTCGTGGCCTCACGGTTTTGCGAATCGGTTGCAAAGCAAGAAAGCACGATAATTCAACGGACTACGATTGAACTGCCCAGTTTCGCGGCAGTTGGAATCAGTGCCGTTTTGTGTTATGATTTGTTTACAAACAAGCATGGACGCCTGATAGACGGCTTAGAGCACACCGCCTGGGCCTGAAATTTTTGTGACAATTCAACTCCACACGCCTGAACCGGGGTTCAGGGCGGGCGGGGTCTTTGTCGCGGAAGGGCCTCCTTACTGGGGAACGCTGAATGACCAAGTCGAAGAAGCCTGAATTCCGTCCGAACGATTTCGTGGTCTATCCCGCGCATGGCGTGGGCAAGATCATCTCGATCGAAGAACAGCAGATCGCCGGGATTCAGCTGGAGCTTTTCGTCATCTCCTTCGAGAAGGACAAAATGACCCTGCGCGTCCCCACCCATAAGGCGGTGGAAATCGGCATGCGCGCGCTGTCGGCCCCCGATGTGGTCACCAAGGCGCTCGACACGCTGAAGGGCAAGGCCAAGGTCAAGCGCGCCATGTGGTCGCGCCGCGCCCAGGAATACGAACAGAAGATCAACTCGGGCGACCTTCTGTCGATTGCCGAAGTGGTCCGCGACCTGCACCGCACCGACGACCAGCGCGAGCAGTCCTATTCCGAGCGTCAGCTCTATGAAGCCGCCCTCGAACGCCTGACCCGCGAAGTCGCGGCTGTCTCGGGCGTCGATGAAGCCGGTGCCGCAAAGCAGGTCGACTCGGTCCTCGTCGGTCGCGCGGCCTGACCTTTCTTCACGAAAAGCAAAACGGCGGTCCTTCAGGGCCGCCGTTTTTTATTGCTTTCGGGACAGATAGCGACGGCGAACGGAGGACAAGACAGCGCCCACTGCGCGACCGGAAGTGCAAGGTCCCCGACCTGCCTCACCCGAAATAGCGCTCTGCCGACAGATACCCCGCGAGCCGCCCCGCCGCGCACCAGTCGCGCTCCAGACCAAGGTCGCCGACAAGGATCACCTGATCAGACGGCACCTTCCCCAGCGCCGCCCGTACCCGATCCCGCATTTCACCAAACCCCGCCAGCGCATAGGGAGCAGGCCAGGCCCCATCCAGTACCCGATTGGCTGCCTCCACCATTCCCGGCGTCAGCGGCGCCACGGCCAGCGCCAGCCGCCCACACTGCACCTCGGCCAACTTCTGCATCCGGTCCAACGGCATCGACGGCTGCACCAGAGACACCCGCAAGGCATTGGACGAAAACAGAAACGCCACCACATCATGCCCCGTTGCCGCCCGCACTCCGGCATAGGTCTTGTAGTCGAGCCCCAGCGCCTTGGCCCGCTTCACCCGAAGCCGCACTACCTCGACAGGAAGGACCGGCAACAAACGCTCCCGCGCCGAGGACCAGCAATGCCGCCGCCAACTGACCCCGCCTTCCAGCGACGGCCCGCCATTATGCCCGATGTCAGTCATAGTCCCGCAACCGCGCCACATAGCGCGCCATCGTATCGACCTCCAGGTTCACCCGGTCGCCCACCGCAACCTCGCCCCAGGTCGTCACCTCTTGCGTATGCGGGATCAGGTTGACCCCAAATTCCGTGCCCGAAACCTCGTTCACCGTCAGCGAGGTTCCGTTCAGCGCCACCGACCCTTTTGGCGCGATGAACCGGGCCAAGGCCTCTGGCGCGCGGAAGGTCACGCGCACCGAGCCTCCTTCAGAGGCGACACGGACAACTTCGGCCAGTCCGTCGACGTGCCCCGAGACGATGTGCCCGCCAAGCTCATCCCCCACTTTCAGCGCACGTTCCAGGTTCACCCGCTTGCCCGGCGCCCAGTTGCCCAGATTGGTCTTGGACACCGTCTCGGCCGAGATCTCGACGTCAAACCAGTTCTCCGGCTTGTCCCCAAGCGCCACGACCGTCAGGCAGACCCCATCGCAGGCAATCGAGGCACCAATGTCGATCCGGTCCACATCGTAGCGCGTGGCAATGCGGGCGCGCAGGTCGCCAGTGACCTTGGTCTCGACGATCCGGCCGACATCGGTGACAATTCCGGTGAACATGCGCGCGCTCCCTCTTTTCCTTCGACCTAGCCCCAGCCCCATCACCTTGCAAGTCTGCAGCCACCTGAGCCAAGATCAATTCACCCTTTCTGACCAATTCCGCTGTAATTTCATGCCGAACTAGGGCAAGACCGCCCAAGTGAGATCTTGCCCGTGACCAACGCGAACCGCCGTTTCCTCTTCCTGCAAGGGCCGCATGGGCCCTGGTTTCACCGGTTGGGCGCCATGCTGCGCGCGGCCGGGGCAGAGGTCTGGCGCGTCGGTTTCAACCTTGGCGACCGGGTCTTCTGGCCTGGTCCGGGCTATATCCGCTTTGGCGAAGCGCATGACCTTTGGCCCGCTACCTGCGCCAGGATCATGGCGGATCACCAGATCACCGACCTGGTGCTTTATGGCGACACGCGACCGATCCATGCCCAGGCGGTCGCCCTCGCCAAGGCGCGCGGCATCACTGTCCATGTGTTCGAGGAAGGTTACCTGCGGCCCTATTGGGTCACCTACGAACGTGGTGGCGCGAATGGCCACTCCCGCCTGATGACGCTTGGGCTTGCCGAAATGCAGACCGCACTGGCAAAGGTCGACCTCGACCTGCCCGACACCCCGGGCACTTGGGGCGACATGCGCCAGCACATGTTCTGGGGCGCGCTCTACCACGGGTTCGTGGCACTCGGCTTTCGCGCCTACCGTAACTTCCGGCCACATCGATCCCTGACCGTAGGGCAAGAGTTTCGCTTGTATCTCAAGCGCTTCCTGCTGATGCCGCTCCACCGGCTGGAACGGCGCCTTGCCACCTACCGCATTCGCCATGGCGGCTTTCCCTATCACCTGGCGATCCTGCAGCTTGAACATGACGCAAGCTTCCGCGACCATTCCCCCTTTGCCAGCATGACCGACTTCCTGGCCCTGGTGATCGAGGGGTTTGCCAAAGGGGCGCCGCCGCATCACCATCTGGTCTTCAAAGCCCATCCGCTTGAGGACGGGCGTGCGCCCCTCCTGCCCGAGATCCGTCGCCTGGCCGAACTTCACGGCCTGCGGGACCGGATCCATTTCGTGCGCGGCGGCAAACTGGCCCAGATGCTGAATGACGCCCGCTCGGCGGTGACGGTGAATTCGACCGCGGGCCAGCAGGCGCTCTGGCGCGGGCTGCCGCTTCGGGTCTTCGGCGCAGCAGTCTATGCGAAGCCTGAATTCGTGTCGACCCAACCCCTGGACGCGTTCTTTGCCGCCCCGATGCGCCCCGACACCCGATCCTACCGTGACTATCGGCATTTCCTGCTGGAAACCTCGCAGATCGTCGGGGGATTCTACGCCTCGCGGGGTCGTCGTGCGCTGCTACGACAGGTTGTGGACATGATGCTCGCGCCCGAGGATCCGTATCAGGCGCTTACTTCAGGGACAGCGGCACCTCGGCAACAGTTGCGGCTCGTGCGCTGATTTGCGCAGGCTGGACTGGCCAGGCCGGGTCCGTTTCGCTAAAGTCCCCGCAGAAAAACCCGAAGCGAATGCAGGGGATACAGGCAGTGACGTTTTCAGCTTCGCCCACGGTCAAGGCGATAGCCTTGCTGGCATCGGTGGCTTTGGTCGCCTCTTGCGGCCTTCCGCGGTCTGGCCCGAACAAGCGCGAGATCTACGCCGGGGCCAGTGACAAGCAGGGAAATGCCTTCATTGTTCCGGTCACGCCCATGGTGTCGCGCGCGACGGCGATGCAGCCCAGTTTCGGCTTCAGCGAAGGCTTCCGCAACGCGGGTGTCCTTGCCTCGGACGTGATCTCGCCGGGCGACACGCTGGGTGTCACCGTCTATGAAAACGTCAAGGACGATCCGCTTCTGGGCAGCGCCGGACAGCGGGTCGCCAGTCTCAATGACATCCAGGTCGACGGGCAGGGCTATATCTACATCCCCTATGCCGGACGCATCAAAGCCGCCGGGCAGACGCCGGAAGGGCTGCGTCAGGCCATTACGCGCAAGCTTGAAGACCAGACCCCCGATCCGCAGGTCAGCGTCAACCGTGCACCCGGAGAGGGTTCGACCGTGTCGATCTCCGGCCAGGCGGGGGCCAATGGGGTCTATCCGATCGAAGCCTCGACCCGCACGCTTGCCTCGATGCTGGCCAAGTCGGGCGGGGTCACCATCGATCCAGGCGTGACGATCGTGCGGGTGACCCGTGGCAGCCACACCGGGCGGATCTGGCTGAAGGATCTCTACGACAATCCTGCACTCGATATCGCGTTGCGGCCCGGCGACAAGATCGTGATCGAGGAAGACAGCCGCAAGTTCATCGCGCTTGGGGCAACCGGCGCGCAAAGCCTGGTTCCCTTCGAGACCGAGACCCTCTCTGCGCTTGAGGCGATCGCGACAGTGGGCGGGCTTTCGACCATGTCAGCCGACCCGACAGGGGTTTTCGTCCTGCGCGACGAAAGCGAAGAAATCGCACGGGCCGTGCTGGGCCGGACCGACCTGATCGGCGACCAGCGCATCGTCTATGTTCTGGACCTGACCGAGCCCACCGGCCTTTTCGAGGCGCGCGATTTCCAGATCCGCGATGGCGACACGCTCTACGTCACCGAGGCGCCCTTCGTGCAATGGCAAAAGACGCTGGGCGCGATCACGGGCACCACAGGGGCGGCCGCAAACATCGCATCGACTGCGAATTCGGGGAACTGACCGCGCCGTGGCCGGCCCGGTCTGGCCCGAAGCGCTAAGCGGGGTTCCCCGACGCCTCGCCCACCAGAACTTTTCGTTCCTGCGCGACCGCCGGTTGCAGCGGATTCTGGAACTGGCCGGCCACGAGTTGCGCCTGGGCCTGCCGCGCCCCGGCGATGGGGTTTTGGTCTGGGGTCACAGTCCGACCGCCTGGCGTGGCGAATGGGTCGCCTCGCGATACCAGGCTCCCCTGGTCCGGGTCGAGGATGCCTTCCTCCGCTCGGTCCTGCCCGGCCGTGCGGGTGGCGCCGCGCCGCTTGGCCTATTATTCGACCCTATAGGATCGCATTACGACAGCCATGCGCCGTCGCGTATGGAACAGATCCTGCAGACGTATGACTTTACAGAATCGAACATTTTGCATGAAGCAAGACAGCTAACTTCTTTGCTTCTTGAGACAGATATTTCAAAATACAACAATTTTGACCCAGACCTGCCTGTGCCCGATCCGGGCTTCATTCTGGTCGTCGACCAGACCCGCGGGGATGCTTCGATCCGCCATTCCGGCGCGTCCGAGGCCCGTTTCCGCGAGATGCTGACCGCCGCGATGAACGATCACCCCGACGCTCGCATCGTGATCCGGACCCATCCGGAAACGGCCCTGAACCTGCGCCCCGGCCATTTCGGTCCAGACGACGCCGTGGGCCGCGTTTCGCTGCTGACTGCTCCGGTGTCGCCCCACCGCCTTCTTGCGGCGGCGGCGGAGGTCTACACCGTCTCCTCGCAACTGGGCTTCGAGGCGATCCTGCACGGTCACCGGCCCCGCGTCTTTGGCCAGCCCTTCTACATGGGATGGGGCCTGACCCAAGACGCTCAGCCCCTTCCCCGCCGCAACCGTACCCTTAGCCGCGAAGAGCTTGTGGCCGGCGCCCTCTGCATCGCGCCGCTCTGGTACGACCCCTGCCGCGACCGGCTTTGCCGGCCGGAAGACGTCATCCGACAGCTGGAAGCCGAGACCCGTGCCTATCGTGAGGACCGCCGGGGCCATGTCGCCGCCGGAATGCGGCTTTGGAAACGCGGGCGCCTGCAACAGGTCTTCGGCGCCACAAGGCCACTGCGCTTTCGCGACGACCCGGTCGCCGCCAACGCCCTTGCCACCCGCACCGGACGCTCCCTTCTGCTTTGGGCAGGCAAGGAGCCCGCCGGTTTCACCCCGTCCGCCCCCTGCCTGCGGGTCGAGGACGGCTTCCTGCGCTCGCGCGGGCTGGGCGCCGAACTGGTCCCGCCGCTTTCGCTCGTCACCGACGACCTGGGTATCTACTATGATCCCTCCCGCCCTTCCCGGCTGGACAGCCTGATCGCGATGCCACTCTCTGCCCTTGGCCGCGACCGGGCCGAAGCCCTGCTTTCACGCCTTAGGGCCGAGAGGCTCTCCAAATACAACTTGTCCGGACAGCCACTCCCAAAGCTGCCAAAGGGCCACCGCATCCTTGTTCCGGGCCAGGTCGAGGACGACGCATCCATTCTGCAAGGCGGCGGTGCAGTCAGGACCAACCTTGCCCTTCTGCAGGCGGCACGCGCGGCCAACCCGGGGGCCATCCTGATCTACAAGCCACATCCCGATGTCGAGGCGGGCCTGCGCAGCGGTGCGATCCCGGCGGAAAGACTGCAGGGCCTTGCCGACGTGATCGTCCACAACGCCAGTCCGGTCCGCCTGTTGGACGAGGTGCAGGAAGTCTGGACCATGACCTCGCTTCTGGGGTTCGAGGCCCTGATCCGCGGCCTGCCCGTCACCTGCCTTGGCGCGCCCTTCTATGCCGGCTGGGGTCTGACCCGCGACCTTGGCCCGGTGCCGCCCTGGCGCAAGGCCCGACCCGACCTGGCGCAACTCGCCCATGCCGCGCTCATCGCCTATCCGCGCTACTGGGACCCCGTCACCCGCCGCCCCTGCCCGCCCGAGGTCGCGCTGGACCGGCTCTCCACCGGGGACATTCCGCATCCTGGCCGCTTCAACCGGCTGATCTCAAAGCTGCAGGGCCGATTTGCAAGCTTCAGCCATCTCTGGCGCTAGCGCGCCAGCCGCCAGAACCGCCACATCAGGCTCCCCGCCGCGCAGATCAGGCCGACGACCAGGCCCAGCCACAGGCCCGCTCCGCCAAACCCCAACGGAAAGGCCAGCAGATAGCTGCAGGGAATGCCGATCAGCCAGTAGCTGACCGCCGCCAGCCACATCGGCACCCTTGTGTCCTGCACCCCGCGCAAGAGGCCCAGCGCCATGACCTGGATACCGTCCGCCAGCTGAAACAGGGCCGCCAGGCCCAGCAGCATGGTGCCATAGGCGAGGATCGCAGCGCTTTCCGGCTTTTCCAGATCCAGGAACAGCGCAACGATCGGTTCCGGTATGCTCAGGAACAGGACCACCGAGGCCACAGCAATTCCCAGCGAGATCACCACCGCCACTTTGGCGGCCTGCCGCAAGGCTACTCTGTCGCCCTGCCCATCGAAGCGCGCCACCCGGATCGTCGCCGCGCTGGAAATGCCCACATGCATCATGAAGGTCAGCGCCGCCACTTCCAGCGCGATGCCATGCGCGGCAAGTTCCACCGTGCCGATCCAGCCCATCATCAGCGCCGAGGCCTGGAAAAGACCGCCTTCGGCCAGCCCGGTCAACCCGATCGGCAGTCCCAGCCGCCAGACCTGCCGCATCGCCTGCCAGTCCGGCCGCCAGAACCGCTGAAACAGATGGAACCGCTTCAACTCCGGCAAGAGGCCCGCATAAAGCCCCAGCCCGATCAGCGACAGGACCTGGGTGGATATCGTCGCCACCGCCGCCCCGCGGGCGCCCATCTCGGGAAAACCCCAGTTGCCGAAGATCAACGCCCAGTTGACCGCAATGTTCAGACCAACCGCCGCCAGCGTCACCCAAAGCACCACCTGCGTCCGGTGCAGTGCCGACAGATAGCTTTGCAGCACCGTCACCACCAGCGCGGGCGCCAGGCCAAACCCCACGATCCGCATGTAATCCTGCGCAATGGCCGAAACCTCCGGATCCTGCCCCAGCGCCAGAAGGATCGGCCCCGACCACCAGAAGATCGGCAAGGTCAGGATGCCATAGGCGATGGACAGCCAGATCCCCATCCGCGTGTCGCGGCGGACCTGGGTCTCATCCTCGCGGCCAAGTGCGGCCGCCACCATCGGCATCACTGCCTTGGCAAATCCCGATCCCACCACAAAGATGATGAAGAAGGACGAAGCGCCAAGCACGACCGCGGCAAGCGGCACGACGCCGTACCAGCCGACCATGACCGTGTCGGTCACATGCAAGGCCATCTGCGCCAGAGACGACCCGATGAGGGGAACCCCCAGCACGAGAGTCTCCCTCGCGTGGGTGGAATTGGACATTTGCTGCGTCATTTGGCTGGCTTACGCCGCCCGCACGTCTTCCACAAGCCGCAGCTTCCGCCGCAATGCGGCGTCAGAGGCTTTCGACCAGAAGACCCAGGGCCGCCGTCGCGATCACCGCCCCCACGGCCAGTTCAAGCCAAGGCATGACGCGCCCAACCCGACCGCCACCAAGCCCGGCAAAGGCCCCCTCGCGCGCCCAGACCGAAAGGACGGCCGCTGCTACGGTCACGAGGGCTGTACCAAGGCCCATCACAAACGCCCCGATCACTCCGGCCAGGGCAATCCCCAACTGCCAGGTCAGGATCAGCACGAAAAGCGCCCCCGAACAGGGCCGCAGCGCGATCCCCACCACCAGTGCCAGCGCATCGCGCCAGCCGGTCAGCCGCTCGACCGCCTCCAGCGTCGGCCCATGCGCGTGGTTGCACTGTGGCCCGTGGTCATGGGGCCCGTGGTCATGGGGGCCATGGGCGTGGTGGGAATGCCCATGGTCGTGGTGGGCATGATCGTGATCGGGATCATGGTCATGACCACCCTGCCCCGACCACCCCCGCCTGCGCAGCGTGCTCAGCCCCCGCCAGATCAGCCAAAGCCCAAGACCCGCGATCATCGCGTGTCCAAGAGGTGTCACCCAGCGCTCCGCCGCCCCCTCGACGGCAAGCCGCGTCCGTCCCAGAAGGGCGACCAGCGCATAGACAAGGCCCACAGCCACCGCCGCCTGCGCCAGGCTCGAGATCAGCGCCAAACCCGCCAGCCGCCCGACCGGCACCCGCCGCGCAACGCCGTAGCCGCCGATCACCAGCTTGCCATGTCCCGGCCCCGCTGCATGCAGGACGCCATAGCCGAAACACAAGGCCCAGAAGGCCGCCAGGGCGCCTTGCTCGCCTCCGCGCAGGGCACGGATCGCGCCAGCCAGTTGGTCCTGTGTCGCGCGTTGGGCGGCCTGCAGCCAGGCCTGCGCCCCCTCGAGCGCCCCGGCCAGCCACAACACCACGACCAGCGCGAAAAGCGCCAGCCCCCCGTAGGTCAGGGCGCGGCGCATGTGACACGAACCTCTTCGGCATAGTTCCGCCCGATTGCCGGGAACTGCATCTCAAGATCGACATCCGGCGTGAACTCGGCCAAAGCCTCCTTCAGGGCCGCATCCGCCGCGTCAAGATCTGGCACATAGGTTTCCGCCAGGCAGCCCACGCCGCCCGTCACAACCGGATCATCCGGAATCGAATAGGCCACATAATACCCCGGATCATAGACCTGCACGATCAGAGGCACTTCCCCGATTTTGACCGGTGCGTCGAAGCTTCGCAGATGGCTTGTGGTGATCCGGCCCTCGGCATAGCTCGCCGTCCAGTCCTTCGGTCCCGACAGTACCAGCTCCGCCTCGCCCAGAAGGGCATAGCTGTCACCCGCGAAACCCTCGATCCAGTTCATGTCGAAACCGGCAAGCTGGGCTTCCTCTTCGGCCGTCAGCTTGCCATCCCAGTCCGGGTCAAGCCCCATGTCGCCCACGATATAAAGGGAATACAGATCGTCATAGGTCCAGCCGATCCGGACCGCTGTCGCCTCGTTCCTGTCGTTCAGGATCACTTCGACCCTTGTGTCGATCCAGACATGGGGATGGGCCAGAGCAGGCGCTGGCAGGGCCGAGATTGCCGCCAAAATGGCCATCGTGTTCCAGTGTCCGGGCAAATCACGCTCCTCGCTGGCACCAGCTTCGCCAAATGAAACAGCCGGAACCTATGGTGTCCGGCTGTCTCTCACAAGCAGCAGTGGCCGATTTTCCATCGGCCTTATCCGGTAGCGGTCGTCCCGCCGCCCAACCGAGCCTTACCGGAGAACCGGCAGATCATCGACCGGCGGTTCCGGCGGCGTCGGCTTGGACGACTTTTCGCTCGAGTCGCTTTTTTCCATCACCGGCGTTGGCGTCGCCGGCGGTACCGGGCCGGAATAGCAGGCGGACAGGCTCAGCACCAACCCCAGGCCCAAAGACATCGCGACAATCCTCGACAAGATACTTCCCTGCATGTCTATCTCCCTTTTTTCCCGTGCCCCCAGCGACCCCATGGCGCCCTGCACGGGCCGATTTTTCTCTGCCCGTGCATCATGTGTCAATCCTTTGGGAAAGCAGGAGGCGACAGGGACCAACTCATCCGCGCTGCATCGCGGGATGCGTGGCCGCGTCATAGATGTCGGGCGTCATTCCCAGCACCTGTGCTGCGCGTCCGACGATCAGCGGATCGGGCGTTCCGACGACCTCAGCGTCCTTGTTCGGATAGTCCAGCGTCGACAGGAAATGCCGCATGCAGTTCAGCCGCGCACGTTTCTTGTCGTTCGACTTCACGATCACCCAGGGCGCATCGGCGGTGTCGGTGTAGAAAAACATCGCCTCCTTCGCCTCGGTGTAGTCGTCCCAGCGGTCAAGGCTCGCCTTGTCGATGGGGGAAAGCTTCCACATCTTCAGCGGATCGGTTTCCCGTGCCAGGAACCGCGCCCGCTGCTCTTCCCGGGTCACGCTGAACCAGTACTTGTAAAGCCGGATGCCGGACCGGACCAGCATACGCTCCAATTCTGGCGCCTGGCGCATGAATTCCAGATATTCGGTGGGCGTGCAGAACCCCATCACCCGCTCCACCCCCGCCCGGTTGTACCAGGAGCGGTCGTAGAACACCATTTCCCCCGCCGTCGGCAGATGCGCGATGTAGCGCTGAAAGAACCACTGGCCCTTCTCCACGTCGCTGGGCTTGGTCAGCGCGCAGACCCTGGCATAGCGGGGGTTCAGGTGTTCCATGAACCGCTTGATCGTGCCGCCCTTGCCCGCCGCATCGCGCCCCTCCATCAGGATCACGAACTTCTGCCCGGTCTCCTGCGCCCAGATCTGCACTTTCAGAAGCTCGGCCTGCAGCTTGGCCTTCTCGGTTTCATATGCCGCCCGCCCCATCAGCCGCGCATATGGGTAGCGGCCGGATTCAAAAGCTTGATGCAGCGGACTTGCCGCCGGAAACGTCTTGGGCCCAATAGCGGCCCCGGTCGGGGGTTGCGTCGGGGGCTCCGTCGGGGGTTCCGTCGGGGGGCCGGTCCGAACCTCGACCGGCCCTGCCCCGACTTTCGTGATCAGCTGACTGTCTTCCATGCCGCCCTCCCTGAGATGGACTTGGCAAGCCCTGCACAAAGCGTCGCGCGCTACCTTGATCCCAATCAATTTGGCTCCATCAAAGGGGGCCTTTTTCTTCCCCGGCTTCGCGACTAGGCTTGGGCCTGTAACCGAAGGAGTCCCCGATGATCA